>CAZVRY010000120.1:0-6065 GCA_964629545.1 uncultured Verrucomicrobiota bacterium | reverse complement strand
CGTCGGCTGCGACACCTCCCCCTCCCCCACCGCCTCCACCCGCACCTCCACCGCCTCCCCCACCTTCCCCCCCTCTCCCTCCGTCCGACACCCCGTCAACTCCATCGCCCCCGCCGGCCGCAACACGACCTGCACCGCCTCTTCCTCCCCCCGCGCCGCGCGCACCACGACCGGCGCCACCCCTTCCTCACGCGGCAGCCCACGTTCCCGGCCCACCTTCCACCCACTCTCGCACCACCACACCTCCAACCCGCGCACCCCCCGCAGCCGCCTCCCATACCCAACGTCCTGCAGCAACCCCGGGCGAACCTCGACCACTCCTTCCATCAGCACCCGGCGACCCGTCACCAACCGCACCGCATTCTGAAAACTCCCCGTCGCAGGCATCGCACTGGTCAAAACCAGCCGGCCGCTCTGCCCCGCCTCCAACGCCAAACTCACCTCGCCCCCCGCCCGCCGCTGGTCGCTTCCCATCTGGCCCCGCAACTTCAGGCGGTCCGGGCCCCGATTCGACACCTCCATCTCCAACCGGCAGTCCCCCCGCGCATCCGGCACCCGCATGTCCACCGGCCGAATCGCCACAGCAGGGTCGCGCTCCAACACCTCCACAAAATGCGTGCTCCCACTCCCCTCCAACTCGCGCCCGGCCAGCCTCGCCTCGTACCGCAAGACCTGCATCTGCAAGTGCCCGTCCGCCCGCGTCTGGCGTAACCGCACGTACAATTGCGCAGCCGGCAACAACGACGACGGCACCTCGAACCGCCCCGTCACGCTCGCCCCATCCAACTCGCCCAACCCCGTCCAGGTCACCCCGTCCCGCCCAACCTCCACCACCAGCGACCCGGCCACATAGTTCAAAATGCCTGCCTGCACCCACGCCCCCTCCTGGGCCACGTCACCCACCCGAAACCGGTAAACCAGCTCCGCCCCGCCGGGAAATAACCAGCGCCCGGAATTGAATCCCCCGGTAAACGAAACCAACGGCCGATGCACATTCGCACCGCGCCACTCGAAGTTCGGCTCGAACCGATAAACCCCTCCCATCACCGTCTCCGCCTCCCCCAACGTCCCCACCCCCGGCACCGCCGCATGCACCGGCCACGCCGGCACTAGGCTCACCTCGTCAAAGGCGACCTTCCCCTTTACCTCCCACTGACCCAGCCGCACAAAGTCCGCCCCGTCATCCGGCGTCCTGAACACATGCCCATACTCCCGCCAGACCGCATCCAGCGTGTAATCCCTGTTCACCCGGCTCGGCCCGCTCACCGCCGTCCCCCCCGTCGCCCCAACCTCGCGTCGACCCCAAAACCGCAACCGGTAAACCGTCGCCGGCTGGGCCGAACTCCCCAACTCCCGCCACGCCCCGGAACCGGCCCCGTTCCCCTCCACTACCAAACACCGCTGACCTCGAACCCCGCCCGAGGTCCACCCACCCTCCGCCCCCGCCAACCGCCACCCCGTCGGTCGAACCCCGCCCGACTCAAACCCTCCATTGGGCAACAGCTCTTGCCCCCACCCCGCCGCACCCGCCAACAACCAACCCGCCCCCCACATCGCCACTGCCCGAAGGCCGCACCCGGTTCTCTGCATCGGTCTCATCTCCTTACGCCCCCCCTTCCAACACCCCACGCACCGCCTCCAATAACCCCTCCGGCACAACCGGCTTCTGCAAGAACCTCGCCGGCGCCACCCCCGCGAATCGCCCCACCGCCTCCTTCTCGTTGAACCCGCTCACCAGCAACACCCTCACCCCGGGATCCAACCGCCGCAACTCCTCGAAGGTCTGCGCCCCGTCCATCCCCGGCATGGTCAGATCCAAGATCACCAACCGAAAGTCCGCCGGACCCGCCCGAAATCGCGCCACCGCCTCCAGACCATCCGCCACCGCCACACACCTAAACCCCGCCCGCTCCAGAATCCGCACCAGCGTCTCCCGCACCATCGCCTCGTCATCCACCACCAACACCCCACCCTCGCCACGCCAGAACTCCACCGACCGCGATAACACCCCCACCGGCTCCGCGACCCCCTCGCGGCTCGGCAGATAGAACCGAAACACGGTTCCCTTCCCTAACTCGGTCGCCACATACAACGCCCCACGATGCCCCCTCACAATCCCCATCACCGCCGCCAACCCTAAACCCCGCCCCGTAAACTTCGTCGTGTAGAAGGGATCGAAGATCCGCTTCAGACTGTCCACCGCAATCCCACAGCCATTGTCCGATACCTCCAGATAGACATACTCGCCGAGCGGCCGGCTTGGCGCCACCACCTCCATGCCCTGCCCCAACATCCCCTCCTGCCCCCGCCCCGTCCTGATCCGCACCACCCCCCCACGCTCCCCAATCGCCTCCGAGGCGTTAATCACCAAGTTCATCAAGACCTGCTGAATCTGCGAAACGTCCACCTCCACCACCGGCAGCCCCGCCTCCAAGTCCAGCTCCAACCGCACGTTCTTCCGCACCGCCGCATGCACCAGATTCGTCGTGTCCCTCACCAACCACCCCAACTCCACCTGCTTCAACACAAACCGCCCACGCCCGGAATACGCGAGCATCTGCTTGCACAACTCGCTCGCCCGCCACCCCGCCTCCCGCACCGCCGTCAACGTCTCCTGCAGCGGCGACCCCGCCGGCAACTCCATCATCGCCAATCCCACATTCCCCAATATCCCGGTCAAGATGTTGTTGAAATCATGCGCAATCCCCCCAGCCAAGACCCCCAAACTCTCCAGCTTCGCCGTCTCCTGCAACTTCTCCTCGATCCGCCGCCGCTCCTCCGCCATCTGCTTCTGCGCCGTAATGTCCGTGCAACACCCAATCAACCCCAACACCACCCCCCCCTCCCCAATCCGAGGCGATCCCCGCGTCACCATCCACGCATACGTCCCATCCGCACGCCGCAGCCGATACTCCAAGTCCAAACCCTCCCCACGCCGACACGCCTCCCGATACGCCCGCAAAAACCCCTCCCCCCCCTCCGGATGCAACCCCTCCTGCCACCCGTCCCCCACCTCCTCCTCCATCCTCCGCCCCCGAAACCGCAACCACGTGTCGTTGAAAAACGTCCGCCCACCCCCCGCCTCCGCCAGCCAGATCATCACCGGCGCATCGTTCGCCATCCGACGAAACCGCTCCTCCCCCTCCTTGACCGCTGCCTCCGCCCGCTTCCGCAACGTGATGTCCGTGATGAACGCCACCACATACAGCCGACCCCGCAACCGAATCGGGCTGAGCCCAATCTCCACCGGCACCACCTCGCCCCCACGACGCACCGCCCGCAACTCCCGGCCCTGCGCCATCGTCCGCGCCTCCGGCCGCGCGCAATACTGCAAGAACAAACTCCCGTGCCGCTCCCGCGCCTCCGCAGGCACCAACACGTCGATCGAACGCCCCACCAGCTCGCCAGGCTCATACCCCAATACCCCCCGCGTCTGCGGATTCGCATGCTCAATCACCCCAGCCTCGTTCACCATCACCACCGCCGACGGCGTCCCCTCCGTAATCAACCGGAATTGCTCCTCGCTCGCGCGCAACGCCTCCCCCGCCCGCACCAGGTCCGTCACCTCCACAAACGTCAGGACAAATCCCGCCGCATCCTGCGCCTGATCCTCATACGGCTTGACCTGACGCAAGAATTGACGCCCATCCCGCGTCTCCACTGACCGCGCCTCCCCCTCCCGCGACACCCGCACTCGCTCCAACTCCGCAAACACATCGTCGTCCACCACCAACGACGTGATGTGCCGCAAATCCCGACCCACATCCTGGGGCAGCAAATTGAATAACGCCGTCGCCCCAGGGGTGAATAACCGCACCCGCAACTCCGCATCCGTGAACACGATCCCCACCTCCGTCGCACTCATCAAGTTGCGCAGATCCGCCGTCGTCGCGTTCAACTCCCGGATCTTCGCCTGGTTCTCCGCATTAACACTGTAAAGCTCCTCGTTGACCGAATGCAGCTCCTCGTTGGTGCTCTGCAGTTCCTCGTTGCTCGAAAGCAATTCCTCGTTGCTGGCCTGCAACTCCTCGTTCGTCGACTCCAACTCCTCCACCGCCGTCTGCAACGACTCCCGGCTCTGCTGCAAATCCGCCTCCAACTGCACCAACCGCTGCCGCTCCTCGTCCCGCGACGCCAACTCCTGCACCGGTGACGTCGGCATCGCCACCCGCGGACGCTCCTCCGAAAACAACACCAACACGAACACCGCCCCGGAGATCCGGTCCGGGATCGGCTCCGCCGTCACGTCAAACACCGTCTCCGCCCCGTCCACCGGCACGCGAATCGACTTGAACACCACCTTCTGCCCACGCTTCAACACGTTCTGAATCGCCGACGACACCGCCACCCGCAAATCCCCCTGGCACATCGACACCACGTCCAACGACAACCGGCCCGCCGGGGCCCGCAGAAAACGCCCGGCCGACCCAAATAAATGCACCAACTCCCGCTGCCCATTCACCAACACCCCCGTCGGCACAAACCGGCCCAGTAACGCATCGTAAGCGCGATGGAGCCGCTGATCCGGATGAGCCGCCACCGCCCCTGCCGCCTCCACGGGCCGCGGCAAATGCAGCCCCAATTGCAACGGCAACCGGACATCCCCCACCTTCCGATACACCTTCCACCGCCGATCCACCACCTCGAAGTGATTCTCCAACTCCCCCGTCGATTCGCTCGGTCCCAAAAACAATACCCCCCTCAACCGCAACGAAAAATGAAACGCCGTCAATGCCCGCGTCTGCGCCGCCTGCCGAAAGTAAATCAACAAGTTCCGGCAACTCACCAGGTCAATCCGCGCAAACGGCGTGTCCCGCAACACGTTGTGCGGCGAAAAGACCACCACCTTCCGCAACCGCGGCACCACCCGCATCCGCCCATCCCCCTCCCGCACAAAAAACTGCTCCACCTGCGCCGGCGTCAACGCCTCCAACGCCTCCTCCAAATACAACCCCTCCCCAGCCACCCGCAACGAGTCCCGATGCATGTCCGTCGCGAAGATCTTCAACGACGGCACCCGCCCACGCCGATCGAACTCCTCCAACAACAAGATCCCCAGCGAATACGCCTCCTCCCCCGTCGCACACCCAGGCACCCACACCCGCAACTCTTCCTCCGCCCCCAAACCCTCCACCAACTCCGGCACCACCTTCTCCCCCATCACCCCAAACGCCTCCGCATCCCGGAAAAACCGCGTCACCCCAATCAGCAGGTCCTTATACAATATCTCCAACTCCGCCGCATCCCCCAACGCATGCCGGCAATACTGCTCCACATCCCGTAAATGCAGGATCGCCGCCCGCCGCTCGATCCGCCGCGTCACCGTCCCAGGCTTGTAAAAGCCAAAATCCAACTGATACACCTCCCGCAGCCGATCGAATAACGCCGGCAACCCTTCCCCCGCCAACGCCGCCTCCCCTCCCCCCTCGACCGGCCGATCCTCCGTCCCCAACTGCGCGGCGTGCCGTCCCAAGGCCGCCGGCATCTCCTCCGGCGCCAACACCGCCGCCACCAAACCTGTCGCCAACGCGCTCCGCGGCATCCCGTCAAACTTCGCCGTCTCCTCACTCTGCACCAACACCAACCCCCCCGCATCGTGCACCTCCCGCACCCCCTTGCTCCCATCCGAGCCCGTCCCCGAAAACACGATCGCGACCGCCCGCTCCCCCTGCTCCCGCGCCAATGACCGGAAAAAGGTGTTGATCGGCATGCTCAAGGTGTGGTCTGTCGGCTTGTCCACCACCAATAACCGATCCCCCTCCATCATCATCTCCTTCCGCGGCGGCAATAAGTAGATCGTGTCCCGCCTCACCTCCATCGGCTCCGTCACCCGCTCAATCGCCATCCGCGTCCGCCGCGCCAGCAACTCGTCCATCAAACTCTTGAAGTCCGGCGATAAATGCTGAATCACCACAAACGCCATCCCACTGTCCGCCGGCATCGCCCCGAAAAATCGCTCCAGCGCCTCCAACCCCCCCCCCCCGGGCCCCCCCCCCCCCCCCCACCGCCGGCCGGGGGGCCCCCCCCCCCCCCCCCCCCCCCCCCCCCCCCCCCCCCCCCCCCCC
>CAZVRY010000119.1:0-20068 GCA_964629545.1 uncultured Verrucomicrobiota bacterium | reverse complement strand
ACCCATCACCCTTCGTGTCCTTCGTGTCCTTCGTGGTGAACTCATGGTCGAACGACTGATGAGGAGGACCTTAGTGTGGTGTCTCCGAAATAGCCATACCTTCGTTGCGCCAGAATGGGCGTGGGGCCAGGCGCGAAGGAGGGAGCGTATCCCCAGCGATACTCGACCGACTGAGCCTCACAGACCCCTGACGGGTATGCTCGTCGCTCGCGCCTCGCCTCCACCCAAAATCCAAGCCCGCGAAGGTGTAGCTATTTCGGAGACACCACCCTCGCGAGCGGGGCGGACCCGTTCAAGGCCAATGGACCCTCCCGCTTTCACCCTTTCCGATTGAAAAAAGCCCCCGATCCGCCTAATCTGGCTTTGCCGTGATCGGTGACCGTTACTACATGCGCGACGACTTCCGCTCCTCGCAGAGGTCCGCCACCGTCATCCTCATCATCCTCCTCATCGCCGCCTTCGCCCTCCAGCAGATCAACCTGGTCTACCTCGGCTTCAACGAACGCAAATGGCTGGCCCTCAGCCCCACCTCCCTCACCCACGGCTACCTCTGGCAACTCGTCACCTTCCAGTTCCTCCACGGCGGCTTGATCCACTGCCTCTTTAATTGCGTCGGACTCTACTTCTTCGGACGGGTCGTCGAGGAACGCCTCGGCCCCGCCAACATGCTCAGAATCTACTTCGGCGGCGGCCTCGCCGGCGGCCTCCTCCAGGCCCTCCTCGGCGTCGCCCTCCCCACCCTCTTCGGACACGATACCGTCGGCGCCTCCGCCGGCGTCTTCGCCCTCTTCGCCTCCTATTGCCTCCTCGAACCCGATGGCGTCGTCCTCCTCTTCTTCGTCCTCCCCGTCAAAGCCCGCCACCTCCTCGTCGCCTCCCTCGTCATCGCCGCCTTCTTCATCCTCGTCCCCTCCGATCAAGGGATCGCCCACGCCGCCCACCTCGGAGGCCTCCTCCTCGGCCTCGCCTACCTCCGCTACAACCTCCACTCCGTGGACCTCCTCGCCGCCTTCCGCCGACGCACGCCACCCCCGCCACGACGCGAACTCGTCCGCACCCGCGCCTCCGGACGCACCTTCTGGCAAAAGGCCGAACCCGCCCCTCCCTTCGAGGACCTCCCCCCCGCCGAATTCATCAGCCGCGAGGTCGACCCCATCCTCGACAAAATCTCCGCCCACGGCATCCAAAGCCTCACCCCGCGCGAACGCCGTATCCTCGAGCAGGCCCGCGCCAAAATGAGCAAACGCTGAGCCGTCCCCGGGTCTCCCCCTGATCCGCGACGACGGACCCTCGAGCCGCCACGGATTGCACGGATGGCCGACCGGACGGCGACTCGCGCTTCTTCGGGCGTCATCGACCCAACGCAGTGCGTGGCCCTCGACCGCATAGCACCGCAACCATCCCTCCATCCGCGCCCTCCCCGAGATCCGCGGTCGAATCCAGGCGCTGACCCTGGAAAAGGCAATTGAACCGCAGAGAACTCAAAGAACTCAAAGACGGACAAGATCTTGAAGCGATCGACACCCATACCCAGCGGGTGAGAAGCCCTTCCATCAGAACCTCCTTTCTCTGCGAGCTTTGCGATCTCTGCGGTTGAATGAAGTGCCGTGCTTCGGCTGACTCGTCCATTGGGGTCCGCCGCTCCCCGCTCGACGCCCCCAACCGCGCCACACTATGCTCCGTCCCGCATGATCACACGTTACTCCCGCCCCGCCATGCGGGCCGTCTGGACCGACGAAAACAAACTCCGCATCTGGCTCCAAATCGAACTCCTCGCCAGCGAAGCCCTCGTCGCCGAAGGCGTCGTCCCCGCCCCCGACTTCGCGAAAATCAAGTCCGCCTGCGAGTCCTGGCTCGCCGATCTCCCCGGCCTCGTCGCCCGCCAACGCGAACTCGAAAAAACCCTCAACCACGACGTCATCGCCTTCACCACCGCCGTCGCCGAGAAAATCAACGACCCCGCCAGCCGCTGGTTCCACTTCGGCCTCACCAGCAGCGACGTCGGCGATACCGCCTACGCCGTCCAAATGACGGCCAGCGCCGACCTCCTCCTCCGCGCCCTCCAGGAAGTCCGCCCCATCATCGCCCGCCGCGCCCGCGAACACAAACTCACCCCTTGCATCGGCCGCAGCCACGGCATCCACGCCGAACCCACCACCTTCGGACTCAAACTCGCCCTCATGTACGACGAGTTCGGCCGCGCCGAGGACCGCCTCCGCCGTGCCCGCGACGTGGCCGCCGTCGGGAAAATCTCCGGCGCCGTAGGCACCAGCGCCCACCTCTCCCCCCGCGTCGAACAAACCGTCTGCGCCCGCCTCGGCCTCCGCCCTGCCCCCATCGCCACCCAAATCGTCCAACGCGATATCCACGCCGAATTCCAAACCATGCTCGCCCTCGTCGGCGCCAGCCTCGAACGCTGGGCCGTCGAATTCCGCCACCTCCAACGCACCGAAGTCCTCGAAGCCGAAGAACCCTTCGCCAAAGGCCAGAAGGGCAGCAGCGCCATGCCCCATAAACGCAACCCCATCACCTGGGAACGCCTCACCGGCCTCGCCCGCGTCCTCCGCAGCAACGCCCTCGCCGCCCTCGAAAACGTCGCCCTCTGGCACGAACGCGATATCAGCCACAGCAGCGTCGAACGCATCATCTTCCCCGATTCCTGCACCCTCCTCGATTACATGCTCGGCCTCCTCGCCCGCCTCCTCGACGGCCTCCAAGTCTACCCCGACAACATGCGCCGCAACCTCAACCTCAGCCTCGGCATGTGGAATAGCCAAACCGTCCTCCTCGCCCTCATCCGCAAAGGCCTCACCCGCGAAGACGCCTACCAGCTCGTCCAGGAAGCCGCCATGCAAACCTGGCAGGTCAAACACGCCGGCCGCGACGACGCCGATTTCCTCGACGTCCTCCGCCACTCCCCCGACGTCGCCCGCCACTTCCAACCCGGCGAACTCGACCAACTCTGCTCCCTCGATTTCCACCTCAAAGAAGTCAACCACCGCTTCCAAACCCTCGGCCTCGGCGATTAAACCGCGAGGGCGAGGACCCTCTCCCTTTCAGAATTAGCATTCCTGCTGAAATCGGTTGCGAACACGTCGCGTTTCCACTAGAAGGAACCATGAAACCTCAGCCTGGGCGACCGGGGAGGATGCCCTGCCGTTGGCGCGAATCCCTCGCCCTGCTCCTGCTCGCCTCCCTGTGGTTGCACCCTCAGGCCGCCTCGCCCGATCGCTTCCACTGGGGACCGCTGCCCCCCGTGCTTCGCGCAGGGGAAACCGTCCCCGCCCAGGCGCGCGCCGAACGCTCCGATGGCAGCCTCCTCGCGGAGTTCGAAGGGGAAGTCTGGATCGACGCCGTGGCCCCCGCACCGCCCGCCACCGTGCTCATCACCGAGGTCGAAACCATCAACTTCGAGAGGGTGGAATTCACCAACGTAGGAGACACCCCGGTCGACGTCAGCGGATGGCAAGTCGTGCTCTACGACGGCGACACCTGGCCCGCCCCCAAAATCACGTTCACCCTGCCTCCCCAGTCCGTCTGCCCGCCACAAAGTCTCTTCACCCTCTGGGGCCTGGGCCCCTACCCAGGCCAGTGGCCCGCCGTCCACGGTGGCCTGCAGCTCCGATGGGGACCGGCGGACAGTTTCTATTACTGCGCCGTCCGGCTCTTCGATTCCCGCCACCAACCGGTCGACTCCTTCTTCGCCATCCGATCCTTCCACGGCTTGATCCAAGACCCGGATCTCGTCGGCGCGGACGAGTGGATCGGCCGCCCCATCCCCGGAAACAACCGACCCTCCTTGAGCTATCAGCGAACCGGAGCGGCCGACCACCACACGGCCTCCGACTGGGTCGCCGCAACCAACAGCTTCGGAGCCCTCAACCCCCGGCTGCAATGGCCCTGGACTTCCGGCCTCCGCTACCTCGCCGTCACCCCCAATCGGGTCCGGTTCGCCGCCGGCCAATGGTCAGGGAACCTCACCGTGGCCGAAGCGGGCACTCATGTGCTCCTCCGCCTCCACGATGGCCTCGGCCTTACCGGCCAAAGCGACCCCCTCCTCGTCGCCCCCCGGCCCGCTCTCACCTTGCTCGCGCCCAGGCAAACCACCGAGGCCAACCCGGGCGCCCACGGCCCCGCCACGCTCACCGCCGCTCAGGCGCCGGACACCGACCTGATCGTCACCCTAACCTCCAGCCAACCGTCGGAGGTCGCCCCCCCCACCTCCCTGACCCTCCCGGCCGGAACCACCCAGACCCCCTTCTCCATCGCCAACTTCGATGACACGGCCGTGGACGGACCCCAGGAAGTCCTCCTCACCGCCACCGCGCCCGGCTATGAACCAGCCCACACCACCGTCGTCAACCTGGATGATGAACCGGTGACCCTGAACGTCTTGCTCCCTCGAGTCCTCTACGAAGGGACCGTCCGCCTGAAGGCCGGCGTGGTCGAACTGAGCCGGGCGACTGCCACCAACCTCACCGTCGCCCTGGCCTCCGATCAACCCGACCTCGTCCATGTCCCCACGTCGGTCACCGTCCCCACCGGCCTCTCCCGAACCGAATTCACCCTGGTTATGCCCCAAAACACGAACCGCCAGGGCAATCTCACCGTTACCGTAACCGCCGCCGTCGCCGGTTGGCCGCCCGCCCCCGCTCAAGCCGAGTTCCGCGACGACGAAACCCTGCTGCTGACGCTCTCTGTTCCCTCGATGCTGGCCGAGGGGAGCACCAATGTCCTCGCAACCGTCACCGCCCCCCAAACCCTCACGCAAGACCTGGTCGTAACCCTCACCAGCACCGCGCCGGACCGCTTGGTCGTCCCCCCGACCGTCACCATCCCTGCGGGCCAGAGGTCGGCGTCCTTCGCCCTGGTCACACCCGACGATTCGCTCGCTCTCAGCGATGTCAGCGTCGGCCTCCGAGTCTCCGGACCTGGCATCACCAGCGTCACCTACACCCTCACGGTAACCGACAACGACCTGCACCACTTCGGCCTGAGCGGGCTCGGCGCGGTCGAGTTCGCGCACCGTTCCCTCGTCCTGACCGTGACCTGCTATAACGCCAGCGGCGGCACCGTGGCGGCAGCCCCGGGCGAACTCCACGTAACCGCCGTGGGCCCGGACGGCCCCGTGCCTCTCTCTTTCAACCTCCTCGGCCGCTTCACCAACACCACCTGGCAGGCGAATGTCATCTTCCAAGCCCCGGGCCGCGCGCTCGTCCTCACCTTCGATGACTTGGCGGGTCATTCCGGAACGAGCGCCCACCTCGACGTCCTCGCCGGCGGCCAATCCGACCTCTCGATCGCCGACGCCGTCTTCGACCCCGCACGCGGCCGTCTCTGGGCGGCCGCACGCGACGGCAGCGGGGCCGATCGACGCGCCATCCTCGAGATCGATCCCGCCAGCCGCCAAGTCACCCGACGCCTGCCCCTCCCCTTGGCCCCTCAGTCCCTTGCCCTCTCCGACAACGGCCAAACCCTCTATGCCGCGCTGGCCTCCACCGGAGGCGTCATTCGCGTCGAATTGGACAGCCTGACCGTCCGCTCCCAGTTCAACGTCCGGGACCACGACCCCAACACCGGCCCCGTCGAATTGCTCGTGGTGCCAGGCGACCCAAGTGCCGTGATCGTGCGCGGCCCCTCGGGCGATCCCGCCGGCCTCGCCCTCTACCGCGCCGGACTCCTCAGCCCACCGCGCGTGACGTTCACCGGCCCCTGGACCGGCGGCTCGCTCGCCTCCCTCGGTTCCGCCACCGAGTTGTTCCTTTCCCAGGATGACCCCGCTGGGGGCGTGCGACGGCTGGAAGTCGGGCCCAGCGGCCTCACCGTCAAGCACACCCACCCAGGCTTTCCGGGCCGCCTCGCACCAGCCAGCGGCCTCCTCGTCGGCGCCAACGGATCCGTCTTCTTCCCTCCCGATTTTCGTCGCGTGGGCGGATACCCCACCGAGGGCTGGCCCGCCCCGGATCCCTCCCTCGGCCAAGTGTTCTTCCTCAACGGCAACGAAATCCAGGCCTGCGACCTGTTCACGTTCGCCGCCATGGGATCGCTTCGGTTGCCGCCCGGCCCCGGACAGACCCAGCGCCTCCTACGCTGCGGCGGCAATCGGCTCGCCATCACCACCAGCACCAACCGCTTCCTCGTCGTGGAACCCCACTTCCTGCGCCCACCCGCCCCCGCAAAGGTGTCGTTCGCCTCGACCCTCGAGGCGCGACCCTGGAAGGTCGGAATCCTCTCCTACTGCACCTTGGCCGTTTCCAACCCAGGACCGAACACCGTCGAGCAGGTGCAGTTGTTCAACGTCCTCCCTGCCGGCGTCCAACTCGAGTCCGTGCGCCTAACACAAGGGACCTTTCTCGCGACCAACGGCGTCGTCATGTGCACGCTCGGATCGCTGGCGGCAGGAGGCGCGGCGGAGGCTTCCCTCCTGTTGACCCCCACCCAGCCTGGCACTCTCGAAAACATCGCCTGGCTCATCGTCAACGGCGTGAACCCCAGCAACGGCCTCTCCCGGGTATCCACAACGGTGTCCCCCGAACCCCAGCCCCCTGCCGTCACCGAATACCCCACCCAGGCCCAGGCCCTAGTCTACGACAGCGTCCGCCATCGGCTGTGGTTCACGACCGAATCCATCGACGGCCAGCCCACTCACAACCTCCAAAGCCTCGACCTGGCCACCGGTCAACCCACCGTTGCCCTGCCCCTCGGACATCGCTGCGACCTCCTGGCCCTCTCCGCCAACCACGCCTACCTCTACGCCGCCTTCGACCACGATCGGATCCCGCAAACCCCTGACTACCATGTCCGCCGATACGACCTCGCGGCGAATGTGCAAGACCTCGACTTCCCGGTGGTCGATGTGCACGCGCAGCCGCACGGAGTCATCGACCTCGCCGGGCTCCCCGCCTTCCCCAATGGCATTCTCGTCGGACGAGCCGGCCCCCAAAACGACATCGCCCTCTACGAGAACGGCGCCGCCATCCGACGCACCCCCTCCGATACCATCGCCGGCCGGCTGTTAGCCGATCCCGAGGTTCCCGGACGATTCTTCCGCCTCGGCGGCGAGTATCCTCGAGGAGAACTGCTGCGCCTGCAGGTGGACGAACAAGGGATCTCGGTCCAGGCGTTGGCCGACCTGTTGGCCCGGCCACCCGCACCCGGAACGCCCATGACCAGCGACTTCAAATACCTCGCCGGACGGCTCTTCTCCGACGTCGGCGCCGTCGCGAACCCGGCGACCATGACTCGCTTGGCCATGCTTCCGATTATGGGACCGGTGGAAACCGACCCCGCCACCGGAATCGTGTATTACCTGAACTCGAACGGCAGTGCCTGGTTGCTGACGGCCTTCGATCCCCTGACCCTGCTGCCATTATGGGCCGCCCGGGTGCCCGGCGTCCGCGGGACGCCCGCAAACCTCGTGCGCTGTGGACCTCGTCGACTCGCCTTCCGAACGAGCGAGGGACAGGTGATCGTCATCAACACCGATCGGTTGGTCCCGTTGAACGAGGCGGACCTCGAAGTGCGGCAAACCGCCTCGCGGACGGAGGCGGCGATCGGCCAAACCGTGACCTTCTCCTGCCGGGTCACCAACCTGGGCCCCGCCCCCAGCCTCGGCATCGTCGTCACCAACCGCTATCCCCCAGAGGTCTCCCTCGCGGGACTCCTGCCCAGCCAGGGAACCGCACGCCTCGCTCCCGAACACGTCGTGTGGACGGTCGGTAACCTCAGCGCAGGCGAGACCGCCGAACTGCTCGTCACCGTCACGGTCCTCCAATCCGCAGCCCTCGCCGCCGTGGCCCACGCCACCACCGCCTCCTCCGACCCGGTCCCCGGCAACAACACCACCACGACCCCCGTCAGCATTCCTCCCGTCCCCGTCGCCGATGTGATCGTCCGTTCCTTCGTGTCCCAGCCAGCCCTGCCACCGGGGACGCCGGCGGAAGTCACGCTGACGGTCTCCAACGCCGGACCGGCCACCGCCCTGGCTCCCATCCTCACCGGCACCCTCCGTCCCGGAACCGTCGTGTCCTCCGTGGAAACGCCCCAGGGAACGTCCGCCCTCGAGGAGTCCAACTACCGCGTCACCCTGGAAAGCCTGCCCGCTGGGGCGGCGACCCGTGTCCGCCTGACCATCACCGAAGCCGTGGGCGGCTTGTTCCTCAGCGACCTCAACGTCGAAGCGCATTACCTGGATCCCAACCCCGGCAACGATTCCAGGCTCGTCCTGCTCAACCTGCTCGCCCAGGACACCGTCAACCTCGTCGACGAACTCCCTCTCCACGCCCGAGATCTCGCCTACGATCCCGTCCGCCAAACCCTCCTGGCGGCCGCAGACGACCACGTCGATGCATGGCAACGACACTTGGTCGCGCTGGACCTCGTCACCCTCGCCCCCGCCTACCACGTCGCCGCTGGCGAACCACTTGGAAGGCTGGCCGTGTCCGACGACGGCCGCTATGCCTACGCGGCCGTTGTCTCCACCGGCGGTGTCATCCGCGTCGACCTGACCCGGCGCGAAGTGGACCTGCGGTTCCCCCTCGAAGCGCCCGACGCCCCCTCCTCCCCTTACTTCGTCCAAGACATGGCCGTGATGCCAGGACAAGCCTCCACCCTCGCTGTGGCCCGAGGGGGCCGGGCCGACTACCAATCAGCCCTGGCCCTGTTCGATGACGGCCAGCCTCGCCCCATCACCGTCGACCCCCTCGACCCCTATGCCAGCTACTTCCGACTCGCCTTCACCGACCCCACCCACCTCGCCACCACGTCTCCCAGTGGATTCCAACGCGTCGCCGCCCGCCCGGAAGGCCTGGCGCGAGTAGGACCCTTGCTCCCCGGCTATGGCGGCGACGTCGTCGCCGCAGGGGGACAGGTGTTTTTGACCGATGGTCGCACCCTCGACCCAGTGAACGGCCTGCCCACCACCGTGTTCCCCGCCTCCGGCGTCGTGGCCCCAGACCCAGCCCATGATCGGGTCTACTACTTCGGAGGCCTCACCCCCAACTCCGAACCGCTCTTCCTCCGGGCCTTCCACCTCGCCACCGGCGCCGAAATCTGGTCAATCCCATTCCGCCCTGGGCTGGGATACGAACAACGCCTCATCCTCCTGGGCTCCCACGGGATCGCCTGCCTCACCGATCATGGGAGAGCCTTCGTGCTGCGACCCGACCTCGTCACCCCACCCACCGCCGACCTGCGTCTGGAGCCGTCTATCCCCATCCGCTCCAACCTCCTGCACGCCTCCACCCCTCTCACCCTCTATGCCCGCAACCGCGGACCCTGGCCCGCCACGGGAGTTCAAATCCGCTTCTCCGTTCCCGCCGGCTTCATCATCCAGGATGCCAACGCCTCCCAAGGTACGTGCCTGATCTCCAACGGCACCGTCACCTGCACCATGGGCGACCTGCCCAGCAATGCCATCCGCCAACTCAACCTCACGCTCCAAGGCGTCGAAGCCGGCGTGTTCAATGCCACCCTCTCTGTCCAAGCCAACGAACTCGACCCTTCCCCAAGCAACAACCACGACTCCGTCCCCCTCACCGTCGTCTCCATCCCCGTCCTCTACGCCCACGACCTCCGCATCGCGGAAGGCGACTCGCCGATGGACGCCTTCCTCAACGTGATCGCAACCGCCGCATCCCCATTGGGGGCTAACGTCTCGTTTCGCGCCATCGACGGCACCGCCAGCGCAGGCCGCGACTTCCGTGCCTGGACCAACCTCGTCGTCATTGGGCCCAACCGGACGAACCAAGCGGTTCGCGCCGCCAGTATCCTCGGCAATGCCCAACCGCAGCCCGACCGCTTCTTCTTCGTCGAACTCTTCAACCCCCAAAACGCCACCTTGGCCCGATCCCACATCAAGATCACCATCGTCGACGACGACGACCGCCTCCTCGCGGTCAAACCGGCGTCGATCCCCGAAGGCCACCGCGGCGCCACCGACCTGCCCTTCGACCTCACCCTCTCCTCCCCCAGCCAGGACCCTGTCCGCGCAGAATTCACCACCCAACCAGGCTCCGCCTCCGCCAACCTCGACTACCTCGCCCGGACCGGGATGCTCGTCTTTCCGCCCGGCGCCACCAGCCTCGCCCTGCCCATCCCCATCCTCGGAGACCGTTTGACCGAACCCGACGAGACGTTCACGCTCCTCCTAACTCAGTCCGACGGAGCCGTGCTCTCCGTGCGCGAGGCCGTCGGCACCATCCTGGATGACGACGCTCCAGATACTGTGGCTCTGGCCGACTGGTTCTGGAGCCCTGGCGGTCTCGTCCTGCGGTTCGCGAGCGTGGACGGGAAGACCTACCGTCTGGAAACCACCCCCCGCCTGCCCGGCGCCTGGAGCCCATGCCTCGAGGACATCGTTGGAACGGGCCTGACGATCGAGATCATCCCCCCCAGCGACACCCAGCAAGCCGAAGCCTACTTCCGCCTCCTCATGCTTCCCTAACCCCCGCCCCTCCCTGCCCCCTGTTCCCCGTTCCCTGTTCCCTGTTCCCTACTTCCCTACTTCCCTACTTCCCTGTTCCCTGCCCCACTGTTCCCTGCCCTCCTCTACTCCCGCCGCGTCCGCCCCTGGTAAACCGCCAGGAAATAGACCAGCACCCCGCCCACGGCCAGAGAGAGCACCCCCCAAAACAACGTCCACCGCGTTCCCTCGGGCCCCGTGCACGCCCCGAACCACCAACCGTTGCCCAAATACCCCAGCAAGTTCCCCAGCCCGCTCGCCATCAAGGACATCAAAGCCTGCGCCCGCGCCCGCCAGGCCGCCTCCACCCGCTGGTCCAAGTAGATCTGCGCCGTGATAAACACCAGCGTGAACGAACACCCGTGCAACGCCACCCCCAGCATCAACCACCCACGACCGTCCAACGCACACAACGCAAACCGCACCACCCCAAACACCAACCCGGCCACCAAAATCCACTTCAACCGCCATCGCCCCAATACCGCCCCCAAGGCAAACAACGCCACCACCTCCGACACCTGCCCCACACTCAACCACGCCGCCGTCCGCTCCAACCCCAACGCCTGCATCTGCACCGGCGTATACGGGTAGAACGCCGCCAGCGGGATAGCAAACAAGGCCGCCGTCATAAATACCACCCGATGATCCGGATGCTTGAACAATGACAACGCATCCAACCCCAACCGCTCCCGCCAGGACACCTCGCCCACCAGCACCGGCGCCCCCGCCTCGCGCAGCAAATACGTAAACACACCCACCCCCACCCATACCACCACGCCGGTATACCCTGCCCCCGTCGACGCATCTGCCCCCAATACACTCACCAGCCAACAACCCGACATCCACCCCAACGTCGCCATCGCCCGAATCGGACCAAACTGCCTCCGCGAATCCTGCAACCGCGCGAAGACAATCGCATTCGACAGACTCCACGTTGGCGACGAGCACAGCGCATGCACCTGGATCAGCCCCAACACCACCCACGGCGACCAACCCGCCCCAATCGCCCAGGTCGCCAACCCCATCGCCCCCGCCGTCGCAAACGCCAACCCCCGAAACACCCGCACCGGCGAAGCCTGCCGATCCGCCATCGCCCCGAAAATCAGCGGCGAGACAAAGGCCGCCAACGCCGAGGTCGCAAACGCAAAGGGCTTGATCGACCCCAACCCGTGCGCGTCCAGCACCCGGCTCAACGGCACAAACCACACCCCCAGCGCCATCCCATGCAGGAAAAACAGCGCCGTCAACTCCACCTTCTCCCACCACACCGACCGCGGTTGCACCCCCTCAGCACACACCCCCGGCCAGGAAATGCAAGCCCACACACCCCCTCAGGAATTCTCATGTCGAAACTTGGACGGCCCCTCACCCGGCCTCCGGCCACCCTCGCCCCGCGCCGTTCAGAGCCGAAGGCAGCTCAGGCGCGGGGAGAGAAGTCCCCCATCGAGATCGCGCATCGAACCCCTGAACCGTGTACGTCTCCCCTCCCCGCTAAAACCGATACGCCACCGCCGTCGTCACGAAGAAATCCGCAAACGCCGCGTCCCCGTGCGTCCCCATCAGCTTGTCCCGTTCGCTCCGCACCCGGTTCCGATACACCGCCACCGGCGCCGAAAACACCGCCGTCCACCGCCCCTTCACCCACAACAATCCCGGCTCGATCGACACCGCATACCCAGGCCGCCGAAACCCCTGGCTGTCCCCCAACACATCCGCCGACGGCACCCCGTCAATCCGCGCCCCCACACTCATGCTCAACCCGGCCTTCGGCACCACCACGTAGGTCACGCCCCCGCGCCCCATATACTGGTCCGGCACCGACATGAAGTGAAACGGATCCGCACTGTGCTGGTTCGCAATCCGCGTCGGCGTCGAGTTGATGTTCTCCGGATTGAACAGGTAGAAGCCCTGCAGATACGCATAGGTCCGCTGCACCAACTCGCGATACGCATACAACTCCACCGTGAAACCCCACCCCCCATCCCCAGGCTGAATCGACTGATCCACATAATCCAACACCGGCCCGGCCGGCCGATGAAAAATGTCCGTCACCGCGTAATCCCCCGTCGGCGCCTTCATCCCCAACCCCAGTTGCACGTTGCCCCGCGGCATCTCGTCCGGATTCCATATCCACCCGTACCCCGCCAACCGCAAATCCCCTAACCCACCCGCCGACGTCGTATAGCGCTCCCCCGACGCGTTCCCCTTGTGCTCATACAGCGACGACCGATCCGAATAGACGAACGGCAACGTCAGCGTCGCACTCCAGCGGGGCGTGAAGTAATACGTCAACCCCAGGTCAAAAAAATGCGAGTCGTTGATCACCTCCGTCCCCTGATCCTGCCGATGCGTCTGTTCCACGTCCCCCACGAAGTGCCGATCCGAATGCAGCCAGCGATAGTTCAAGCTTACCTGCCAATCCCCCGCCTTCACCATCTCCTCCCCGGGCATGAACCCGTGCGCCGGACACGTGCCCCCACCCCGCACCGCCACGCACCCCTGCGCCCACCCGCGCTCCTCCACCCCCATGAGCAACCCGAGCACCGCCCCACCCCACCTCCCCACCCCGGCGCCGATCCCAATCCGTTGCTTTGTTCCCATATCAGTCCTTTCCACGTTCACGTTGAGTTCAACTTAATGACGTGCGTTTGTATCAGCGCGCCCTCAACCGCAAATGAATTAGGGGTAATGTGGCCTTAAAGAGGGGCTAATTGCAGACCAGCCCCCCCCCTCCTTGATCATCCCTCTCCCTTTCTCCCTCTCCCCCCAAGCGGCCACCCGCGCGCGTCATCGCTCCGATTCCTCGGCCGCCCTGCCTCCCGCCCCCGCCCCCGCCCGCCGCATCAGCGCCTCTGCATGCCGCAGCGCCGCCCCATCCTGCCCCCCCAGCATCCGCGCCAGCTCCCGCACCCGCTCCCGCCCCGCCAGCCATCGCACCTCGCTCACGCTACGTCCCTCGCGCACTTCCTTGGTTACCACACAATGCCCGTCCGCCAAGGCCGCGACCGGTGCCAGATGGGTGATACAAATGACTTGATGGCGTTCCGCGATCCGCCGCATTTTCTCCCCCACCACTCGCGCCGTCTCGCCTCCCACATTCGCGTCCACCTCGTCGAACACCAGCAACAACACCTCATCCTCCGCGGCCAGCACGGTTTTCAGTGCCAGCATCACCCGCGCGATCTCGCCCGACGACGCGATGGCGCGCAGCGGTCGCGGCGGCTCGCCTGGGTTGGGGGCAAACAAGAACTCCATCCGATCCCATCCCGACGCCGTCGGCAACGCCCCCTCAGCGGTGTCCTCCTCGAACTGCACCTCGAAATGGCCCTGGCGAAAGCCCAAGTCCGCCAACTCCCGCCGCACCGCCGTCACCAGGGCGGGGATGGCCCGACGCCGTGCCGCCGACAACCGCCGGGCGGCATCCCGCAACCGCGTCTCCACCGCGGCGAGTTCCTCACCCAATCGGTTCAATTCCTCCTCCCGACGTTCCAGGCGCCCCAGGCGCCGCCGTGCTTCCACCCCGAACGCGGCCACCGCCTCGAGCGTGCCCCCGTACTTTCGTTTGAGGCCCTGCAACAGGTTCAGCCGCTCCTCCAGCACTCTCCACCGTTCCGGGTCCACCTCCACCCGGTCCGCATAGCGTCCCAAGGCCGCGCGCAACTCCTCCCAGACCGAGGCCGCCTGCTCGTGCAACTCGACCAAGCCCTGGGCGGCCGGATCGAGACGTTTCATTTCCAGCAGCGAGCGCCCCAACCCGCGCGAGCGCGCCATCAACGAGTGCTCGTCCCCATCCAAACAGTCCATCGCCACCTGCAGTTCCTCGAGCAGCCGGGCGGAGTGGCTTGCCCGTTGAAAATCCTGCTCCACCTCGGCATCGCGCCCCGGATCCAGGCGCGCGTTCTCGATCTCCTGCACCTGGTGTCGCAACAGGTCCACCTCGAGGGCGTGATCGGTCCCCCCGTTCAGTAACGACGCCCGTTCCCTCTCGATTCGAGCCCGCTCCTCCAGCAACGCGCCGAGCGCCTTCCGCGCCCCTTCCAACCCCGCCAGCGCATCCACGATCGCCAACTGCCGAGACGCCGACAAGAGCGACTGGTGATCATGCGGTCCGTGGATGTCCACCAACCACTCCCCCAGCCGCGCCAAGACCGCCACCGTGGTGGGCGAGCCATTCACGAACTGCCGGCTCGCCCCCGCCCCGGTAATCGTCCGTCTCAGGACCAACTGCCCGTCCTCGCACGCCTCCAACCCTTGCTCGGCCAGGAAGGCCGACAGCGCGCCGCACCGCTCCCCCAAGTCAAACACCCCCTCCACCACCCCCGACTCCGCCCCCGCGCGGATCAGGTTCCGGTCGGCCCGCTCCCCCAACAGCAGATTCAGCGCCCCGATCAGGATCGACTTCCCGGCCCCTGTCTCCCCCGTGATGGCCAGGAAACCGCGCGGCAACTCCAAGGCGGTCTCCTCCACCAGCGCCAAATTGCGAATGCGCAGGGTACTCAACATGGATGCATTTCTTTCGTGCCGATTGCCGAATCCATGCTAGGGTGAGCCCAAGAAAATTGCACTATGCGAGTTGGCGGAATCACCCCCCGAACACGCTCCACCCCAGCTTCCCGTTAGGTCATGGGGTTCGAGTTGCGCTTCCTCGGCTCCGGCACCTCGCAAGGGGTCCCCATGATTGGGTGTGATTACCCGCCGGCCTTCCTGGCCAACCCCCGCAACCACCGCACCCGCCCCTCCATCTACGTGGCCACCGACGCCCTGAAGCTCGTCGTCGACACCACCCCCGACTTCCGCACCCAAATCCTACGCGAGAATATCCGCTGGCTCGACGCCGTCCTGTTCACCCACGGCCACGCCGATCACATCATGGGCCTCGACGACTGCCGCCGCTTTTGCGACCTCCGCGGTGGTCCCCTCCCCATCTACGCCAACGCCGCCACCATGCAGGACCTCGCCCGGGTCTTTCGCTACGCCTTCCAGGGCGACCCCATCCCGCGCGGCTATTTCCACCCCCAACCCCACGTCGTCGATGCCCCCTTTGACCTCGGCGACTTGCGCGTCTCCCCCCTGCCCCTGCCCCACGGACGGCTCACCGTCCACGGCTACCTCTTCGAACAAGGACCCCGCCGCCGCCTCGCCTACCTGAGCGACTGCAAGGAAGTCCCCACTCCCGTCATCGAGCAAATCCGCGGCGTCGAAATCGCCGTCCTCGATGCCCTCCGTCGGCGTCCCCACGTCAGCCACATGTGCCTCGACGAAGCCCTCACCGCCGCCCGCCGCATCGGCGCCCACCGCACCTTCCTCACCCACCTCACCCACGACTACGACCACGATGCCGACCAAGCCGAGCTGCCCCCGCAGGTCTGGCTTGCCTACGACGGCCTCACCATCACCTCCTCCGACTAGTGCTCACCCTGCCCCTCATCCCCCCTCCCTGGATCCTCCTAGCCGGCCTGCTCCTCCCCGCGGTCGCCCGTCCCGCCGCCCCCCCCGCGCCGGGCCAAGAGGCCGCCCTCCTCTACAACTCCCGCGTGCCGGAATCCCGCCGCATCGCCCAACACTACGCCGAACGCCGCGGAGTCCCCTACGACAACGTCATCGGCCTCCCCCTCGCCACCAGCGAAACCGTCACGCGCCAGGAATTCACCGAGGAAATCCAGAACCCGCTCCTCCGCGAACTCGAACGCCGCCAACTCCTCGAGTTCACCAGCGACATCGTTCCCTCGACCAACGGACAGCCCGGCGACGTCCGCCGACGCGTCACCGCAGCTTCCATCCGCTACCTGGTCCTCTGCTATGGCGTGCCCGTTCGCATCCTCAAAGACGCCCAACTCAAGGAAGAAGGCCAGGAGAAACTCCGCGCCGAACTCCAACGCAACGAAGCCGCCGTCGATAGCGAATTGGCCCTCCTCCCGCGCGCCGGCCAACCCCTCCCCCTCTACGGCCCTCTCCGCAACCCGTTCTACGGCGTCACCAACCGCTCCCTCCTCCACCCCACCAACGGCATCCTCCTCGTCGCCCGCCTCGATGGTCCCAGCCCCGAAACGGCCACCTCCCTCCTCGACAAGGCCCTCGAAGCCGAACGCGACGGACTGTGGGGACGCGCCTACTTCGATAGCCGCGGCCTCACCAACGGACCCTACGCCCTCGGCGACGAGTGGATGCGCAAGAGCGCGGAGATCGCCCGCCGCACCGGCTTCGAAACCGTCCTCGACTCCCGCCCCGAAACCTTCGGCCCCGGCTTCCCCCTCAGCCACGTCGCCCTCTACGCCGGCTGGTACGACGGCCATGTCTCCGGCCCCTTCCTCCCCCCCAAAGTCGAATTCATGCCCGGCGCCTTCGCCTACCACCTCCACTCCTTCAGCGCCCACCGCCTCCGCACCGAACACCAACACTGGACCGGCCCCCTCCTCGCCCGCGGCGCCACCGTCAGCCTCGGCTGCGTCGACGAACCCTACCTCGAAGGCACCCCTGACATCGCCATGTTCCTCCTCCGCTGGATCGGCGCCGGCTTCACCTTCGGCGAAGCGGCCTACGCCGCCCAAGGCTCCCTCTCCTGGCAAACCACGGTCGTCGGCGACCCCCTCTACCGCCCCTTCGCCAAACAACCCGCCGAGCAACACGCCGAACTCGAAGCCCGCCAGCTCCCCCTCATCGAATGGTCGGTCCTCAAGCTCGTCAACATGAACCTCGCCCAAGGGGACCCGCCCGCCAAGTGGATCGACCTCCTCGAAAAAGAACCCCTCACCGCCCGCAGCGCCATCCTCCAAGAAAAACTCGCCGACCTCTGCCAAGCCAGCGGCAAGATCGGCGACGCCATCGACTATTACGAGGCCACCCTCCGCCTCAACCCGTCGCCTCAGCAGAAAATGCGGCTCCTCCTCAGCCTGCCCCGCCTCCTCGTCAACTTCCGCCGTGAACAGGATGGCCTCAACATGTTCCAGGCCTTCCTCCTCGAATTCCCCGATTACCCCGACCGCCTCGGCTACTTCCAACAGCTCGCCTCCCTTGCCACCGACGCCGGCGACACCAACGAACTCGCCCGCGCCCGCCGCGAAATCGAAGCCCTCACCCCCAAACCGCCGCCCCAGAAGTAAAACAGCCACGGTCTGTCGATCGACGAGACCGTCTCCCTCACCCAGTCCCTCCCCAACCCTGAAATGCGCAAGGGCTTGGAAATCAACGAACGCATGTTCCGGTTCATGGAGAGTCAGATAGGGTGACAGGTTCACCTCCATGGCGCACTCCAAGAGCTTCGCCTCACCCCGGGGTGGGCGCGGTCGCGCCAGCGTCGTGGAGTGCGGCGGTGCTCCGCCGCTTTCGATTCGGGCGCGGCACCACGCCGACCGCGGTCCATCAGGCTGACAGGTTCACCTCCACCGTCCCCTTCATGTTCGGCCTTATTGATGAGTGCATAAGTAGGCAGACACAGGATGGCTCCCCTCTCCCTTTCTCCCTCTCCCCAACCCCGTTCCATCGCTTCGCTTTCAAGGGTTGGGGAGAGGGATGGGGTGAGGGGTGTATGCTTACTTCTGCACTGATGAATAATTCATGGAGAGGGGACATGTCGGCGGTGAAATATCCGGTCCAGGGTCAGACCGACAAGGCGCCCGCAAACTGAAATCTTCGGAGCCGGGCCCCCCGCCAGGGCCGGTCTGAGGCCTCGCCTCGCTACGGCCGCTCCCCCCGCGCCAAGCGCGCATTCACATCGTCAATCACCCCCTCGATCTCCGCCACACTGTCGATCACGTAATGCGCCCCCGCCTTGCGCAGAATCTCCCGCGTCTTCTCCACCCGCCGCTGGATCTCGCCCGCCGACAACGTCGCCTCCTCCTCCAGCGTGTTGATGTTCATGTAATTGCTATACCGCGCCACCCCCACCGCCCAACACCCCGCATTCAACCCCTCCCCCACCCCGCTCACCGTGTCGTCCACCTTGATCACCGACTCGATCGGCCACGCATCCAGCAGATCCAAATTCCGATACACCATGAACGGACGCGGACGCGCCCCATGCACCACCTCATCCCCCGCCACCGAGGCGTCCGGAACATACCCCTGCGCCTTGGCCTCCCGCTCCAAAATGTCCACCATCGACCGCGTAAACCCCGTCGAACTCCCCACCTTGATCCCACGGCCCTGCACCCGCCGAATCGCCTCCGCCACACCGGGCAGGAGCTTCGTATACTGCGGCAAACACGCCAACTGCGCCGGCACGAAGTCCGCAAACATCCGCGCCACATCCTCCGCCCCGGGATCCCGCCCATGCACCCCGCGCCAACGCTCCCGAATGGCCGGATCCTCCGTCAGCGCCTTAATGTGCAAATCCTTCCTCAGCCCCATCGGACCCCGCGCCTCCTCCATGGTGATCGCCACCCCTTGGTTCTTGAACACCTCCACAAATACCACCGCCGGCGCGATCACATACGCATCCGCGGTCGTCCCGCTCCAATCCAAGATCAACGCCCTCACCCCGCCCTTGTAAATACGCTTAAACACGAAATCACCAGGATTATTCATATCGATGTCTGTTGTCACACGCTGCGCTCTTCCCGACTCCACGCCCAACCCCAGCCCTCAACCTCGGCCGCACCCCCATCATCAACCGCCCCCTCCCCTCTGTCCAGAACCCATCCGCCACCCCCAAGCTCACTTCCGCACCGGGATAATCGCCACCGCCCCCACCACACACGCCCCTGCCATCACCCCAAAGGCCGAAGCCACCGACGTCGTCGTGTCGATCACCCGGCCAATCAACAACTGCCCTAACGCCGCCAACGCATAGGCCGACGCGTCGATCAACCCCGTCGCCGTCCCCGCCCGCTCCCGCCCCACCAGCGCCGGACACAACGCCCAATACGTCGACTGCGGCCCATAGACCAAGAATCCCGCCGCCGCCAACACCAATACCCCTCCCACCTTGCTCGCCGCAAACGCCGCCGGCAATAACCCGCACGCCACCGCCCCCAACCCCAAATACCACACCACCAAATGACTCCGCCGCTCCGGAAACCACCGGTCCGCTATCAGCCCCGCCGATAACGCACCCCCCGCCATCCCCAGCGGCAACGCCAGCGTCAGCCACAGCCCCGTCGTGTCCTGCCGCCAATTCGGACCCAGAAAATGCAGCGGCACCCATTGCAGCAAGCCCCATCGCGCCACGCTTTCGCACCCGATCGACACGCACGCCAGCAAAAACGGCCCGCTCCGCAACACCCGCCCATACCGCTGCCACCACGTCTCCCCCACACCCGCCGGAACCTCCCCCAACTCCGCCGGCAACGGCGCAAATCCCGCCTCCTCCGGCTTGTTCCGCGCCCACCCGAAAAACACCGCCCCCCCCAACAGCAACAACAAGACCGGCAACCGGAAAACCCACCGCCAATCCATCCCCCCAATCACCAAAATGCACAGCAAAAACGTCAGCGAACTCGAAAAACCCGCCGCCAATAAGTAAAAGCCCATTGCCTTCCCCCGCTCCTGACGCGGCCACCAGTTGTGCAGCGTCCGGCTTAACGCCGGCCACGCCGCCGCTTGCACATACCCGTTCGCCCCCCCACCCCCCCGCGCCACCACACACGACTGGCGCATGCTCGCCCCCCC
>CAZVRY010000118.1:17422-20081 GCA_964629545.1 uncultured Verrucomicrobiota bacterium | reverse complement strand
CGCCCCGAATTCATGAGGCTCACCCTCGGCTGACCCCACATGCATTCAGGGCGGAGCATGAATTGAACAGTCGGCCCTCCCGGTCCCCTTCATGTTCGCCCCGAATTCATGAGGCCGCCCCCAGGACCCTCGGACCGCGATCACCGCCCGGCATCTTCTCGGTCACGACGGAACGGACGCGGCTGCGTCCCCCCCAGGGCTGGCGATCCGGGGGTTCACCCGGTCGGTCCTTCAAGGTCGCGATCCGGTGGGATATTCGTGGCCGGCACAGAGGGCAGGCAGACGGTGAAGGTGGAGCCTTCGCCGGGGCGACTGGCGACATTCACCTTGCCGCCGTGGGCTTCGACCACTGCCTTGACCAGGCTCAGGCCCAGGCCCAGGCCCCGCTGGCTCCGGCTCTTGTCGCCGCGGTAAAGGCGTTCCCAGATGCGGCCCAATTCGTGGTCGGCAATCCCGGGCCCGGTGTCGCGAACGCTCACTTCGGTGGCCGCCGCGCCGGTGCGGAGGTCGATGGTGACGGTCCCGCCGGCGGGGGTGTACTTGAGGGCGTTATCGAGGAGGTTGCCGAACACCTGTCGCAAGCGATTCGGATCGACCAGGGCCAGGCAGGGGGCGACGGCGGAGACGTTGACCGCGATGCGGCGCTCTTCCGCCACGAACTGGTAGAGTTCGACGACCTCGCCGATGAGGCGAGTCAGGTCGGTGGAGGTTCGGCGCAGCTTCATCATGCCCGCCTCGGCCTCGGTGATGTCCATGAGCGTTTGGAGCATGCTGAGGACGCGTTCGGATTCCTCGACGCAATCGACGAGGGCCTGCTGGGTGGCCTCGCGGTCGTCGGCGCGCTGCAGGGCCACCTCGGCCGTTCCGCGGAGGCGGGTGAGCGGGGTGCGCAAGTCGTGGGCCACGTTGTCGAGCGACTCGCGCATGGCTCGGATCAGGGCCTGGTTGCGATCGAGCATGGTGTTGAAAAGGTGGACCAGATCATCGAGTTCGTCCTCGGACGGGCGGGCCGGGACGCGGGCCTCGAGGCGTCCAGTCCGGATGATGGCTTGGGCGGTGTCCACCAACTGGCGGACCGGGGCGAGGGTGCGGTGGGCGAAGATGCCGCCGGCCACGAACCCGATGAGCACCATGGCGGCGGCGACGGGGACAATGGTGCGCTGGAACGGTCGGAGCAGGGCATCGCGGCGGCTGGCACTGCGTCCGACCTGCAACAGGGCCCCGTCCCCCAGGACCGCGGAGATCAGGGTGAAATCGCGTTCCTCGTCGCGGGGGATGCGGACGACGCCGACCTCGCGCCGGTAACCGTCCCATCCGACGCCGGCGTCCTGGAAGGTGACCCAGTCTTGAGGGACGCGGGTGAAGACGAGGTTATTGCGCCGGTCGACGAGGCGGACGAAGAAGGATTGGGAGCCGGAGGATTCGGCGGTGGTGCTGAGCCAGCGTTGGAGACCGGCGGCGCCGCGGCTGGAGTAGATGGCGGCGTATTCGGCCAGACGGGCCTCCATGACTTCCCTTCCTTTGGCGTCCACGGTGGCGGCGAGGAGGTAGTAGACGAGGAGGAGGAGGACGGCGCTGCTGGCCATGAAGAGGAGGGCGTACCAGAGGCCCAGACGCCACGCCACGCTCCGGCGGAGCCGTTCAAGCCGCTTTGAGGACATAACCCACCCCGCGCAAGGTTTGGATCAGTCGCTTGTCCGGGTCGACCTTGGCCCGCAGGCGGTGGACGAGGACGTCCACCACGTTCGTTTGCGGATCGAAGCTGAAGTCGTAGACATGCTCGAGGATCATGGTTTTAGTCACCACTCGCCCCGGATGGCGCATCAGGTACTCGAGGAGGGCGAACTCGCGCGGTTGCAGGTCGATGACCTGATCCCCCCGGCGGACCTCGCGGGCGACGAGGTCGAGTTGGAGGTCGCCGGTCACCAGCCGAGTGGGCTCAGGGGCGTGGGAGGCACGGCGGATGAGGGCCTGCACCCGGGCCAGCAACTCCGAGAAGGCAAAGGGCTTGGTCAGGTAATCGTCGCCGCCCGCCTGCAACCCTCGCACCCGGTCATCGACCCCGGCTTTGGCGCTCAGAATGATCACGGGGGTGAGCACCCCGGCCGCCCGCAGATCTCGGAGCAAGGCGAGCCCATCGAGTTCGGGCAGCATCAGGTCCAGGACGAGGGCGTCATAGGCGATCGTGCGGGCCAGGGCCAGGCCCCGCAGGCCGTCGGCCGCCTGATCGACCGCAAACCCATTCTGCTTGAGGCCGTTGATGACGAACGAGGCGATCTTTGCGTCGTCTTCTACCACCAGGATGCGCATGGCTCAGGAGGGCGGCGGGTCGAACAGAGCGTCGAGCTGCCGGCGGTCTTTCTTGGTCGGACGTCCCCAGCCCCGGGGGAAATGGGCGACCGCCGCGCGCGCTTCCGCCCGGGCCCGCTCGTATTCGGCAGGCGGGGTCAGGTCCTCGAGGAATTGGCTGACCAGGGGCGGTCCGATCCGGTGCTCGAGGAGGGCGCGCACGCGCACGGTGCGCTGGACGCGGCTGGCGTAGGCCTCGAGGACATCACCCACCCGGACTTCCCGTGACGGCTTGAGGGGTTGACCGCCGACTTTGACGTGGCCGGCGTGGCAGGCGGCGATGGCTTGGGAGCGGGTCTTGAACACGCGC
>CAZVRY010000118.1:0-17412 GCA_964629545.1 uncultured Verrucomicrobiota bacterium | reverse complement strand
CCATTTGCCCCCCCGCGGGGGCGGGGGGGGGCCCGGGGGGGCCCCGGGGGCGGGGGGGGGGGGGGGGCGCCCGGCCGGGGGGGCGAGCGCGCGGGGTGGAGGGAGGGCGAGGCACGTGGTCAATGCTGGGCCGCCTGTTGTTCCTTCTCCTTCTTGTGATCGGCGATCACCCTGGCCTCGAGTTCGCGGGGCATTTCTTCGTAATGGCTGAAGTCCTCGCGATGAGCGCCGCGTCCGCCGGTCAGGGAGCGGAGGACGGCGGAGTAGCGGTAGAGTTCCTTGGCCGGCACATGGGCCTTGACCATCTGGATCCCGCCTTCCGAGTCCATGCCGAGGATCTTGCCGCGGCGGCTCGAGAGATCGCCCATGACCTTGCCCATGGCGTCTTCGGGGATGCGGGCTTCGATGACGTGGATGGGTTCGAGGAGGCAGGGACGGGCGGCGAGGAAGGCCTCTTTGAAGGCCTCTTTGCCGGCGATTTGGAAGGCGATGTCCTTGGAATCGACCGGGTGCATCTTGCCGTCATAGAAGTCGATCTTGACGTCCACCACACGGTAGCCGGCCAATATGCCTTCCATGGCGGCCGACATCACGCCCTTCTCGACGGAGGGGACGAAGACGCGGTCGACGTTTTGGCCGGTGAGGGATTCGCTGAACTCGATGCCGGAATCGCGGGGTTTGGGTTCGATGCGCATCCAGACTTCGGCGAACTGGCCGGCGCCGCCGGTCTGTTTCTTGTGGCGGTACTTCGAGTCGGCCTTGGCCCGGATGGTCTCGCGGTAGCGCACCCTGGGTTCGATCAGCTCGATGTCCACCCGGTAGCGGCGCTTGAGCCGGGCGGAGACGACCTGCAGATGCAGCTCGCCCTGAGCCGAGATCACGGTCTGCTTGAGCTCGGAATCCACCGCGTAGAGGAAGGTGGGATCCTCGTCATGGAGGGCGGCCAGACCCTGGGCGATCTTGTCCTCGTCGCCCTTGGAATTGAGCTTGAGGGCGGCGTGGATGTTGGGTTTCGGGTAGGTGACTTTAGGGAGGGAGACCGGGTGCTTGGGGTCGCAGAGGGTGTTGCCGGTGTGGGTATCCTTGAGTTTGACCACCGCCCCGAGGTCGCCGCCATGCAAGGCGGGCGCCGGAATCCGGTTCTTGCCGTTGAGCATGAAGATTTGCCCGATGCGCTCCGTGATCTTGCGATCCGAATTGAGCATGTCGGTCCCCACCCGGACGGAGCCGGAGTAGATGCGGAAGAAGGAGAGATCCCCGCTTTGGGACTCGCTGCTGGTCTTGAAGACATAGCAAACGGTCTCGGGGCCGTTGAGCGCCACCTCGATGTCGTTGCCGTTGCCGTCGAGCGCCTTCACCTTCTGGCGGTCAACCGGCGAGGAGCCGTATTTGGCAATGAAATCCATCAGCCGCGCGACCCCCACGTTCGTCTCGGCGGCGGTGCAGAAGACGGGGATGACGGCCTGCTTCTGGACCGCCTCGTGCAGGTGGGCCCGCATCTCCTCCTCGGAAAGGCCCCCCTTCGCGAAAAACTCCTCCAGGAGGGCGTCGTCGGACTCGGCGATGTGCTCGATGAGTTCCTGATGGAGCTGGTTGACGCGTTCCTTGTGGGCGCCGGCGGCAGGCGCTTCCTCGTACTTGCCACTGGCATCGCCGCTGTAGGTGACGACTTCCGACCGCATGATATCGAGGACCTGGTTGAAGCCGGGACCGGGGTTGACGGGGAGGGCGAGGGGGAAGACGTGGCTGCCATAGCGGGCGCGGATTCGCTCGAGGAGGCCGTCGATATCGGTGTTCTCCTTGTCGCAGGCATTGATGACGAAGACCTTGGGGATGCCGTAGTGGGTGGCGGTCTCCCACACCTGGTCCGTGCCCACGCCAATGCCGTGGTTGGCGTGGATGGTGATGAGGGCGAAGTCGGCGACGCGGAGGGCGCCGAGGCTTTCGCTGATGAAGTCGAGGTAGCCGGGGGTGTCGATGATGTTGAACTTCCGGTTCATCCACTCGCAGTGCATGAGCGACGCATGCACGGAGATCTGGCGTTCGTGCTCATCCTCGCTGAAATCCGAGACCGTGTTGCCGCCGGCAATCGTGCCCATGCGGTTGATGACCCCGGCGCAGGCCAGCATCGCCTCGCTGAGAATCGTCTTCCCGGCCGACGCATGACCCACAATGGCGAAGTTACGGATGTCGGCAGATTGATAATCTTTCATGATGACAATACGGGAGGATGGATTAGGGGACGCGTCGGCGCCGCCACGGCGCCGTGGTTCGCAGGGTCAACGGGTGTTCTCAAGGAACGATGCATTGACAGTGAACTGTCGGCAAAGTCTGGGACAAGCCCGCCACACGGTCAAGCCGCACGGCATCACCCCCCTATCCTGGACAAGTCTGCCCGGCCATGGTTGATTGGCTGGGTCCGAACGCACGTGGTCATGAGCCGTCCTCCCTTCCCCTGCAGCCGGCTGGCCAAGGTGTTGACGGGTTGGCTGACGCCCTGCCTCCTCGCCTCGGCGCTGTCCGCGCAACCTGCCCCCGCTTCGGCTGACGGTCCTCGGTCCGCCGTCTTCCAGCAGCTTAACCCATTGCCCCCCAGCCGTCTGCGTGATGATCTGGAACGTCTGCCCGAGACCGCTCGCGACCGGGCCCGCCGCTGGCTGGACAGCTTTTCCTACCCCGCGGAGGATCTGCGGTCGCTCCACGTGGACCACGAAGGCGGCATCCTGTACGTTTGCCCGGCGCCACCGCCTCCCACCGAGCCCGAGGATCCCGCTCCTCCCCCGCCCGTGGCCTTGGGTCCGGTGCCGGTCAGCCCCTGGCCGGCCGGCCTGACCTTCCACAGCCGGCCCGGGGCGCCCCATGTGGTCTATCTCAACTTCAGCGGCGAGACCGTGATCAACACCGCCTGGAACACCGACGTAGGCCGCTCGGAAATCGTGGCGGTGGCGTTCAGCACCGATGCGGACCGGACCACCTTCAGCGACAGCGAACAGGCCGCCATCAAGCGGATTTGGCAGCGGATCGCCGAGGATTACGCGCCGTTCGAGGTCGACGTCACGACGGAGCGTCCGGCCACTTTGACCACGCGCACCGCCATGGCCCTGATCACCCGCGCCACCGACGCCCAGGGCCAGCCGAACCCCTACAACACGGGCGGCGGGGTCGCGTATGTGAACGTCTTCGGCACGAGTTCTTACGCCAAGTATCGCCCCGCTTGGATCTACCATGACAATCTGGCCAACGTGGATTCCTACATCGCCGAGGCCGCCGCCCACGAGATCGGCCACAATCTCGGCCTCAGCCACGACGGCAAGGCGGATGGCACGGAGTACTACGAGGGGCACGGCACGGGCGACATCTCCTGGGGCCCCATCATGGGCACCGGCTACAACCGCCAGGTCAGCCAATGGTGCAAGGGCGAATACTATCAGGCCAACAACACCCAGGACGACCTCGCCATTCTCGCCGGCAAGGTCGCCTACCGGGCCGACGACCATGGCAACACGCCCGGGACGGCGACGGCCCTGCGGTTGACCGGCACGAACATCGTGGCCACCACGCCGGAGACGGACCCGGCCAACGCCCTTCCGTTCAACAAAGGCGTGCTCGAGCGGACGACCGACTTCGACGTCTTCGTGTTCGTCACTGGCCAGGGGCCGGTCCGCCTGGCCGTGACCCCGTGGACGTCCCCGGCCGGCACTCGCGGAGGGAACCTGGACGTGTCCCTCGAGTTGCGCAACGAAGCGGGGATGCTGTTGTTGACCAACAACCCGGCCGCCCAAACCCCGGCCCTGCTCCAAACCAATCTCGCCGAGGGCCGCTATTACCTCTACGTGCGCAACGCGGGTGCGGGCAATCCGCTCAGTGCCAGCCCCTCCGGCTACACCGTTTACGGCAGCCTGGGCCAGTACTTCATCAACGGCTTCCTGACCGAGGCCAGCGCGGTGGTCGTCCCCCCAGGCGCGGAACTCCAAGCTGCCGACCTCACCCAAACAGGCCAGACCGACCATCGCTTCACGGTCACTTACTCCGATGACGTCGCGGTGGACACCACCTCGCTCGATGGTGAGGACATTCGCGTCACCGGCCCCAACGGCTACGATCGGCCCGCTGCCCTGGTCGCCGTCAGCAACGCCAGCCCCGGCACCCCGCGCACCGCCACTTACTCGGTCGCTCCCCCGGTCGGGAGCCTGTGGGCGCCGGACGACAACGGGACCTATACTGTCGCCCTGCAAGCTGGCCAGGTCCGGGACACGGAAGGGGCATTTGCGGCGGCCCGCTCGCTGGGGACCTTCCGCGTGCTGGTGCCGGCGGTGCTCTATGCCGCCCGGATGGATACCGATCCCGGCTGGACCCTCCAGGGCCAATGGCAATACGGAACGCCCGCCTACGGCAGCAGCGGCCCCAGCGCAGGGTTCACCGGCCCGCGCATCCTCGGTTACAACCTGAGTGGCAACTACGCGAACAACCTCGCGGCCCGCTTCGCAACCACGCCCGCGATCGATGCCTCCACCAGCGCCTCCCTCACCCTCCGCTTCCAGCGCTGGCTCCGCACCCGCCGCAACGACACCGCCTCGATTCAAGCCAGCACCAACGGCTCGACTTGGATCACCGTCTGGTCCACCTCCAGCCCGGTCGCGGACTCGGCCTGGCGGGAAATGCAATACGCGCTGCCCGCCAGCGTGGTCGGGAGCCCCACCCTGCGCCTCCGCTGGGGACTGGCCTCCAACCCCTCTCAAACCGACCTCGGCTGGAACCTCGACGAGGTCGAGTTGCTCGGCGGGGGCATCCTCGACACTCGTCCCCCGATCCCGGCGCTCAGCGTCGCCCCGCTCACGGTCGGGGGTTCCCCCAGCCACGCCTGCAGTGTGACCTACACCGACGCCACCGCCGTGCGGTTGTCCAGCCTGGACGGCGCCGACCTCGTGGTGCAGGGCCCGAATGGGTATTCGAATACGGTCGAGTTCATCGGCGCGGATTTGCCCGCCGACGGTTCGCCGCTGACCGCCAGCTACTCGATCCCTGCGCCCGGCGAGGGGTGGAGCGCGGCCGACAACGGCGCTTACACCATCACCTTGCAGGAGGATGCGGTCGAAGACACCCTGAACCTGCCCACCCCCGAAACGCTCCTCGGCACGTTCGAGGTCAACATCAGCGCCGCAAACCCGGGAGTCTTGACCGTGGTGCCGGCCGACGATTGGTCGGTCGCGGGCCCCGCGGGCGGTCCCTTTACCCCCTCGACGACGACCTACACCCTTTCGAACACGGGTGGGGCCACCCTGCACTGGACGTGCAGCCAAGCCCAGCCCTGGACCGCGCTCAGCGCCACGGTCGGTTCTCTCGAACCCGGCGCCAGCACCCAGGTCGTCGTCTCGCTCGAAGCCACCGCCACCGCCCTGCCCGCCGGCCTTTACCGGGACACCCTGCTCTTCGTCAATGCCACGTCCGCCCAGGGCAACACCTCGCGCACCGTCGACTTGGCGGTCCGGGAACCTCTCCTCAACCTCGAAGCAGAAGCCTGGGGGGAGACGGGCTTTGTGCTTATCCTGCGCGGTCCCGCGGCTGCCCCGTGCGTGCTCGAGGTCTCGACCGACCTGCAGGCTTGGACCGAGTGGCTGACGGCGACCCTCCCGGCGGAGGGCGTCCTGCGGGTGACCGACCCGGCCGCGACGGAGCGTCTCCACCGGTTCTACCGCGCTCGGACGGCGCCGTGAGGGTCGCTTCAAATTCTCTTCCGAGGCCACCGCGGAGGCGGGGAGCATTGCCTGACAATATGAAAATCGCCTTTACGCCCGTGGTTTACGAGCATGCGGCGCGGTTTGTGGGGCGGACGCCGTGGGAGGTGTCGCGCGACCCTGAACTGCTGTATGAGGGCCATCGCCGCGCCTACCTGGAGTATCGTCATCAGGTCGTGTGCGTGGGCATCGACATCTACAATCTGGAGGCCGAGGCCTACGGCGCGCGCATCGAGCCGTGCGTCGGCGATGCGATCCCAGCGATTCACGAGCCGCTCCTGACCACGCTCGAGGAGGGTTTGGGGTTGCCGCCGTTCGATCCAGAGCGGGACGGTCGCATCGCCATGCTCCTGGCCGTAGGGCGGCGCCTGCGGGAGTCCTTTCCAGAGGCCAACGTCCGTATTCCGGTGGCGGGCCCCTTCTCGATCGCGTTCAACCTTCGCGGCATCAGCAACCTCTGCCTGGATGCGATCACGCGGCCCCAGGAGACCGCGGCGTTCCTGGGGCGATTGGCGGAAAACCAGGGAACGCTCTGCCGGGCGGTGGCGGCGGCGGGGTTGGACGTCGCCTTCTTCGAGTCCGCGGCCGCACCGCCGATCTTGTCGCCGGCGCAGTTTCGCGAGGTCGAACTGCCGGCGCTGCGGCGGATGTTGGAGGTGGCGGCCGATTGCGTGGGCCATCCGGTGCCGTGCATCATGGGGGGAAACACCTATCCGATCCTGGCCGACCTGCTGGGGACGGGAACGACCTACCTGGTGTGCAACGTGGAGACCAATCAGGCGGCCTTCGTCGAGCAGGTCGCGCGGACCCATCCGCAGGTGACCGTGCGGGTGAACCTGGATCCCGGGGTGGTGGCCTGTGACGAACCGGAGCGGATCTATCGAGGGGTGGATCGGGTGTTGGAGATCATTGGCGAACGGACCAACTGCGTGATGGGCACGGGGGCGCTGCCCCTGGAGACGCCCCCGGAGAACATCCGGTTGATCCGGGACTACCTGTTGCTGAGGACTTAGGGTTGCAGGGATCCAGCCCGGAGACATCCAAGTGCCACCCGCCCTGCACGGTGGGATCAGGCGGCGCCAGCGCGGACTCAGATCCAACGGAGGCGGGCGGCCACGCTGTAGAGGACGGGGAGGAGCAGAAGGGTGAGGACGGTGGCGCCGAGGAGACCGAAGATGTGCACGGCGGTGAGGGGACGCCAGAGCTCGCCTCCGGTCAGGGCTAGAGGGATGAGGCCGCCGACGGTGGCGAGGACGGTGACCAGGACGGCGCGCAGACGGACGAGGCCGGCCTGGAGGAGCGCCTCGCGGACCGGCATGCCCTCGGCGCGGGCTTCCTCGATGAAATCCGAGAGCACAATGATGTGGCTGACGATGACACCCGCGAGGCTGACGATGCCGAGCAGGGCCATGAACCCGAGGGCGGACTGGGTGAGAGCCAGCCCGCAGAAGGCGCCGACGAGGCCAAGGGGCACGGTGAGCAGGACCACGACCGCCTTGGTGACGGAGTTGAACTGGACGATCATGGAGAGGGCAATGAGCGCGAGCGAGATCGCCATGACGACGCCCATTTCGGTCCGGCTTTCCCGCAGTTCCTTGGCCTCGCCGGCCAACTCGAGGCGGTAGCCGGGAGGCAGATCGAGCGAGGCGAGGGCGGGGCGCGCCCGGGCCAGAACGGCGGAGGCAAGTTCGCCGAAGACCGGGTAGGCCTTGACCGTGACAGCCCGAAGCTGGTTGAAGTGCTCGATGGTGGCGAACTCGGGCTTGAGCTGGACGGAGGCGATGCTTTCGAGGGGCACCAGACGGTCGGAAACCGAGCGGACGTAGAGGGCGCGGATCTTGTCCGCCTCGTTCCGCTCCTCGACGCGCAGGCGGATAATGACCGGGATGAGGTGATCGCCCTCGCGCAACTCGGTGACGGGGATGCCGGAGAAGGCCGCCTGGGCGAGGCGGCCGATCTGGGCATTGTTGACGCCGAGGGTGTTGGCGCGTTCCTGATCGATGTCGATGTGCAGGGCCGGAACCCGCCGGCCGAGATCGTCGTGCACCTGGTAGCCCCCGGCCTCGCGGATCACCTGGGCGACCCGATCGCCGAGCCGCCGGAGCTGGTCGAGGTTGGGCCCCGTGATCCGGAGCTGGAGCGGGGCTTCCACGGAGGGGCCCTGTTCAAGCTGCTTGACGAGACAACGGGCCGGGATGTGGCGGTCCAACTCCTCGCGCAAGGCCACCAGGAGCGGAGGGACATCCTCGGGACGGCGGGTGTTCACCAGGACTTGCGCGAGGTGGTGGGCAGGCTCGCGCGGGCTGACGTTATAATAGAAGCGCGGGGCGACCCCGCCGGAGAAGACCGCCGCCGAGAGGACGGCCTCCTGCCGGGCCAGGAGGCCGGTGAGCGAGCGCGCCACCGAGCGGGTCTGCGCCAGCGAGGCGGACTCGGGCAACTCGACGTCGATGAGGAATTGGTTTCGCTCGGCCGGGGGAAAGAACTGCTCGCCGAAGAACGGGGTGAGCCCGAAACTGAGCGCCAGCGTCCCATAGGCGAAGGCGAGCGTCCGGCCCGGGCGGTCCATCGCCCGCTCGAGGAGGCGGCGGTAGTGGGGAAGCGCGCGGGCAAGCGCGGTATCCACCAGGCGGAAGAGGAGGAAGGGACGGATTTCGCCACCCGCCTCGAGGCCCTTCTGGCCCCGGAGCAGGTGGTAACCCAGCAGGGGAACGAAGGTCATCGAAACGAGGCGCGAGGCGACCAGCGCCAGCGTCACCACCACCGGCAAGGCGACAATGAAGGCCCCTTTGTCGCCCGGCAGGAGCGCCAAGGGGAGAAAGGCCACAATGTTGATGACGGTGCCGAACAGAATCGCCCGGCGGAGACGCCAAGGCCCCAGCCACGCCGCCAAGGCACGCTCCCGCCCATGCGCCAACTCGCGGTTGATGCCGTCGGATGCCACCACCGGGTCGTCCACCAACATCCCGAGGGAGATGATCAGCGAGGCAATCGAAATCTGGTGGAGGGGCACGCCCACCAGCGACATCCCAATCGTGGTCAGGGCAACCGTCAACGGAATGGCCAGCGCCACCACCAAGGCCGAACGCCCGTCCATGAGAAACAACGCGACCAGGACCACAATGCCCACCGCCTCCAGAAAACACCGGAGAAAGTGAGCGACGCGGTGGGCGACGGCCTGGGGCTGGTCGGACAGGGTGAGGAGGCGGACGCCGTCGGGGAGACGCGATTCCCACTGGCGCGCGACCTGTTGCACGGCGCGGTTGAAGTCGCCGATGATGTTCCCCTCCTTCATCTCCACCGCCACCAGCACGGCCCGGGCCGTTTCGAGCGGGCGGCCCGCGCTGGAGCGATGCAGGACATCGACCTGAAAGGGGATCGGATTCTCATAGCCTCGACGGACTTCAAAGAGGTCGCGGAGGTAAATGGGCAGACCTTCGCGCGTCGTCCCCACCACCGCCCCCAACAACTCCGTTTCCTCGTCGAACTCTCCCGAAAGCTGGACCGTGAAGTCCTGGCCCTCGGTCTGAAACGCGCCCCCGGGGATGATGGCGTTGCGCGTGGCGATCGCGTCGATGACCTCCTGCGGGCTGAGTCGATAACCCTCGACGGTGGCGATGGAAAAGAGCAGGTAAACGACCTCGGGGACATTCCCAATCAGCCGGACCCGCCCCACGCTGGCAACCTGCTTGAGCTCGTCCTCCAAGGTCTCGGCCATCCGTTCGAGGTCGCGATACCCGTAGCGCGGCATCGCCCCCGCACGGAGCGGCGGGAGCGGATCCTCGTCCCCGACCAGGACCACCGGGGGACCGAAGTCCGGGTGGAGTTCGCCGTCAGTGCCCGCCAGATCGCGGATGAAGGCGCTGAGCAGAGACTCGAGCTGCGGGCGGGTGGCCGCGGTGCGGAAATCACCCAGGATGTAGGAGAGTCCCTGGTCGGTGCGAATGTCCTCGGCCAACCCCCGCTGTTCGAGGGCGCGCACAAACCGCTGGCGCACCACCGCGCGGTAGCTCTCGGCCACCCCGGGAGGGTAGAAGGCGAACACGGTGGCGCGTCCCTCGGGCCCAGTCGACCCGCGCAACGCGGCCAGTCGCGCTCGAATCAGGTTGGCCCGGGCCACCATCTCGGGCTCGCCCACCGGCGGACTGGTGACAGCGAGCAGCAAGGTGACCGTGTTCCCGAAGTCCGTGTCGAGGAAGGGCGCAGCGCAACCCTCGGGCAAGCGGGCCTGGGCCACCCGGGCGCGCAGCCGGTCCCACTCCTGCTCGACCCGGGCCTTGCGCGCCGGGCGTTGGGTGAGGGTGATCACCGACACCCCGGCTCGGGATTGCGAGCGGATCTCCTCGATGGAATCGAGTTCGTTGATCTTCTCCTCGAGCTTGGTGGTGACGAGCTGTTCGATCTTGAGGGCGCTCGCTCCCGGGAAGCGGGTCACCAGCAGGGCCCGGCGTTCGGGGATGCTGGGGTCCTCCTGCTGCGCGAGCTGGTAATAGGCCACCCACCCCCAAAGGAGAATGGCCACCATGGCCACCCAGCCCACCTCGCGGTGCTCGACAAAGTAACGGGCTAACCCGCCCCCGCGCAGGTTCGTGGAGTGCCTCGCACTAGGGGCCGTCATGGGAATCCGCCCAGGGTTCGACCGGCCGGGCCAGGACCGGGGCGCCCTCGTAGAGTGTGCTGGCGCCCACCACCACCACCCGCTCCCCCGCTTGGATCCCGTCCCTGACCAGGATCGAGCTGCGGACGAAGTCGCCGGTGGTGACGAACCGCTCACGCGCACGGTGCGAGGGGTCCACCACAAAAACCGCGAGCTGGTGGGGATGGGCGGCGCGAGCCGGGGCGACCAGGGCCGATATGGGAATGAGCACCGCCCCGGGCGGGAGGACGGTCTCGCTGGGAAAATGCACCCGCGCCGTCATGCCGGACTTGAGCAGGCCGTCAGGGTTGGACACTTTGATCAGCACCCGGAAGAGGCGGGCCCCCTCCTTGGCGGAAACCCCGACCTCGGAGACGGTGCCGGTGAAAGCCCGTCCCTCCAAGGCCGGGAATTCCAGCGGGACCTCGCGACCGACGTGCACCTGGTCGAGCAGCTTGTCGGGCACCCCAACCTCGACCGACATCCGACGCAAATCGGCCACCCGCAGGACCGGCCGGCCCGGCAGGATGGTCTCCCCCGCGTTGGCGAGGCGGGCGAGAATAAACCCGTCGTAGGGCGCCCGCAGGATCGAGTCGGCCAGGGCCTGCTCGGCCTGCGCGAGGTCGGCCGCGGACGCCTGCCGGTTGGCCGCCACCACGTCGAGCTCCTGGAGCGAAATGGCCCCTTGCTCGCGCAGTTTCCGACTACGTTCCAGCGAAAGCTGGTCGAGTTCCGAGCGAGCGCGGGCGGACTGAACCCGGCTGAGAAAGTCCTCCTGTTTCAGTTGGGCGAGAATCTCCCCGGCCACCAGCGGAACGCCTTCCTGCCAGTCCTGGCGGGAGTCGGCGCGGCCAATCGTGTCGAGAATGCCGCCCACTTTGAAGCTGAGGTCGGTCTCCACCTCGCCGCGGGCGAGCCCGATGTACTCGTTGCGCGGGCGGAGGGACGAGGAGGCGGGCTGCGCGAGGGCGGTGCGGACGACGAGAGGGGCAGGAGGAGGGGGAGCAGGGGGCTGGCAACCCGCGGCGAGGAGGGCGGCGGCGAGGAGGGCCGAGTGCTGCGCGGTTGACATTTGAAATATTTGTTTCAAACTCGCATTTGAAATGCAAGTTTGAATCGATGACCGCCCCGAAGCCCATCGCCCCCGATACCGAGCAGGCCCTGCTGCGAGCCGCCGGCGAGGTGTTCGCCGACCGCGGCTTCCGGTCGGCCACCGTCCGCGACATCTGCCGGCGCGCCGGGGCGAACGTGGCGGCGGTCAACTACCACTTCGGCGGCAAACAGTCCCTCTACAGCGCCGTCCTGCGCTACGCCTACCGCTGCGCCCTCGAGAAACACCCGCCGGACTTCGGCGTGCGCGCGGGCGATCCGCCGGAGAAACGCTTGCGCGCCTTCGTGCGGTCCTTCCTGCGGCGGGTCCTCGACGAGGGGCCGTGCGCCTGGCGGGGACGGTTGATCGCGCGGGAGATGGTGGATCCGACCGGGGCCCTGGACCGCCTGGTGCGGGAGGAGATCCGTCCGCAGGCCGACCTCCTGGGGTCGATCGTCGAGGAACTGTTGGGGCCGGGCGCAGACGAGCTGACGGTGCGGCGGTGCGGGTGCAGCGTGATGAGTCAGTGTGTGTTCTACTTCACCTGCCAACCGGTGCTCGAGCGGCTCTTTCCTGACGAACCGGCGGGCACGGCGGCGGTCGATCGGCTGGCTGAACACATCGTCACCTTCTCGCTGGCGGCGCTGGCTCAGATTGCGAGGGGCCGGCGGTGACCGCCGTTAACTTGTGCTTTTCATGCCGCCCGATCCCGTTCATTTTCAACCAGCGAATCCACACATGAACCCTCGAAACGTCCTGCCTAATGCGTTCCGGTTGCATTGGCTGCGCACCCTGATCCCTGCCTCCGCGACGCGGGCCCTGCTGGGGTCGGCGGGGGGGCTCGGGTTGGGCATGGGCCTGGCCCTCGCGGCCGAGGGGGTCAGGACCAATCAGGGGGCCGATTGGCTGAGCCGTCCGCTGGCCTTGGAGGACTGTCTGGTGATTGCGCTGCAGCAGAACAGTGCCATCCGCAAGAGCCAGGCCGAGGTCGAGGCGGCGCATGGGGTGATCATTCAGACGCGCTCGATCGTCCTCCCGAAGCTGCGGGCGACGGGCCGCTATGAGGCCATGGACCCGGAGGCCGTCGATCGTTTTCCGGTCGGGGTGCCGATCACGCAACCCGACCAGCACTGGAACACGGGCTTGCAGGTCATGCAGTCGATTTACGAGGGCGGCCGGATGCGCTCGGCGTTGCGCACGGCCCGCTACACCCGGGCGCAGTCCCTGGCCCAGCACCAGGCGGTCATGGCCAACACGCTGCTGGACGTACGCTTGTCCTACTTCGACGTGCTGCTGGCCGAACAGCAAATCGTCGTGCGGGAGGCCTCGGTCAACCTCCTGCAAAAGGAACTGGACGATCAACAGCGCCGCTTCGACGCCGGCACCGTGCCCCGATTCAATGTGTTGCGAGCCGAAGTCGAACTCGCGAACGCGCGCCCCCACCTGATTCGCGCCCGCAACGCCCTTCGCATCTCCAAGAACAACCTGGCCAACCTGCTCGGCTACAATCTGCCGACCGATGTGTGGGAAAACATCCCGCTGACCCTGACGGGCAGCCTGGAGGCGGATCCGTGGACGATGGAGTTGCCGGACGCGATCGCCCAGGCCTTGCGGGAGCGGCCCGAACTGAATGCGCTGCGTCAGACCGAAGGGCTGCGGAGGGAGACGATCAAGAACGCACGGGCGGGACGGCTCCCATCGGTGCAAGCCTATGCGGGCTGGAACTGGAAGAATTCGCTGCTCACCAATGACATCGGCAATGACCTGAACGGCTGGGCGGCGGGCGCCCAGTTGAACTGGAACATCTTCGACGGCTTGAACACGCGCGGCCGGGTGCGGGAGGCAACGGCGCTGCTGAGCCGAGTCGAGGAGGAAACAGTGGAGGCCAGTCGCAACATCGAACTCGAGGTCCGGACCGCCTACTCCAACGTGCAGGAGGCGCGAGAGGTGCTCGAGTCAACCCGCAAAGTCCAGGAGCAAGCCGAGGAGGCCTTGCGCCTCGCCACCGCGCGCAGCGAAGCCGGCACCGGCACCCAGTTGGACGTGCTGAATGCCCAGACCGCGCTCACGGAGGCCCGGACCATCCAGATCCAGGCCTTGCGGGATTTCGCCGCCGCCCGCGCCCGGCTCGAACGGGCCATCGGTGCCGACCTCCTCGTGACCCGGTAGGGAGACGGGATGGCGGAGGGCGGATCGGGCGGGGACGCGCGGGCCGTCCCCGAGCACGGAGAACGCTAGAATCCTTGCCGCCCAGAACTTGATCAAATCAAGTCAAGTTCTCGTCCCGTCCCTCCTGCCGGCAAGGATTCTACAGAGCGAGGCGTGGAGATTGGGGTCCAGACGACGAAGGCGCGTTGCACGAAAATGGGGGCCGGAGCGGGTCTGAGGTCACGCCTCGCTAGAGTCCTTCAGGGCCCGCGCGAGAGCGTTCCACCAGCGGTCGTGCAGATCCGTCAGCGAAAGGGCGGTCTCGCCCGAGGCGGTCTTGAGCACGAGTTGGTCGCCGCCGACCGTGCCGAGGCGGCGGGCGGGAACACCGAGGAGTTGGGCGCGTTCCGCGATCTTGGTGGCGTCGAGGGGGGCGCAAGTCACCACGATGCGCGAGTGGGCTTCCCCGAAGAGAAGGGCGTCCTGTCGGGGGCTGGGGATGGCGGAGAGGTCGATGCAGGCGCCGAGCAGGCGGGGGGTGCTGCGGGCCTCGTGACGGCTGAGGCAGCATTCCGCCAAGGCGACCGCAAGGCCGCCGTCGCTGCAATCGTGGGCGCTCTTGACGCCGCCCGCCTGGATGAGCCCGAGGAGCGTGGTGTGGAGCGTCCTGGCCTGGTCCAGGTCGCAGGGCGGCGGGGTCCCCGCCTTGGCGCGGTGGACCACCTGCAGGTAGGCGCTGCCGCCAAGCCCGAGGAGGGGATCGGAGGCATCGAGGGGATCGCCGAGGAGGAGGATGACGTCGCCTTCGTCCTTGAACCACTGGGTGGTGATGTGGTCGGGGTGGGCGATAAGGCCGACCATGGCAACGGTCGGCGTGGGGTCAATGGGGCCGGAGGGGCTTTGGTTGTACAGAGAACAGTTGCCGCCGGTGACCGGTGCGTGGAAGGCGCGGCACGCCTCGGCCAGGCCGCGCACGCTCTCCTTCAGTTGCCAGAACAGCTCGGGATTGTGGGGGTTGCCGAAATTGAGGTTGTCGGTGACACCCAGGGGGACGGCGCCGGAGCAGGCGAGGTTGCGGGCGGCTTCGGTGACCGCGGCCTTGCCTCCCTCGTAGGGGTCGAGATAGACGTAGGTGCCGTTGCAGTCGACGGAGAGGGCCAGGTACTTCTCGGCCACGGCAGGGGCAAGGGTGCCTTCGGGGAGCGAATCGGCTTTGAGCCGGAGAACGGCGGCGTCGCTGCCGGGATTCACGACCGTGCTGGCGCGAACCATGTGATCATACTGGCGGTAAACCCAGTTCTTGGAGGCGATGCTCGGCCAGGCCAGAAGGCGGGCCAGGGTCTCGGCCACCCCGCCAGGAGTGTCCGCGAGAGAGTCCAGGCGCAGGGCGCGCGTGGTCTGGAGATAGGCGGGCTCACGGGCCTCCCGCTGGTAAACGGGGGATTCGTTGGCGATGAGGGCGGCCGGGATGTCCGCCACGGTCTCCCCGCCATGCTTGACCACCATCCGCCCGGTGTCGGTGACCACGCCAATCTCGGCCCAGGGAAGATCCCATTTATCGAAGATGCGCTTGACCTCGTCCTCGCGCCCCTGGTGGACGATGATGAGCATGCGCTCCTGGGATTCGGAGAGCATGATCTCGTAGCTGGACATGTGCGGGGCGCGCTGAGGGACGCGGTCGAGTTCGATCTCGATGCCAGTCCCGGCACGGGCGGCGGTTTCGCAGGTGGAACAGGTGAGGCCGGCCGCGCCCATGTCCTGGATCCCAGCCACGGCGCCCGTGGCGAGCAATTCGAGGCAGGCCTCGCAAACCAGCTTCTCCATGAACGGATCGCCCACCTGCACGGCCCCACGCTGCTGCTCCGCCGATTCCGCGGTCAGGTCCTGGGATGCGAACGCGGCTCCAGCGAGGCCGTCCCGGCCGGTGGCGGGGCCCACGTAGAACACCGGGTTGCCCACGCCCTTGGCGGCGCCGCGAGCGATCTGGTCGTGGCGCAGGACGCCGAGGCAGAAGGCATTGACGAGAGGGTTGCCTTCGTAGGATTTGTCGAAGTAGACCTCGCCGGCGAGCGTGGGAATCCCAAAGCAGTTCCCGTAGTGGGCGATGCCCGCCACTACGCCGGCGAACAGCCGACGCACTTCCGGCTGGTCCAACTCGCCGAAACGCAGCGAATTCAAAGCGCACACCGGCCGAGCCCCCATCGTGAAAATGTCCCGCACGATCCCCCCCACGCCCGTCGCCGCCCCCTGGAAAGGTTCGACCGCACTCGGATGATTGTGGGACTCGATCTTGAAGGCGATGGCCAGTCCATCCCCGATGTCGATGATCCCCGCGTTCTCCTCGCCGGCGCCGACCAGGATTTTGGGCGACTGGGTGGGGAAGGTCTTCAGGAGGGGACGGGTGTTCTTGTAGGAGCAGTGCTCGCTCCACATGACGGAGAAGATGCCTAACTCGGTGTAGGTCGGGGGGCGACCCAGGATGGCGAGGATCTTCTGGTATTCCTCCGGCGTGAGGTTGTGCTTGGCGACCAGTTCGGGGGTGATAGCGGGAGAGGGGGCCATAGGGTTCAAGGCGGGATAACCGCTCGGAGCTTCACGCGGAGGGGACGGATGCCACCCGCTCCTCGAGCCATGAGATCATGCTCTGGAACAGCAGCAGACCGTCCGCGCTCCCCAGGATGGCCTCGCTCGCCCGTTCCGGGTGAGGCATGAGCCCGGCCACGTTCCGGCCAGCGTTGCAGACCCCGGCGATGTTAAGGAGCGAGCCGTTGGGATTGGCCGCTTCGGTCGGGGCGCCGTTGACATCCACATAGTGCCACAAGACCTGGTCCCCAGCCTGCAAGGCCGCCAGCGTGTCCGCGTCCGCGAAGTAGCAACCCTCCCCGTGGGCGATCGGCACCCGCAACCGCTGGCCGGCGGGGATGCGGCGCGTGAAGGGCGAGTGCGCGGTTGGCGACTTGAGGTAGACATGTTCGCAGCGGAACTGGAGCGAGCGGTTGCGCACCAGGGCGCCGGGCAGCAGGCCGGCCTCGCAGAGCACCTGGAAGCCGTTGCAAATGCCGAGAACCAACCCGCCCTGAGCCGCGAACTCGCCCACCGCTTGCATCACGGGACTGAACCGCGCAATCGCCCCGCAGCGAAGGTAATCGCCATAGCTGAAACCACCCGGCACGATGACCGCATCGGCGCCGCCGAGGGCCCTTTCCTTGTGCCACAGCAGGCGCGCTCCCTGGCCGCAAACGCCGCGAAGGACATGAACGCAATCCTGGTCGCAATTCGAGCCGGGGAACTGAATGACGGCGAAATTCATGGTAGGGCTAGGCGATCTCGAGGTGGTAGTCCTCGATGACCGGGTTGCTCAGAAACCGATGGCAGGCCTCCTCCAGGGCCTGACGGGCCGCAGCCGGATCGCTGGCGGGATCGAGGTCGATCTCGATGTACTTGCCGACATGAACCGCAGCCACGCCCTGGTAGCCCATGTGCTCGAGCGCGCTCTGCACGGTCTTGCCCTGGGGATCAACCACGGCTTTCTTGGGGGTGATGATGATCTTCGCTTTCATGGGGATTGCCGTCCACCGTCATCCGGTGGCCAGGATGTTGGGAGAAGGTCCCCTTGGAGGCTAGTGTTTTTTTCCCGGGCCCAGGTCCATCCCATCCCGCCCCCGCCCGAGCCTCCGGCCCGCCCCGTGGGCGCCCCGGGGGCGGTGCCCGCGGGGGTGGGCGCGCCGCGGCGCGACGGCCGGCGCCTGTGGGCGGTGCTGCGGGTGGGGGGCGCCGGGTGGCTGTGCCGCTGGATGCCGCTG
>CAZVRY010000117.1:10462-20121 GCA_964629545.1 uncultured Verrucomicrobiota bacterium | reverse complement strand
TCAGACCCCATCCTGAGCAGCAACGCCAAACCTGGCGCGGCGTCCTCCTGCCCCCCAGACCCTTCCCCCTCACCCTTCCCCCCACGCCCCCACACCACTGCCCCCTCCGACTCGCCTTCCACCTCCGACCGCCCCTACGAATCCGGCCCGGCTACTCCCGCGGTCCTGGAATCCTCTCCCTCCGCTTCCCCCTTCGACTCCCCCTACCACGCCGAATCCCGCTACGAGTCCACCCCCGCTACGGATCCATTGACCCCTGAACACGAGGGGAACGTCCTCACTGCGGTCGAAGAACCCCCTCCCACCCCAACCGCCGACCCCTACTCGAACCCCTATCCTTACCCCGACGATTCCGGTTCTCCTCCTCCCCCGCCCCCCTCGAGCGGGGGCGGATCCGGATCCGACCACCCAGACCCCCTCGATCACGACGAGGACGGCGGCGGCCCGGTCAAGTCCTTCTTCGAACACCTCGAGGACCTCCGCTGGGTCCTGGTCAAAAGCGCGGTCGCTATCGGCATCGCCGTCATGCTCTGCCTCATCGCCGGCAACTGGCTGGTCGGCGTCATCAAATGGCCCCTCCGCATGACGACCATGCCCAAGCCCGATGCCCGCCAAACCGTCTCCTTCACCATCGGCACCAACTTCCTCGGCACCGTCTACCTCCCCACCAACCAGTGGGGCCCCGTCAACCTCGGCTCAAACCAAGACATCGTCTTCGAACTCGCCCCCATCCTTGTCGGCACGAACCAGGTCTTCGCCTTCCAGGCTGTCCCCGGCCAAACCAGCCGCGGGCGCACCCTCGAAGAATCCATCGAACTCCTCAACCTCAACCCGGCTGGAGGCTTCTTCGTCGCCTTCCAAGTCGCCATCTACGGCGGCCTCGTTCTGGCCGCCCCCTTCGTCCTCTACTTCCTCGCCGATTTCATCTTCCCCGCCCTCCGCCGCATCGAGAAGAAATACGTCAAACGCGGCTTCCTCCTCGGCACCGGCCTCTTCATGATGGGCGTCTGCTTCTGCTACTTCGTCCTCATGCCCCTCGCCCTCCGCGCCTCCGTCGGCTACTCCGAGTGGCTCGGCTTCGCCGCCAACCAGTGGCGGGCCGAGGAATACATCAGCTTCGTCTGCAAGTTTATGCTCGGAATGGGGCTCGGCTTCGAACTCCCCATCGTCGTCCTCACCCTCGTCAAAATCGGCCTCCTCACCTACGCCCAACTCGCCTCCTTCCGAAAATACATGCTGGTTCTCAACCTGGTCCTGGGCGCCGTCCTCACCACCCCGGAAGTCCTGACCCAGGTCATGATGGCCATTCCCCTCCAGATCCTCTACGAAATCAGCGTCTGGATCGCCTATTACTGGGAACGCCAGGAAGCCAAACGCGTCGCCGCCGAAACCCAGGCCTGACCGCCCCCCTCTCCTCCGTCCGACGAAGGCGAGCGAGTCATGAGCAGGGTGGTCTGCTCCGCCCCCCGTTTCTGATCTCCCTCCCTGCCCACGGCGGGCGGGGAGGGTCGGGGAGAGGTGGGCACCATGACGCCCCCCAAGCGCCCCCCACAGCGTGCCAGGTTCACAACCCCTCCCGGTTTCTTCATGCTCGCCCTGAATTCACGGGGCAAACAGGGTGACAGGTTCACCATGCTCGCGCACCCCTCCCGCATAGGGTGACGGGTTCACCATGCTCGCGTAGTCCGTGGACAATCCCCGATGCACGTGCATTGGCGATTGTCCACGAACCGCGGATACCGCCCCTGTCTCGCGACCGGACATCGGTCAGGTGCGAACTGGGTGACAGGTTCACCATGCTCGGGGTGTCCGGCTCCGGGAGCCTCCTCTCCTACGTCCGCCGGCGGCGAGGGAGTTATGAGCAGGGTGGTCCGCTCCGCCCACCCCTTTCTGATCTCCCTCCCCGCCCACGGCGGGCGGGGAGGGTCGTCGAACCGCCGCTTGGCAGATCTCCAGCGGGTGATTAGACTGCCCCCCGTGTCGTCGTCGTGGGAAGAGTACGTCGAATTCCGGGAGTCGCCGATCCATGGGATGGGCGCGTTCGCCCGGCGGCGCATCCCCGCGGGGCATCGGTTGATCGAGTATGTGGGGGAACGGATTACGAAGGCGGAATCTGCGCGGCGCTGTGAGGAGAACAATCCCTACATTTTCACGCTGGATGAAACCTGGGATTTGGATGGGAGCGTGGCGTGGAATCCGGCGCGGCACATCAATCACAGTTGTGCCCCGAACTGCGATGCGGAGGACGACGAAGGGCGAATCTGGATCGTGACCCGGCGGGAGATTGAGGCGGGGGAGGAGATTTCGTTCAACTACGGTTACGATTTGGAATCGTATCAGGACTATCCGTGCCTCTGTGGGGACCCTGGCTGCGTGGGTTTCATGGTCGCGGAAGAGTTGTTTCCGCAGGTGCGGCGGCGGCATGGGAGGCGGCGCGCCGGAGGAGGTCGAGGGCCTGCTGGGAAGCCATCTGCTTGAACGTCTCGCGGTCGAAGGGGTAGAACGGCTGGAGGGTTTGGGTGCCGGTGGGGCTGGCGAGAGCGATGAAGAGGGTGCCCACGGGCTTGGCAGGGGTGCCGCCGCCGGGACCGGCGATACCGGTGAGGGCTAGGCCGTAAGTGGCTTGGAATCGAGCGCGGACGCCCTCGGCCATGGCGCGCGCCACTGGCTCGCTGACCGCCCCGTGGCGGGCAAGGAGGTCAGCCGAGACACCGAGCAGTGCGCGTTTGACCTCGTCCGCGTAGGCGACGCAGCCCCCCAGGAAGACGGAGGAGGCTCCTGGAATGTTGGTGAGGCGATGGGCGACAAGGCCGCCGGTGCAGGATTCGGCGGTGGCGACGGTGAGGTGGCGAGCGTGGAGGAGGCTTACGACGGCGGATTCGAGCAACTCGTCCTCGGTGCCGTAGAGGTGGCGGGCGAGTTGGGAACGGACGAGGGAGGCGGCGGACTGCAGGAGGACGGCGTGCTGGGTGCCGCGGGCCGCGATCCGGACATCGACTTCGCCGGGGCGCGCGCAGTAGCCGAGTTCCAGGCCTTGCTGGACGAGGGGTTGGAGGAGGGGACCAACGCGTTCTTCGACGACCGATTCGCCGATGCCGGTGGTGCGGAGGGTGAGGCAGGAGAACGGATCGGTGGGAGGGCAGCGGCGTTGCAGCAGCGGCAGCACCTGATCCAAAAACATGGGACGGAGTTCGCGTGGGGGGCCGGGGAGCATGATCAGCCAGGAACTGGCGTTATCCGGGCGGAAGGGGTTGGGCGCAACCTCGAGGGCAAGCCCGGGTGCAGTGCCGTGGGGGTTGTGGAGAACAAGGGCGCCCTGGGGGACGAGGGCCTGGACCCGCGTGCGGGCAGGCATGGGGCGTTGGCGGGAGGCGAAGTAATGCTGGATGGCCCGGAGGGTGGCCTCATCTTCAGCGAGGGGACGATGGAGGAGTTGGGCGATGAGATCGCGCGTGAGGTCGTCGGAAGTGGGGCCGAGGCCGCCGGTGGTGATGACGATATCGGCGCGGCTGAGGGAGTCGCGGACGGCCTCGGTGATGGCGGGTCCGGTATCAGGGACCGTGACTTGACGGGTGAGGGTCCAGCCGTGGTCGGCGAGTTGACGGCCGAGCCATTGCTGGTGGGTGTTGAGGATGCGACCGAGGAGGAGTTCGGTGCCGGTGTTGATTAACTCGAGGCGTGGGTCGGCCATGGGTGGGCGGGAGATGGTGATCTGCAAGCGATCGGGGGCAGTCCCGGGAGCGGGGAACATGCGAGCAGACGGGGCGAGGGGTGGCTCAGCTTGGATGGAAGACGTGGGGGGGTCAGGCGGCGGGGGAGGTGGGTTTGGCCTGCTTGCCGGAGGTGGAGCGAGGGGTAATCTCGATCTTACTGATTTGGTCCACATCGAGAATATGGATGTGGTCCTGGGGGTCGACCAACACGAGGGTGGACTTGCTTTCGGCGAGGAGGGCTTGTTCGGGATGCTGGACGGGGATGACCTCCCCGTCCAAGCGGACGGAGAAGGGGCGAAAGGGTTTGCGGTTGAGTGCGGCCTCGAGATTCGCCGGTTTCATGGAAGTGTAGTGTAACAAGCCGGCAGGCGAACGGCAAGGCGGTGGTCAGCAATTCGGCCTATGAACCCTGGAAGTCGGGTGGGGTGAGCGCACTTGCGAGCCGTCAGCGGCCTGCGCGCTCCCGGTTCGCCGGCAGCCTCGCCCCACCGACGGTGACCAGAAGCAGGTTCATAGCCCGCATACGTCACACGCGCTTTCCAGTCAACGGGCCATGCCGACGCTTTGCACGGTCTGAAAGAGTTTGCCTTCGGTCTTAATGCTCGGGGCGATGATGATCTCGGTTTCCTGGAATTCGCGGATGTTGCGGGCCCCGACGTTGCCCATGCAGGTCGTGATGGCGCCGACGAGGTTTTGGGAGCCATCATCGACGGTGGCGGGGCCGAACAGGATTTGGCGGAGGGAGCCGGTGACGCCGACTTTGATCCGAGTGCCGCGTGGGAGGTTGGCGTGGGGCGTGGCCATGCCCCAGTGGTTGCCGCGACCCGGGGCCTCTTTGGCGCGGGCGAAGGCGCTGCCGATCATGACCGCGTCCGAGCCGCACGCGAAGGCCTTGCAGACGTCGCCGCCTCGGCTCATGCCGCCATCCGTGATGATCGGAACGTAGCGGCCGGTGAGCTTGAAATGGTAATCGCGGGCGGCCGCGCAGTCGGCCGTGGCGGTGACTTGGGGGACGCCGAGACCAAGAACCCCCCGGCTGGTGCAGGCAGCCCCGGGGCCCACCCCGATCAGGACGCCGGCGACGCCGCAGGCCATAAGTTCCAGGGTGACGTTGTAAGTGACGGCGTTGCCGATGATGACGGGGATGTTGAGTTCCTGACAGAAGGCAGCGAGGTCGAGGCTCTTATATTGGGTCGAGAGATGCCGGACGGTGGAAACGGTGCTTTGGACCACGAAGACGTCGGCGCCGGCTTCTTGAGCGATGCGGCCGAATTCCTGGGCTTTTTGGGGGATGGAACTCACCGCCGCGAGCACGCCCGCCTTTTTGAGCTCTTGGATCCGGCGAGAAATGAGCTCGGGTTTGACGGGTTCGAGGTAGGCCTTTTGAATGAGTTCCGTGACGGAGTCCTTATCGGCTTTGGCGATGCGGTCGAGGACATCGGCGGGGTCTTCGTAGCGGGTTTGGACCCCTTCCAGGTTAATCACGCCGAGGCCGCCCAGCTTGCCCATTTCGATGCAGAAGCGGACGTCGGTGACGCCGTCCATGGCGCTCGCAAGGATGGGGACGGAGAGCTTGATGTGGCTGCCGTCGGGGCGGGGGATCTGGAAGGAGGTGTCGACCTCGGCGGGGTTGATGGTGATGTCTCCGGGCACCAGGGCGATCTCATCGAAGCCGTAGGTCACTCGGGCCTTGCGATTGCGGCCAATCCACATTCCCATAAGCAGGTACTACTTTGAGCCGGAACCGGCGGGCATGGGGCCTTCCCTGGCGCGTCGGTTCCGACTAGAATTTGAAGCTCTCGTTCAAGCGCCCGCACTGCGGGCACCGAGAGCGGTCCACGTCGGCGTCGTCGGTATAAACCAAGCCGCATTTTTCACAACGAAAAATGCGGTCCTCGCTGGGGGTCGGCTCGAACCGCCTCCGGCGGAGTTCGGAGTATATGGCCAGCGCGGAGAGGCCAGCAAGTAAAACGGCGACGTAGACGAAGATGAGGGTGTCCGGGGTCACGGGTCCGGGGTGGGGGGAGGCAGGGTGAGCCATTCCACGACGAGGACGCCGTGTTCAAGGGTGGAGTGGAGGGAGGGGCGAAAACGAGCGGCGCGGGCGAGTTCGAGGGCCTTGCGGTCGGCGCCGGCGGAACCGGAACCCTGCCGGGAAACGGTGGAAATAACGAGGCCCTCGGGGTTTACGATCACCTCGACGAGGGTGTTGGTCAGCAAGTCGGGGTGGGGCCAAGGCGGGGCGGTCAGCGGGGCGAGGAGGGGGCGATGGCTGAGGGCGCCTTCGAGACGGACAACCGATTGGGTGCGGAGAAGGGGCGGGTGGGTGGCGAGGTGGCCGATGGGGTGAGGGAGCCGACTGAAGGCAGAGCGCTGGGGGATGGGCTGGCTGCGCAGGAAATCACCAGGAAGACTCGCCAAACCCGAGGGTACTTGGGTTTGCGGGAAGGGGCCCGGGTCACGCCATGGGGGGAGTCGTGGCGCCGACGCCTTCGGGCGTTGCCAGGCCAGGCCGGTGAACTCGCGAAGGTTCGCCAAGGCAAACAGGGTCGGATCGGCGGCCAGCGGCAGCGAGGCCAAACGCTGGTGCAGATCGGGCGCGTTGAGCAGGGCCACCCGGAACGGGTTGCGGGGGCGGCGCGGCAACTCCGCGGCACGGTCGGAGAGCAGAAGGATGAGCAGGACCTGGAGGATGAAAACACCCGCAATGTGGGAGAACCACCGCCCTGGGGGCCAAGCGGGATCGACCGGGGCAGAGGTCATCGGTTGGTGGCCCCTCCCGTCGCGGGCGGGGTTGGGTCGAAACCCCGGGGACGGGTTGAGATCCAGAATTCCTCGATCCCGGCGGCGCGGGCCATTTCGGTGAGGCGGACGATCTGGTTCTGGCTGACGCGGCCGTCTGCTTGGAGAACGAGGATCATGGGTTGGCGGGCTTGGCGGACGGCGGTGGTGAGGCGGGCTTGGAGGTGTCGTTCCTGGATGATCTGGTTCTCGAAGTAGACCTGGCCAGAGGGGTCGATGGCGAGCACGAGGGCGGGACGCTCCGGCCCGGGGAGTTCGCCGGCGGGGGGCAGCTCGATGCGGACCCCGGGGCGGAAGACCAGGGAGGAGTTGAGGAGGAGAAAGAGGACGAGGAGGAAGAGCACCCCGGCGTAGGGGGCGACATCGAATTGCCCGCGGAAGATACGGGCCTGGCGCTGGAATCTCATTTGCCGTTCCCGCCGGTGGTAAGCAGGTTCAGGACCTCGGTGGACGCCTTCTCCATGTCGAGGACGATGCTGTTGACGCGGCTGACGAGGTAGTTGTAGCCGGCGTAGCAGGGGATGGCGACGGCGAGGCCGGCCGCCGTGCAAATCAGGGCCTGCCACACCCCGCCAGCCAAGGCGCTGCCCGTGACGAACGGGCCTTCGCGTTGCATGGCGGCAAACACGTTGATGAACCCAAGCACGGTCCCGAGCAGGCCCATCAGCGGCGAGAGATGGGCGATGGTGGCGAGCAGATTGAGCCGCTCCTCCAATCGCGGCACTTCCAGGAGACCGCCTTCTTCAAGAGCGTCGCGCACGCCTTCCCGGCCGCGATCACGGTTCAGGATGGCGATCCGGACCAGCCGCGCCACCGGGCCCGGGGTGGCGTCGCAGATGGAGAGCGCCTCCACTACATTGTCGCGCTTGAGCACATTGCGCACCCCGTTGAGGAATTCCGCCGAGTTAATCTGTGCCCGGTGATAATGGAGGAGGCGCTCGACGAAGATGACAACAGCTACGGCACTGACGGCCAGGAGCAGCCACATCATCAATCCGCCGTGCGACAGCAGCGTAGGCAACATGGGGCACTTATAGGGGGCAGGGCCGCGAGGGGCAAGTCCGGCGAGGCCGGCAGCCTCCGGTTCTGAACCGAACGGTAACTCGCACCCAAAGCCTTCGCGCAAACACCCCAATCTCACCCCGGCGTTCGCCGGGGACACAGAGGTTCAGGCGGCGCCAACGATCAGCAGCCGCAAGCGACGCGCTCGTGGAATGTCGCACCAAGGCTGGAGTTTCGCCGCCAGGGGCTCTCGCCGCCCGCGCTGCCCCCGCCCATCCACCGTCCTTTGCGGTTTGACTCCCTGCACCCAGCACCTACGGTCACCCCGTGAACCGTCGCCCCACGGCACTAATCCGCACACCTCCCCGCCACGCTGAACCAACCAGGCCCAGCACCTGGCTCGCCCTCCTGCTCCTCCTCCTCGCCCTCCCCGCGCACGCCGACTGGCCCATGCTCGGCGGAAATCCCCGGCACGACGGCTGGGTTCCGGAAAGCCCCCAACCACCCTACCGACTCGCCTGGGCCTGCTCTTTCCTCCACGACCGCCTCGGCACCGCCCTCGAACCCATCGTCGCCCACCCCCTCGTCTTCCTCACCACCCACCGCGGATTCCTCGTCGCCCTCCAGACCGATTCCGGCCAACCCTCCTGGCGCTTCCAAGCCCACGGACCCTTCCTCCATTCCCCAGCCTACGCCGACGGCCTCGTCCTCGCCGCCTCCGCCGACGGACGCCTCTACGCCGTCGATGCCGTCCGTGGCCAACTCCGTTGGCATAGCCCCGAATTCCCCGGCGGCTTCTCCGCCTCCCCCACCGTGGAGGCCAACCGCGTCTTCATCGGCACCCGCTCCGGTTCCTTCCTCGCCTTCGACCTCCACGATGGCCAACTCCTCTGGCAACACCCCCTCGGCGTCCCCATCCGACAGACCGCCGCCGCCAGCCAGAAACGCGCCTGGGTCACCGGCGAGGACCTGCGTGTCCGCTGCTTCCTCGCCGACGGAACCCTCGCCTGGACCTCCGCACCCCTCCGCGGTCAAACCGCCCGCGATTACTACCCCGTCGTCGTCGGCTCGAACGATCAGACCCGCGTCGTCGTCCGCACCAACCCCAACCTCAATATGGCCCAACGCCTCGCCCGCGACCGCCAACTCCTCGCCCGGCAGGCAGGGGCCGATGACCGCGACTGGCGCACCCTCGAAACCTGGATCAAGAGCGACGCCGCCCGAGGCACGCCCGCACTCTGGCAACGCGAACAGGATGCGGTTCGACAACACCTCGCCCAGGACCCCGACGCCCAGACGCTTTACGTCTTCGACGGATCCACCGGCCAACCCCAACCGGTCGTCCCCGTCCTCTGGGCCGCCGGTTGTCAAGCCTCCGGCATCCCCCCGCGCCTCACCGCCGACGGCCGCCTCCTCCTCTTACACCGCAGCGCCTACGGGAATTGGAACCGCGGCGTCGCCCCCTTCACCGCCCTCGGCCTGCTCGACCTCGCCCAAAACCACATCGAACCCCTCTTCCATCGCGCCGGAAACCAACCCCCCTGGAATACGTTCTGGGGCACGGCCGACGAATCCCAAAACTTCACCGTCGCCCGCCACACCGTCCTCATCGCCCACCAAGGCACCCTCAGCGCCTTCGACCTCGCCTCCCAACAACTCCTCCCCATCCACGGCGAACGCGACACCTATGGCGGTTTCCATGCCCCCGCCTGGGCCCGCAACGAATGGCACGGACCCGCCCGCGGCAGCGTCGCCGTCGCCGGCCCCCGCCTCTTCTGGATCACCGGCAGCCGCCTCCTCTGCCTGACCTCCGAACCCACCTCCCAGCCCCCGGCAGAGGTCTGCCTCGACCTCGCCCAGACCCCCGGCACCATCGCCCCCAAACTGGCCCCCATCACCACCACCAACCTCTCCCTCCAACTCGCCCAGGCCGTCCGCGAACTCGCCAGCCAACTCTGGGCCCCGCTCTGGATCGAACCCGGCCTGGCCGGACGCGAGTTCCTCTTCGACCACAACAGCGCCCTCTTCGAAACCCTCGCCTGGGCCTACCCTTTCCGGGCGCCGGGGCTCGGGGGCCGGGGCGGGCGCGGGGGGGGGGGGGGGGGGGGGGGCGGGGGGGGGGGGGGGGGGGGGGGGGGGGGG
>CAZVRY010000117.1:0-10452 GCA_964629545.1 uncultured Verrucomicrobiota bacterium | reverse complement strand
CCTCCCCCCCGACCTCCAAACCCAAGTCAAACGCTGGCTCGCCGAGGAGTGGGATAACTACCCCCCCTACAGCCCAAACGCCGACCAACCCCGCGACCGATGGACCCGCCGCGAATGGGCCCCACCCCCACAACACCTCCTCACCCGCACCTCGAAGCCCCCCGCTTACCACCCCTTCGGCAACCTCCATGCCATCTCCCTCTATGCCACCCGCTGCCAAGAGTCCTCCCACGTCCTCCGCGCCTGGCCACGCCTGCGCGCCTGCTTCGATGACTTCGAACGCTCCCCATGGAGCCTGCCCCCCCGCGGCGACCTCTGGGCCAACCGCTACCTCGCCTCCCTCCTCGCCTTCGCCCACCTCGCCGAACAAGCCGGCGACCCCGACGCCGCCGCCCGGGCCTCCGCCCTCGCTCGCACCACCGCCGAGGCCTTGCTCGCCTGGTGGCAACGCGCCGCTGCCGAGGCCTCGTTCACCGAGCTTAAGGGCGTCGCTGAACTCGACGCCTTCATCGGACACGGCTCGGCCTTCTCTTTCCGCCTGAGCCCGCACCGACACAAACTCGCCCTCTTCCACGACCTCGCGCCCAACGTCGCCCAACGCCTCCTGGCCGACGCCCCCGACGCCGTCGGCCAGGTCTGGAACTGGTTCGAAATCCTCTATCGCACCTGGCCCCTCCAGGGTGAAGAACGCCAAGTCCACTACGGCGAGAACTTCGTCGACCCTCCGGACCTCGCCGCCGGCGCCTTCCGCGCCCTCGCCTTCCTCCAACACCCCACCCCCGGTTACCTCGCCCGCCGCATCGACCTCCCCTACGCCAAGGCCGACCTTGCCTACATCACCAAGCTCGCCCTCACCCTCGAGGCCGCCCGCCCCCCACCACCCACCGCCAACGCCCCCTGACCCACCTCCCCCCCCGACTCCTGGGCAGCCTCTGAGCCTCTGCAACCCTGCGCAAACCAAAACGAACCGGTCACCCCCGGCTGACACCGTCCCCTCCGCGCGGCGGTTCTCGGTCCCAGACGCCCGGCCTGAGCCCGTTCGTCTCGCGCAGAGCCGCAAAGTCCGCGCAGTCCTCTACTTTCGGCCCCGAACCCCGAACCCCGAACCCCGATCTCCAAACTCCGATCTCCCATCTCCGAACTCCCATCTCCGAACTCCGATCTCCGAACTCCCATCTCCGAACTCCGATCCCCCATCCCTGCCCCCTCTGTGCGGTCGGAAAACCAGTGGCATGAATCCTCCCATCATGCTACACGCAATCAAGCTAACAGCATGGGATTGTTCGGACTAAGCAAGGCCAAGCCCGCCGAAGGACCACCTCAACCGGGTCAGTTCGGCCCCTACTACCTTCAGGAACTCATCAACAGCGGCGGCGCCGCCAACATCTGGCTCGCCACCAACCCAAAGCGCGAACACTTCGCCCTCCGCCGCCTCCATCACCACCTCCGGTTCGATTTCACCGCCAAACGGCGCTTCCAGCGTGGCTGCGAGATCCTCTCCAAGATTCATAACCACGAACACGTCATCACCTACTACGACCACGGCAAAATCGAGGGCGACCTCTACCTCCTCATGGAATACGTCGAGGGCGCCAACCTCAAACAACTCATTTCCCGCACCGACGCCGTCCTCAATGAGTTCGTCGGCAACATCCTCATCGACGCCGCCATCGCCCTCGAACACGTCCACGACAGCGGTTTCATGCACCTCGACTTCAAACCCGAAAACCTCCTCGTCACCCGGAACGGCAACGTCCGCCTCGTCGACTTCGACATCGCTCAACCCCGCCCCGACAAACCCAAAAAACTCTCCGAAAACCCCGGCACCCCGGCCTACATGGCCCCCGAACAACTCCGAGGCCGCGAGGTCGACCACCGTGCCGACCTCTTCGCCTTCGGCGTTACCGCCTACGAACTCCTTACCTTCAAGAAGCCATTCTCCGGCGAGACCCCCAAAGAATTGCTCCTCTCCCAGTTCGAACGTCAGCAGGAACTCATCGTCCCCCGCGACCTCAACGCCGACATTCCTCCCGCCCTCGAACGGATCGTCCTTAAGTGTATCGCCCGCGACCCCGACGACCGCTACCCCTTCGCCAGCGTCCTCGTCCGCGACCTCCAGTCCGCCCTCTACGTCTGAGCCTGGGCATCCCCCCTTTCGGCGGTCTCCTCCCTGCCCACAGCAGCCAACCCCTGCGTGACCCCACATGCAGTCATGAAGGCAAAGGGAGCAAAGTCCCCGCGGGGCGCTCCGGCCAGGACTTGCCAAGGCGATCGGTGCGGGTAGTGTGCGTTTGCGTATGGCCTGGCCGAAGACAATCTCGCGTGTGACCGCGGAGGAGTACCTCGCGCAAGAGCGGGCAGCCCGTTTCAAGAGCGAGTTCTTCGACGGCGAGACATTCGCAATGGCGGGAGGGTCGCCGATGCACAGCCTCATCGCGGCCAACCTGATCGGCGAGCTGCGGAATCGATTGAAAGGAAGTCTCTGCCTCCCCTTTACTAGTGACCTGCGCCTCAAGGTGGAGGCGACCGGGTTGTTCACGTATCCCGATGTCTCCGTTGTCTGTGGACCGCTTCAGTTCGCTGCCGGCACCGACGACACCCTGGTCAATCCCACGATGATCGTCGAAGTCCTGTCCGACACGACCGAGGCCTACGACCGGGGCGAGAAATTCCGCCATTATCGGCACATCCCTGCGTTGCAGGAGTACCTTCTGGTCAGCCAACGTCTGGCTCGAGTGGATCAGTTCCGCCGGCAGCCGCCCGAGGAATGGGTGTTGCGCACGACGGAAGGGCTGGAGGGTTCCCTGGTCTTGCCCTCGTTGCGAATCATACTCGAACTGGCCGAGGTCTACGCCGGGGTCGAATTCGCCGCCTCCGCGTTCCGCCCGCCGACTCCGCCCCAGGATCTGGCCTGATCGTTCCGCGGCGGCCGTGTCCGCGTTCGGCCCGGGCCGGCCCGCTCAGTAGCGGATCTCGCAAGCAACGTGACAGGCTCGCCGTAATCCCCCGAGGCCTTTCGTGCGGTTCCCTTGTGCCGCGAACCGTTACTCGCCGCGCTTCATCCGCGCCAGCACGTTCCTGGTCATTTGTTGAACCCGTGCATCGGGGCCTTGGGGTGTGGTATACACCGAGGGCCTGACGTAGCCTGGCGGCGCGCTCAACCCATCAGCCCACCAACATGTCGAGGCGTTGAAGACCACGTTCCCTGCGGGCCCCGGATACACGGTCGCCGTATAGACCCCGCCATTCAACTCTCCGGGGGCCGATTGGGTCGGCCCGGTCGCCACCACTTCCAATCCGGGAATAGGCGCTGGTTCCCCGTGCCACTCCCAGCCCACCAACCCTGGAATTCCCTCGCCTCGCCGCATTCCCGTCCCCTCGAACAGCCAATGCTCGGGCGCGGCGCAAATCCAGTCCGCGCCCCCCGTGAAGGGCGCCAGGTTCCGCGCTCCCACCAGCGTCGCCGAGTTCGGACTCTGATGTGGTAACGTCGCCATGCTCGGCAAACGCTTCAGGTCCTCGGGATCCCGGGGCGCGAAGGCGTCCTCCCGGCTGAACCAGCGGTTCGCCACCCCGGCGTGGGACGCCCCAAACGCCACCCGACCGCAGCAGGTGTTCCCGGAGAAGAACCCCACGCTCAATCCCCGCGCCACCGCCTCCCGGAGGTGACGGAACATTTCGATCGAATAATATTCGTCGTGCCCGACGGACAGGAAACCGCGGGCCCGGCGCAGTCCGCGCGGATCCGCGTGGGTATCGACGTTCGAGACATAACTGACGTCCTGCCCTTCCGCCTCCAGCCAGTAGGCCAACGGGAACTCCCACAAAAAGAACTCGCCCGATCCCGTCGAGAGCGGCGCATCGAGGATCTGACAGTACTTCCCATAGGGCCGATCGAAACTCACCGCCACCCGGTTCCCCCAGTACCACGTCTCCTTCCCGTCGTCGTACAGCGCAAACTGATCCGGCCACCGGTTGTAGGCCTGCCAGGTGTTGTCACTGCATTGAAACAGGAAGTCCACCCGCCGATCGTCCCGCACGATGAAGATCACGTAACTCTGCCAGCCCGCTCGTTCCTCCGTCAGCTTCCCGACGTAGACCCCGCTCAGCCAATCGCCCGGCACCCGCAGCGCGGCGCAGGCTGACCATCGACACTCGCGCAGCCGCAGAGGGCCCACGGGCGGGTCCGGTTGTGGGGTCCCTTCAAACGGACCCAACCGCTTCATCCACCGCCCCCCTTCTCCCCCGTAAAACCCCAGTCGAAACACGTCGACCGTAAACCGCGACGGCGGATTTGTGCTCACATGGAACGTGATCTCCTCCCCCGCCCGCACGCTGGTCCGCGACACATACCCTTCGATCCAGGGACAACGATACTTCGACGCCGGATCCACCCCCGTCTGGCCCAGCATCCAGTCGCGCGTCCCCCGCTGGTCGTTCTCCCATCGCACCCGTTCCGCGCCCGCCCGCCCCCGCCCCCCTCCGCCCCTCGGCCCCCCGCACCCGGCCCACCCTGCCGCCCCCACTCCTGCGGCCACCAGGAACCTCCGCCTCGTCCATGGAGCCTGCTCCATACTCATTCCTGCCAAGGGTGGGCTCGTGCCCATCGCTGGACCTTCCGCACGGCCTCCGCAAAACACTCCATATCCTCCCGCGTCCCCAACAAGCCATGCTGCAGAATCCACACCCCCTCCTCCGCGCACGCCCGCTCCGCTACGGGACAATGCACCTTCCGATAATCCACCGTCTCGGGAATCGCATAGCAGGCGAATTGGCGCTCCTGGAAGAGCGGCTGACGGTAAAGCGGCCGCGGGTAGCCCATGAACGCCGGCACCCCTTCCGCCGCCAGCCAACGGGCGAACTCGGCCTTCGGCCACCCCCCAAACGCCCCCCGATCATACCGCAACACCAACAGATGATACGCATGCAGCGTCTCCCCATGCCCGCGCGTCAGCGGCCGGATCCCTTCGATCTCACCGAGCAACCCGGCCAGGTAGCGGCCGTTCTCGTCCCGCCGCCGCGTCTGCTCCTCCAAGCGGCGCAATTGCGCTGACAGCAACGCCGCCTGCAGGGTCGTCAACCGATAGTTGCAGCCTGCGTGATGGTGCTCATACCACTGCCCCCCCTTCACCCGCCCCACATTGCGCAGCGAATTCATCAGCTCGTAACGCGCCTCGTCATCCGTCACGATCATTCCCCCCTCGCCGCTGGTCAGGTTCTTCGACGACTGGAAACTAAAACACCCGGCATGCCCGATCGACCCCAGTTTCTTCCCCCGATACTCCGCCCCGTGCCCGTGACACGCGTCCTCGATCACCGTCAACCCGTGGACGGACGCCAATCCCATCAACCGATCCATGTCGCACGCCTGCCCGCCAAAATGCACTGGGATGATCGCCCGCGTCCGCGGCGTGATCGCCTTCTCCACCTCGGCCGGATCGAGGTTATACGTCTCCGGGTCCAGATCGGCGAACACCGGCACGCAGTTCGCCTCGATCACCACCGACGCGGTGGCGATGAACGTGTAGGGCGGCACGATCACCTCGTCCCCGGGCCGCACCCCGCACGCGATCAGCGCGATCCGCAACGCCACCGACCCGTTCACGACCCCCACGGCAAACCGGCTCCCGCAGGCCGCCGCGAACTCCCGCTCGAACGCCGCCACCTGGTCCGAACAGTTCGGATCCCCCCACCGCCCGCTCCGCAACACCTCCACCACCCGAGCCACGTCCGTCTCGTCGTAAAGGGGCCACGGAAAGTCACGCGTCACCGTCCGCGGCCCTCCTCGCAGGGCCGGCACCTCCTCCGGCCGCACCGGAGCCCCCATCGCTTCCACCCTCATGGGCGACGCGCCAGCGCCTGCTTGATCTCGTCCAACGACCGCCCCAACGTCGCGCGGGCGATCCGGTCCAACCCCTCTTCCCGCCCCGCAAAGTGCAGCGTCCGATGCGCGTGCGTCAGGCTGCCGCCCGGCGTCAACGCCGCCGCCGGCGACGACGATTCCAATTCGTAAAACGGTCCCAATCCCTTCCCGCCCGGCGTCAGGGGCCCGTCATTGTAACTGTTCGCCGCATCCCCCGCATACGGCGCATCCTGCAACTTCCACAGCGAATTCACGTAGTCCGTCACCCCCGGCTTGTGCGTGAAATACACCAGCGTCAAGACCTGGTTCGCCGCATCGTAACTCCCCAACAGCCCCCGCGTCCGCCCAGGCCCAATCCCAATCTTCGACCGATACTGCCCGTCCGCGCTGAAGTAAATCACGTCGTCCTTCACTTTCAGGCGATCCGCCGGCACCTCCCCAAAGTAGTCCGAGGTCACCTTCCGCCCCAACCGCTCGTCCGGCCCAGGATTGATCGGCACCACCACCGTCGTGGCCGGCGACGGATTGTACATCCCTAGAATCCAGATCGAGAGCAACCCGGTCTCCTTCCGCCACGCCTCCTTGCCCGCGTTCGTGATCTTGTTGATGCTCTCCACGGCCACCAAATCCACCCCCGCCTCCGGCTTGAAACCCATTTTCGCCCACGTCGCATCCGTGTCCAGCAACCGCACCTCCCGATTCACCTTCACATCGAACTTCGTTCCCGAGTAGTTCACCACCGAGAACGCCGCCTCGAACACCGCCTTCGCCCGCGTCGCCGAAACCCGCTTATACGGCATCATGTCGATCGCAAAGGGCGTCTGCCAATGCTCCAAGTCGAACGCCGCCCCCGGCGCAAAGAAGATCGAATACTGCCCCCCTTCCGGCCCCAGCCAAAAACGATCCTCGCCGCCGAAGACGTTGATGTGCTTGTCCACCGCCGACGACGCGATCCGTTCCCGGTTCAACCACCCGTAACTTAACCCCCCGGAACCCGTCGCCGTGCTCGTCATGATCCGCCCCTGCCACGCCCCTACCACCGCCACCTGCGCCTTGCCCGACCCATCCGACAACACGGTCACATCCGTGTGCCTCTTCAAGAAAGCCACATCCTCGCCGAACGTGGCGGCCCAACCCGATCCGGCCCCCGCCCCCAAGGCGGCAGCCGACAACAGCAGACGAGCTCCGAAGGTCTTCATAAGATGCGAAACCGAACACGGGAACACTTTGATGGATTGCATGACAGTGATGGCAGAAAGGTTGATCACGGCCGATGCCCATCACCCTACCGCGCCCACCCCCCGGATGGGAAGTCGCCAGTTCCTTCTCTCCCCCCAACCCTCTCCAGCGAAGCGATGCCTCAGGTTGGGGAGAGCGAAGGGGTGAGGAGCACGGTCGCGAGGCTAGTCCGGCGGTTGCCCGTTCCAAGCGAGTGCGACCCATGCGGGCTTGGACCCATCTCCCCCCCAGGATCTTCCCCCCAGGATCTTCGTTGCGCATCCGCCCCCGGCGTGAAAGCATCCCATCCCCGGGCCAATTCCGGAAAGCCTTGCTCGCATGGACAGCTTGTTGATCAAAGGGGGGACCCCCCTGCATGGCGAAGTGACCATCAGCGGCGCCAAGAACGCCGCCCTGCCCATCATGGCCGCCACCCTCCTCACCCGGGAGGCCTGCACCATCCGCCGCGTCCCCGACCTCAGCGACGTCAAGTTCATGGGCCAGATCCTGAGCTCGCTGGGAGCCAAGGTCGCCTTCGACGGCGACGCCGTCACCATCGAGGCAGCCCGCCTCAGCGGCGTCGGCGACTACGACCTCATCCGCAAGATGCGCGGCTCCATTTGCATCCTGGGCCCCCTCCTCGGACGCCTCCGCAAGGCCAAAGTCTCCCTGCCCGGCGGCTGCGTCATCGGCTCTCGCCCCATCGACCTCCACCTCAAAGGCGTGCAAGCCCTCGGCGCCAAGGTCCGCATCGAAAACGGCTACGTCCATGCCACCGCCCCCCGGTTGGCCGGAGCCGAAGTCTTCCTCGGCGGCCGCGTCGGCCCCACCGTCCTCGGCACCGCCAACGTCATGATGGCCGCCGCCCTCGCCGATGGGGTCACCGTCATCGAAAGCGCCGCGTGCGAACCCGAAGTGGTCGACCTCGCCTCCTTCCTCGCCGCGATGGGCGCCAAGATCCAGGGCGCCGGCAGCCCCACCCTCACGATCACCGGCGTCAAGGAACTCCACGGCGCCCAACACGAGGTCATCCCCGACCGCATCGAAACCGCCACCTACGCCATCGCCGCCGCCGCCACCCACGGTGAAGTCATGATCCTCGGCAGCCGGCCCGACCACCTCCATGCCGTCCTCGACAAACTCCGCGACGCCGGCGTCAAGGTCGAACGACGGGGCCCGGCCTTGAACGTCCGCCGGGGCGGACGACTCAAACCCGTGGACGTGACCACGCAACCCTACGCGGGCTTCCCGACGGACGTGCAGGCGCAACTGATGGCCTTGCTCACCCTGGCCCCAGGCATCAGCATCGTCACCGAACGCATCTTCGAGGCGCGCTTCATGCACGTCAGCGAATTGGCCCGACTCGGGGCCGACATCGCCCTCGAAGGCCCCAGCGCCATCATCAAGGGGGGCCATCCCCTCAGTGGCGCCCCGGTCATGGCCAGCGACCTCCGCGCCTCCGCCGCCCTCGTCCTCGCCGGCCTCGCCGCCAAAGGCACCACCCACGTCAAACGTATCTACCACCTCGACCGCGGCTACGAACGCCTCGACGAAAAACTGCGCCGCCTCGGCGCCCGCATCGAACGCGTCCCCGAGTAATGCTCCGCCTCCTCATCACCGCCGTCATCGTCCTCGTCGCCTTCACGGTCCTTCGCCGCATGACGGACTACTGGTCCAACGTCAAGGCCAAGCAGAACGACGGCACCGCCGCCCAAGAACAACCCGTCGCCCCCGTCGGCCCCACCCGTCTCCCCGGCCTCCCCGACCAGTTCGAGGCCTCCCTCCAAACCGCCCAAACCATGGGCGCCACCGGCCTCAAACGCTGGCTCGATTCCTACCGCAAATACGTCACCGACCCCCGCCTCGCCGAAATCGAACTCGATTACGTCCAAATGATCAGCCGCGATAACCCCGGCGAAGCCCGCCGGATCTTCGCCGACGTCCGCCAACGGCTCCCCGCCCATTCCCCCCTCCAACCCCGGCTCAAAACCATGGAGCGCACCTACCAGTAACCATGAAGGTCGTCGTCGTCGGCGCCGGCATCGTGGGTGCAGCCTGCGCAGACGCCCTCAGCCAGGCCGGGTGCCACGTCGTTCTCCTCGACACCCATACCCCAGGCAGCGGCACCACCGCCGCCGGCATGGGACACCTCGTCGTCCTCGACGATTCCCCAGCCCAATTCGCCCTCAGCCACTACTCCCAACAACGGTGGCGCACCCTCGCCCCCCACCTGCCCCCCGATTGCGAACTCGACCCCTGCGGCACCATCTGGGTCGCCACCGATGACGAGGAAATGGCGGCCGTCCACTCCAAACACGCCTTCTACCAAGCCCGCCACGTCCCCACCCAGATCCTCACTCCCCCAGAACTCGCTCGCCTCGAACCCCACCTCCGACCCGGCCTCGCCGGCGGCCTCCTCGTCCCCGGCGATAGCGTCGTCTACCCGCCCAGGGTCGCCGCGTTCCTCGCTGATCGCGCCCGCCAACACGGCGCCCAACTCCGCCTCGCCTGCCCCGTCCAACGCCTCGCACCCCATGCCGCCATCCTCGCCAGCGGCGAACCCATCGCCGCCGACGCCATCATCAACGCCGCCGGATGCGCCGCCCCCACCCTGTCCCCCCATCTCCCCATCCGCCCCCGCAAAGGGCATCTCCTCATCACCGAACGCTACCCGGGCTTCGTCCGCCACCAACTCGTCGAACTCGGTTACCTCAAAAGCGCCCACGCCGTCAGCGCCGACTCCGTCGCCTTCAACCTCCAACCCCGCGCCACCGGCCAAGCCCTCCTCGGCAGCTCCCGCCAATACGCCGACCCCTCCCCCGCCATCGACCCCGCCATCCTCCAACGCATGATCCATCGCGCCCTCGAGTTCATGCCCGGCCTCGCTCAACTGACCGCAACCCGCGTCTGGACCGGCCTCCGTCCCGCCACCCCAGACAAACTCCCCCTCATCGGCCCCGCCCCCTCCCAACCCGGCGTCTGGATCGCCGCCGGCCACGAAGGCCTCGGTATCACCACCGCCCTTGGCACCGCCCAACTCCTCACCGACCTCCTCCTCCAACGCACCCCAGCCATACCCCCCGAACCCTACCTCCCTACCCGGCCCTCCGCCGCCACCGCCAAACCCGCCTAAACCGCCGCCCCCCGCCCTCCCCTCGCCCGCCCCAACCCGACCCTATGCCCCCGCCCTCTCCCCACCCCGCCCCCAGCCTCCCCACACCCCACAGCCAGGCCGCTACCCTCATGAACGACGGCCTCACCGCCTTCCGCACCAGCCTCACCGGCGAACCCCGTGGCCCCCTCTGCGGCATGGGTATCTGCTTCGAATGCCGATGCCCCCAAACCCCCTCCCCCCACCAACGCACCTGCCA
>CAZVRY010000116.1:0-20132 GCA_964629545.1 uncultured Verrucomicrobiota bacterium | reverse complement strand
CTGCTCCTGGTAGACCATGATGCCGTAGGTCTCGCGGCAGATGGGTTCGAGCAGGGGATGCTCGTAGTCGATGCGCACCTCCCCGTGTCGACGCCGGATGAACTCAGGAATCAGGTCCATGGGGCCCGGGCGGTAGAGGGCAATGAGCGCGGTGATATGCTCGACCGAACTGATCTGGAACTTGCGGCAGAGGTCGCGCATCCCGCCGGATTCCAACTGGAAGATGCCCAGGGTTTGGGCCCGGTTGAGCAGGTCGTAGGTCTTGGCGTCATCGAGGGGCAGGCGGTCGATCGGCACCTCGACGCCGTGGGTCCGCCGCACCATGTCGCAGGTGTTCCGGATCACGGTCAGGGTCTTCAGCCCGAGAAAGTCCATCTTGAGCAACCCGAGGTCGCCCACCGGCCCCATGGCGTATTGGGTGACGATCGCGCCGTCGTCGTCCTTCTTCAGCGGGAGCAGGTTGACCAGGGGCTCGGGGCCGATCACCACGCCGGCGGCGTGGACCGAGGCATTGCGAGTCAGATCCTCCAGGACAAAGGCCGTGTCGATCAGTTCCCGGGTCACCTCCTCGCTGTCGTACGCCTGCTTCAGATCCGGCGACTGCTTCAGCGCCTTCTCGAGCGTCATCTTCAGATCGTTGGGGACCATCTTCGCCAGCCGATCGCCGTCGCCGAAACTGAGTCCCATGGCGCGGGCCACGTCGCGGACCACGCTCTTGGCGCCCATGGTGCCGAAGGTGATGATTTGGGCGACGCTCTCCTCGCCGTAGCGGCGGCGAACGTAAGCAATGACGTCGGCGCGGCGGTCGTCGGCGAAATCGATGTCGATGTCGGGCGGGTTGACCCGCTCGGGGTTGAGGAACCGCTCGAAGAGGAGACCGTAACGGATGGGATCGACGTTGGAGATCTCGAGGAGGTAGGTGACCAGGGAACCGGCCGCCGACCCCCTGGCCACGCAGGTGACTCCGATGCTTCGCCCGTAGCGCACAAAGTCGCCCACGATCAGGAAGTAACTGATGAAACCCGTCTTCTCGATCACGCCCAGTTCGAGTTCGAGACGGTCAAGCACGACGCGGACGGCCTGCCCGACCGCTGGCTCGAAGGGGGCGGTGAGGGGGCCGTGCGGGTCGCCCAAGCCCGCGGCCTCGAGCGCCTCCGACGCCTCGCTGTCCTCGAGCACCGCGCCCTCCTCGTCTTCGAGGATGGCGACCGCCTCGGGACGTTCCCCGGGCCGCAGCGGCACGACCGGGGTGCCGGTCCAGGTGGGCAGGCGGGCCGGGTCGTCGAGGGCGGTGACCACGCAGGCCGTGCCCTCGAATTGGGCGTGTAGACCGTAGCGGCGCTGCAACCCCTCGGCCAGGAGTTGGCGGAGATAGCCTTCCCGCGTGAAATGCTCGGGGGGTTGGAAGACCGGGTAATGCAGATCGCCGAACTTGATCTCGAGGTTGCACTGCTCGGCGACTTCCAACGTATTGCGCACCGCCTCCGGCACCTCGGCGAACAGCGCCCCCATCTCCTCGGCCGACCGCAGAAAGAACTGCTCGGGTTGGTAGCTGAGGCGCTTGGCGTCCTGGACCGTGGTCTGGGTGCCGATGCAGATCAGCAGGTCGTGCGCCTTCCAGTGCTCGCGCCGGACGTAGTGGACGTCGTTGGTCGCCACCAGCTTGAGGCCGAACTCGGGAGCCCAGGCGCGCAGATGGCGGTTCACCTTGGCCTGCTCGGGCAGGCCGTGGTTCTGAAGCTCGAGATAGAAACGGTCCGGTCCGAGGACCTGTTTGAACCAGTCGATCGTGGCGCGCGCCCGCTCGAGTTCATCCTTGACGATGAGGTCGGGGATCTCGCTGGCCAGGCACCCGGAGAGGCCGATGATCCCCTCGTGATGCGCCGCCAGCAGTTCCTTGTCGATCCGGGGCTTGTAGTAGTAGCCCTCGAGGTGGGCGACGGTCACCAGCTTCACCAGGTTCTTGTAGCCCACTTCGTCCGCCGCCAGCAGGCCGAGGTGATGGTAAACATCCCGCCCGCCCGAGGCGGACTTCTTTTCGAGCCGGCTGCCCGGGGCCACGTAGACCTCGCAGCCAATGATGGGCTTGATCCCAGCCTGGCGGGCCGCCTGGTAGAAGTCGATGGCCCCGTACATGGCGCCGTGGTCCGTGACGGCCAGGGCCGGAAACCGGAGTTCGCGCGCGCGCTCCATGAGGCGGTCGAGGCGGCAGGCCCCGTCGAGCAGCGAATACTCCGTGTGCAGATGCAAATGGACGAACTCGGCGTGCGACATCGCCGGCCATCTTCCCGCCCCGCTTCCGCGCGCGCAAGCCTCCAACCCAGTTCTGAGTTCTGATTCCTGAATTGTGATCTGGCCCTGGCCCCCTGCCCTCCGCCGAAACAGGGGCCGCGTGCCCGGACGCGGCGTCCGGCGACGCTAGCGGGGAACCAGCCAGGTGCCTGCGAGCCGGTCCTGCAAGCTGCGTTCCGGCAGGAGGGCCGACGCCAGGGCGAGGCCCCCGAACAAGATCCCCCCGGCCAGCGCGGCCGGTGTCCAACCCATCCACGTCCGGGCCCCGGCGATGGATCCCAGGAGGAGCAGGAACGGTGACGCCGCCAGCACCTGCCTCCACAGCACTCGCCCACGACCCGCGCGGGACCCGTCGCCGGTCACCACCAGCACCCCGACGAGGGACAGCGCGAGGCCCCCGCGGCAGGTCACCGCCGCGAGCAGCGAAGGCACGATCACGCCCACCAGTCCTCCTCCATATCCAACGAGCAACCCGACCTGAATGGGCTGGACCTGGCGGATGGCCCCGTCGGCCGCGTCGTCCGGGGTCGACTTGAATTGCGCGTGCACGAGCGCCGCGGCCGTCGCCCACTCCTCCGGGGTGGGCGTCGCGTGTTCGGCGACGAGCCGTTCCGCCATCGTCCGTTGGGGGCGCGTCACCGAGATCGTCCACGGCGGACTGTTCCACGTCTGCGCATTGGTGATCACCGCTCCGAAGCGTCCGATCACGTAGGTGGCGAACGCACGTTCCAGGTCTGCCCCGTTGATCAGCCCCGGCTGCGGCCCTGACCTGATTTCCTGCATCCGTCCCAGGCAGAGGTTGAGCACGATGCCGTCCGGATGCTTGGACAGGGCCCGCTGGACGCCGGCGACGACGAGGGCCACCGCCAACGCCGTCGCGATGGGGAACCCCAGACACAGCCCCAGGAGCCCCAACCGGCGGCTGGGGGTGATCGCCGCCGGCTTGGCCAGACTGGCCCTCAAGCCTTCCATCACCGCATCCAGGTCCGACCCCGTGTGCAGCCCCTGGATCAGAGAGCGGGCGTGCAGGGCCAAGGGCCCGCGGGGCTGCCCGGCCCGGGCCTCGGCGATCGTCAGGACCCGTCCCTCCAGAGCCGACAGCCCAACCCAACGCAACAACTCCCCGCCTCGAATCGCAGAACCCGGTCGCGTAGCCTGTCCGTCCGCCTGCGGTGGCGGTGCGTCCTCGGCCTCGAAGCCGGCTTCCGCCCCGGGAGAAACCGTGGGCGACCAAGGCGAGGCCGCCCGTCCACTCGGGACCGGCTCTGCAGGGTTGAGGGCGGGCAGCTTGCTGCCCAAGCCCGGCAGGCGGAACCCCAACACCTTGAGACGCCCCTCGGCGGTGATCCACATCTGATCCAACCCCACGACCGTCGGCGCGCCGCGGTCCTGCTCCAGGGCGCGCAACTCGGCCGCGAGGTCGAGCAACCAGCATCGCAGCTCAGCCCAACCCGGCTTGCGCGCCAGATGTTCCACCAGGGGCCGTCCCTCCAGCGCCTCGTAGGCGTCCCAGGCTTCGGTCTTCGAACGACGTCCCCCCAGCCAGCGTAACCGGCCTGGTCGGCCGGTCTGGCGGAGCGCGAGGGGCACGGGGGGAGAGCCGGCGGGCAGGTTTCGAACCCACACGCGCCGCTGCAATCGCGCATCATGAGCCAGCACCAACCCCTCCTGGCCTGCGGCCGCGATGGGTCCGATCAGGTCATACGGCCCGATCCGTCCTCCGGCCGCATCCCGTGCTGGCTCCTCGCGCGCGGGCGGCCTCACCATGCGCGGCAGGGCGGCCACGCGATGCACCACGCGGGTGGCCGTGAGTAGTTCATGCCCTCCGGCGAAGCCGTTCCGACGGCGCAGGGTGACAAACCAGGAACCTTGTAGGACGAGGTGGGCGAGGCTGGCCAGACTGGCCTTCCAGTGTTGGTCCGCCGCCGACCAGTCGGGCCGAACCCCCGCGAGGACCAGGGCCGGGATGAGGGGAACGCCCGCGAACAGGGCGCTCCGCGCGACCGCCCGGAGGAAACCCGGCGGCTGGCGGTCGTCCCCCACCACGCGCAGGCCGCAAACCCCCTTGCCCAGGGAAGCCCCCCAGCGGCCCTCCAACCCGCCGTAATACAACGCGGCCAAGACCAGGTTGGTCAGCAGGGCATAGAGGAGGCCCGGGTTCTGGTGAATGTCAGGCCGCACCAGGATGTCCCATCCCCCTACCCACCAGGCGCTGGCCACAACCTGCACCGTGCCCAGGAGGAAGGCATCGATCCAGCCCGCCAGGAACCGCCACCCCAGCGTGGCCGGGGTGGGAGCGATCGAGGCATAGGGCACCAGGGCCCGCCTCAATTCGGCATAGCTCCCCGGGCGGTGTTGGGGGTCCTTCTCCAGACATCGGAGGACCACTCGGCACAATCCCCGCGGAAGGTCGCGCCGCCAGCGCGCCGGGCTCTCGGCCGGCCGCTCCAGGACGGCCGCCAGCAGTTGCACGAAATGAGCCTCCGCGAAGGGCTTCCGACCGGTCAGCAAGTAATACAGCGTCACCCCCACCGCGTAGATGTCGGAATGGACCGTCAGCGGCTCGCCCCGCAGTTGTTCGGGCGAACTGAAGGCCGGCGTGCCCACAAACGCGCCCGTCACCGTCAGGGCAGGCTCCAGGCGGACCTGCGTCGAGATGGACAGCCCGAAATCCCCCACTTTCACCGTGCCGTCCGTCTCGAGGTAACAGTTCGAAGGCTTGATGTCCCGATGGAGGATCCCCGTCTGGTGCGCCGCCTCCAGACCGGCCATCACCTGCAACACCATGTCCACCGCCGCGGTCCGCGGGAGCGCTCCCTGCGCCCGCACCCGGTCCTCCAACGTGCCGCCCGCCACCAACTCCATCGCGATGACCGGGATCGCGTCGATCTCCTCGGTGCCATAGACATAGACCGTGTTCGGATGGTTCACCGACGCGGCCAGGCGGCCCTCGCGCAGGAATCGGGCCCGCGCCGCGCTGTCCAACGCCTGCCCTAGAACCTTGAGCGCGATCCGGCGGCCGCTCTCCAGATCCTCCGCCTCATACACCGTCCCCATCCCGCCTTCGCCCAGGCGACCGAGGAGCCGGTAATGCCCGAATGCCTCTCCCACCCGGGGCGGGCGCGCCTCTGGCCCCTTTCCCCTTCCCGCCTCCTCCCCTCGGCTGGCCCGCAGGCACCGCGAACAGCAATCACCGGGCTCTTCCTTGGCCAAGGGTTCGTTGCAGTGGCGGCATCGACGGGGCACGATGACCGTGTTCTCGGGCGGGACCATAAGCGAGGCGCAGCGGATCGCTTTTACTGAGCCCCAAGGCCGTCCCCATTGCAAGTCCACTCATCCAAGGTCTCCACGCAGGCAAGGCCTGTCCGTCCAGCCCCGCTCGATGCGGTCTCGGCCTACGGAAACCGATAGTGCAACGTCACGAAGAAGGCGTGGGCGGTGTAGTTGTAAAGCCCTCCGCGGTCGGCTTCGTCATACTGGTAGAACCCGTAGCGCGTGGTGGCGCTGACTCGCTCCGAGAAACGGTGCCGCAACCCCGCCATCAGCGCGTGGTAGTCGTAGGCGACGCGCAGCGGCAACGAGTCGAGCCCCTGGTCATCACGGAAGTCGGCGCGGGAGAAGCTGTAGTGCACCAGGAGGTCCGTGTTCGTGCTCCAAGCGTAGGTCGCGCCGGGGATGAGGCTGTACGTCCGTCCCGCGTAGGCGGCAAGGGAGGGAGAGTGGTTGGCGGCGCTGGTCGTGTGCGAGTCGCGGAACGTGAACGCGGTGCTGAGGGTGAGGCGGCCGAGGGGGCGGGCTGCCAGGTTGAGGGAGTAGATATTCGCGTCGTAGGTTCCGCTCACGATCCGCGTCCCCGGCGTGGTGAAGCCGGGCACGAGCAGGAACGTGTTCGGGTCGAAACCGGCCACCGGATCGGTGGTGGTGGAGTACTCGTTGGCCACCCACCGATAGGAGAGGATGGTCTTGAGACGGGCGGACCAAGGCAACGTGAGCCGCGCATCGACCTCGTCGCTTTGGGTGGCGCGTTCGCGGAGGAAGGCGGAATAGCCTTCGCTGGGGAAATCGCCGAACGGGGTGGGCACGACGTCGACCAGATGATCGTCCCGCGTTCGCCGTTCTTGCCAATGATAGGAGGCGGCCAGCGACATGCGGCGCCAGGGCGAGGTGTGCCAGCCAACCCGAACGCTGCGGCCGTCGGTCGTCGTATCGGTGTCGCGGCGGAGCGGGTAGTCACTGTCGAGTTGCTCTTCGGCGAGGGTCACGCCTTCCTGCTGGAGCCGGCCCTCGGCGTAGAGCACGGTCTTGGGGAGGCCGGCAAAGCGCACGCCGAGGTGTTCCGTGAGGACGAGCCGATCGACCGTGGATTGCTGGGGCGCGGAGCGGAGGAAGTAGCTGCCGTCCGGCAACTCGAAATCGAACGAGGCATCGCCGAAGCCGCGCTGTTCGTTCCATTCGCTTTGCACGCCCACGGTCGCGCTGAACCCCTCCCAGGGGCCGAATTGGGTGTTCAGATTGCCCACCTGCGCGTGGCGCTCGAGGACGAGGCCGGGGCTGCGCCATCGGCGGGGGAAACCCGCGGCGCCGCCCAGCATCGCCTCGTCGAGGCGGAAACTCGCGTCCGCGTCGTAATGGCTGTAGAGGTAGCCTCCCGAGGCCAGGAGCCAGGGCGTGAGCGGACGTTCCAGCCTCGCTGCATTCATGGCCAGGAAGCTGTCCTGGCTCTCGGCCACGCGATCCAGGGCGAACGTCCCCGAGCCGAGCGGGCTCTCGACCGCGTTGGTTCGCAAGGTGCGCAACCGGCTCCACTCGGCGCGGAAATCGTCCTCCAGGTGCATGCCCCAGGCCTCGTGCTCGAGGGTCAGCTTGAGGATGTGCGTCTCCTCGTCGATGTGCTTGGAGGTGGGAAAGGCGTTGCGGGTGATGCCGTTGGAGGTCACCGGCGCCCAGGAGGTGAGGGCCTTTTCGCCGTCCCGGTACTGGTGTTCGTACCCGAGCGTCAACCGGGGCCTATCCGGCCAAGCGAGGCCCACATCCAACCACGCCCGTCCCTGGTCAAGCTGCAGATCGCGGTCGAGCGCATACCAAGGGGGCCCGGGACCCCCGAGATACCCGCCCTCATCCGGGTCCTCCGTGCGAAAGTGCTCCCATCCGCCGCGGACAAATCCGAGCGTGCGCCGCTCCACTTGCCAGGCCACACGATAGTCGTCACGCGAGGCCTGCCCCTCGGCTTGCAGGTGGGTGAGGTCATCCAGCCGCGCCCGCAGATCGAACGACTCAACGCCGCCGTTCCAACCGGCCGGCGTCCAGTGATGGGCCCGGAAGACGCTCTCGTTCCCCCTCACGGTGATGCCACCCAGCGCGGGCGACACCTTGAAGGTCAGCGGGGGCGGGGGCGGGCTCGTCCCCCATGGCATCCCTTGATCCACCCACGCTCGGAGCAGCCCCACCTCCTCCCGCGTCAGGGGTGGCGTGGTGTCCGCGGGCGGCATCCACAGGTCCTCGTCCACCTCCTCGAGCCGGGCGACGGCCCGGATCAGGAGGCTGCTCGCGCTCTGGCCCGGGACGATGCTGACGCCGTGGTGGCCTCCTCGCAGCGCGGCCTCGCGCGTATCCAAGCGAAGGCCTCCCTTGGGGCGCTCCGGCCCATGGCAGCGCAGACACGACCGTTCCAGCACCGGACGGATGTCGCGCTCGTAGCTGACGGGGCCGGGTGCCGCGGGAGGGAGGTCAGGAGTCGCCGGCGCTTCGGCCCCTGCCCCGGGGAGGCCGCTTCCCCAATAAGCAGCCAGACTCAGGACGGCTCCCAGGCGCGACAGGTGGGTCGAACGCACCCTGGTGGGCCGGAGGCCCGCGGCGTTGGTCAGCGTGCGCGGCCTCCTCATGTTCAGTAGAGGTGACGCGGGCTCACATTCGAGCCGTGGACGGCGGTATGACACCCGGCCGACCAGCAACTGCCCGCGCGCAGGCGGTCGGTGTGATCGACGGTGCCGATGAACACCTGGCCGGGGCTGACCCCGGCGCCGGGCGTTTGCGCGTGGCACTTTAAGCAGAGATGGTTATCCCGCTCGGTGAGCATCATGGCATGGACCGAACCGTGAGGAACGTGGCAGGTCGTGCAGCCGTCCCGCAGGGCTTCATGTTCGAAGACGAAGGGGCGCGATTGCTCCCGATGGCAGGTGCTGCACTGCTCGTTCACACGGGCCAGCGCCGGCCCGCGCGCGGGCTTCATGATGTCCCAACCGTGCGGATCGTGGCATTGCACGCAGGTCATCTTGCCTTCGAGCACCGGATGACGCTGCGGCAGGTTGAACTCCGCCTGGGTCTCCAGATGGCAGCCGAAGCAGACTTCCGGTTTCCGGCCCGGATTGACAATAAACTGTCCACGCCCTCCGCCCACGGCCACGTGCCGGCTGCCGGGGCCGTGGCAGCTCTCGCACCCGGTGGGTTCCGGCGTCGTGGCCCCCTCGAAACGCAAACGCCCGTGTGCGCTCGAGTCGAACACGCGGCTGTAGTTTGTGTGGCACTCCGCACAGGCGCGATTGCCCACGAAGGCGGCTCCCTCAACCACCGGGGGCGTCATGCCCCAGGGCCCCGCCGTCGAGCAGGACACCCACGCGACCACCCCCGCGACCCACGCCACTCCGGGGGCCAGGAACGACCAGACCCTCCCACCCCGTGCCGGCTCGAGGCCGGTCGGTCCCTGCCCCAGGAGGTTCCCCATGGTCTTCATCGAGGGGGCGGCGCCCGGCCACCCTACGGTGCGGGTTCGAGGACGATCCGGCCGAAACGGGCGGCGACCTCCGTGCGCACGCTGACGTCCTCAAACACCCAGGTCCTCCAGCCATCGCCGGGCACCGGATCGCTGGCGATCCCTTCCAGGGTGACGGACGGCAGGAAGCCCACCGAATCCGCCACGACCAACCGAGGGACGAGTTGGGGATCGTCATCGCGCAGGTCGATCGTCAGGCGCATCTGGCCGCTGGCGTTGAAGGCGGGCCTGGCGGGCGGCAGGACGTCGGGGCTGCGCGGATCAAGACGGAGCGCGTATTCGAAGAGGTTCAGGATGCGGTCGCCGTCCGGGTCCTCCAGGGGCCCCGCCAGGCTGGCCTCACCGGGCAGGCTGAAATGTTCGGTCTGCCACCCCGCGAAAGGACTTCGCACGGGGGCGGCGAGAACGAAGGTCTGGTCGGCACTCTGCGCCGGCGACCCGCTGTCCACGACTCGTACCGTGACCGTCGTGTCGCCCTGGGTCCCGGCCGGAGGCGTCCCGGAAACCAGGCCGGTCGCGGACACCGTGAGCCAATCCGGTCCCGCTACCTTGCTGAAGGAGAGGTTCTGGCAGGCGTCCGGATCCAGGACCTCGGCCTGATACTCATAGGGCACGCCGGGGGCGAGTTCGAGCGGGGGTTGGGAGCTAAACGCCGGGGGCGAGTTCGCCGGTTTGCTGGCGCTGGAACCCGGAGACGTCACCGTGGCGCCCGGGAGGGGCGCCCCATCGCCATCCGGATCGCCCACTTCCTGCCCGTTGCAGAAGCCGTCGTTGTCGGAGTCCAGAGCCGCTAGGGCGGGACTCCAAAACGGCACGGCCGCCGGAGATCCTCCGATCGCGGCGCTGACCGCCTGGCCAAAGGCGTTGCGGGCACCGCCGCCCGCCGGACTGACATGGCAGGCGACACATCCCAGCCTGGACCCGTTGGGCAGTTGATTGACCCGGAAGTCGCGCGCGAGCGTGGTGGGGGCGACAGTGGCGAGCAAACAGAGCACCAGCAGCGCAGGGAGCCGCGACCGGGCTGAGGATCGGGGGTGGGTAATCGACTCGGCGATTCGTAGATTCTTCATGCAGGTTCGTTGCGACGCAAAACGAGATCTGCAAATAAGAGGCATGAGCGGGAAAAATGTTCCCGGTCTTCCTACCCTTTTTTTGGGGACTAGCGAGGCGTGACCTCAGACCCGCTCCGGCCCCCATGTTCGTGCAACGCGCCTTCGCCGTCTGGACCCCAATTTCCACGCCTCGCTCTGTAGAATCCTTGCCGGCAGGAGGGACGGGACGAGAACTTGACTCGACTTGATCAAGTTCTGGGCGGCAAGGATTCTAGGGGCCCCGATCTCCGCTTGCGGGTGGTGAAGAGGACGGGCTAGGATCCGACCGCACGACCATGCAGGCACTCGTCACCGGCGGCGCGGGGTTTATTGGTTCTCATCTCGCTGAGGCCCTCTGGCGCCGCGGCGACCGCGTGGTGGTCCTGGACAACCTCAGCACCGGCCACCGCGACAACCTCGCGTGGGCGCAGCCCGATCCGAGCCGGCTGTTTTTGGTGCACGGGGATATCAACGACGAGGCCGCCGTGGAGGAGGCGCTGCCAGGCTGCGACCTGGTCTTCCACCAGGCGGCGGTGGCGTCGGTGCCGCGGTCGGTGGCCGAACCGCTGCGCACGCACGAGACCAATCTCACCGGGGCGCTGCGGCTGCTCGATACCGCGCGGCGAGCCGGGGTCCGGCGTTTTGTGTTCGCCTCGAGTTCGGCCATCTACGGTGATCAGGCGGCCAGCCCGAAGACGGAGGACCTTCCGCCGTCGCCCCTGACGCCCTACGCGTTGCAGAAATACGCGGCGGAGCAATACGGGCGAATCTTCCATCAGCTCCACGAATTCGAGGCGGTCGGGCTCCGGTACTTCAACGTGTTCGGGCCTCGGCAGGCGTTCGATTCGCCCTATTCGGGAGTCATCGCTCGCTTCTGCACGGCCGTGCTGGACGGGCACACGCCGACCATTTTCGGGGATGGGCTGCAATCGCGGGACTTTGTTTACGTGGAGAACGTGGTGGCGGCGAACCTGGCCGCGGCGGCGGCCCCGGCCGAGCGCGTGGCGGGCCGGGTCTTCAATGTCGCCACGGGGCGCAGCATCACCCTCCTCGACCTGCTCGGGTGCCTCGGGGAACTGGTGGGTCGCACGATCCAACCCCGATTCGAACCGGCGCGTCCCGGCGACATCCGGCTGTCCGAAGCCGACATCCGCGCGGCGCGCGAGGCCTTCGGCTACGACCCCGCCGTGACGTGGCAGGAGGGTTTGGCCCGGACGCTGGACTTCTACCGCAAGCCTTCGGGTCTGTGAGGGGACGGTTCATGGGGAGCTTCCAAGTCGAACGAACCGACGCGCATGGGGACCATGAACCGGGCGGACCGGGAGCAAGAGCAAGAGCAAGAGCACGAATTCTGCCTCTTGCACTCTGCCTTCTGCCTTTCCGGTTCATGGAGAGGGTCACGGGCGAGGGTCACGGGCGGGTCGAGAGACCGATCGTGGGGGGGGCCAAGCGAGGTGCAAGCAGGCGGGTGGGGCCCCACGCGCTCGGTCGATGGCGGCGGGGTTGATTTCATGGCCGTGGGGAGCCTCCCCGCGAGCCGCTCGGGGCGTGCGATCCGGGTGGCGGAGCGGCGGGGCGTGGGGTAGGCTCGCGGCATGAGCGATGCGTTCTCGGAGATCCTGTTCGTCCTGCTCTTGCTGGTGGCCAACGGGGTATTTGCCATGACGGAGATCGCCGTGGTTTCAGCGCGGCGGGGGCGTTTGCGGGTGTTGGCGCAAGGGGGGGACCAGCGCGCGCGGGCCGCCTTGGAGTTGGCGGAGTCTCCCAACCGTTTCCTCTCCACGGTCCAGATCGGGATCACGTTGGTGGGCATTTGCGCGGGGGCGTTTGGCGGCGCGACCATCGCGGAAACCCTGGCGGAGAAGCTCAAGACGGTGCCGTTCCTCGCTCCCTATGCCGAACCCCTCGGTTTGGGCGTGGTCGTGCTGTGCATCACGTATCTCTCCCTGGTCATGGGCGAACTCGTGCCCAAACAGGTGGGCCTCAGCAACCCCGAGCGCATCGCCATGTTGATGACGGGACCGATGAACTGGCTGGCTCGGGTGGCGCGGCCCGTGGTGAGCTTCCTCAGTTTCTCGACCGACGGCCTGTTGCGTCTGCTGCGGGTGCGTCCGCAACCCGAGGCCGCCGTGGGCGAGGAGGAGGTCAAGATCCTCCTCCAGGAAGGGCTGCGCGCGGGCGCCTTCAACCAGGTCGAGAGCGCCATGGTCGAGAGCGTCCTCGCCCTCGATCGCATCCCGGTGCGGGACATCATGACCCCGCGGGCCAAGCTCTTGTGGCTCAATCGCGACGATCCGCATGAGGCCATCTGGCACAAGATCGTGGTCAGCAACCGCTCGCACTTTCCGGTCTACGAAGGGACGCGCGACCAGGTGGTGGGGATTGTGTCGGTGAAGGCGATCTACGCCAATTTGGCGGCGGGGGTGGGCGTCAAGCTGGCGGACTTGACGGTCAAGCCGCTGGTCGTGCCCGTCAACCAGAACGTGGTCCAGTTGCTCGAGACCTTCAAACAGTCCGCCCGCCATATCGCCCTGGTGGCCGACGAATTCGGGACCATCGTCGGCCTGGTTACCCTCCACGATGTCATGGAAGCCATCGTCGGCGATTTCCCGTCGCCGGACGAGCGGGCCCGGCCGAACGCGGTGCGGCGCGAGGACGGGTCGTATTTGGTCGATGCGATGATCGAGTTGGAACGGTTGGAGAGTGTGTTGTCGGACGTGGATTTCGGGCGGGGACCGGAGCGCGATTATCAAACGCTGGCCGGTTTCGTGGTGAAGCGCCTGGGGCATCTTCCCAAGGAAGGCGAGACCTTCGAGGCCGACGGCTACGTGTTCGAGGTTCTGGATATGGATCGGCACCGGGTGGACAAGGTCCTGGTGATGCGCAGCCCGCTCCCGGGCGGGGCGGCGCCGAGCGGGACGCCTGCGAGCGGCTCGCCGGCCACCTGAGGGTCTGGGCAAAAATTACTTCGGGTTTCGGCGGGAACGCGGCTTGGGCGCGAGGAGCTCGGGAGGGGCAGACAGCCCCCCGGGACGCGTGGGCCTGACGGGATCAGCAGTGGCTCGCCTGATCGAGGCACTGTCGGACAAACCGGGCGAGGGCGGGGGCCGCGAACGGTTTGGGGAGGTAATGGACGCCGGGCCGGTTGGGGGCCCCGGCCTGGGCGATCTCGGCGCTGTAGCCGCTGGCAATGATGGCTTTGAGGCTGGGGCGCAGGGTTTGGAGTTCCTGGATCAGTTCGAGCCCGCTCATCCCCTCGGGCATCACCATGTCGGTGAGCAGGAGGTCGATCCGGGCCCCGTGGGCCGCCCAGAGCGCCAAGGCCTCGCGGCCGTTGCCAGCCTCGTGAACCTGGTAGCCCAAGCGGGTCAGGGTGCGGGCCACCGACCGCCGCACGTCGCGATCATCCTCGACCAGCAAGATGGTCTCGTGCCCGCCAGCGACGGATTCGAGGTCCTCGGAGCCTGCCGTCGGCGCGGTCGGGGTGGCGGCGATCGGCAGATAGACCAGGAAGGTGGAGCCGTGGTCGGGTTCGCTTTCGACCTCGATCCACCCTTCGTGTTGGGCCACGATGCCGTGGACGGTGGCCAACCCGAGCCCGGTGCCCTTGCCGGCCTCCTTGGTGGTGAAGAAGGGCTCGAAGATGTGGCGGACGGTTGCCTGGTCCATGCCGGTGCCGGTGTCGGCGACTTCGAGGCGGACGAAATGTCCGGGGCGGCCCCCCTGGTGGCGGGCCGCCGCCTCAGCATCCAGCGTCACCGCGCTGGTGGAGATCGTGATCAGGCCGCCCTTGGGCATGGCATCGCGGGCGTTGACCACGAGGTTCATCAGCACCTGTTCCATCATGCCGGCGTCAGCATGGACCGCGGGCAGGTTCGAGCCGGCTTCGAAGCGGAGTCGCACCTGCTCCCCGATCAGACGGGTGAGCATCCGCAGCACGTTGGCGATCACTTGGTTCAGGTCCAACGCACTCATGCTGAGCACGGATCGCCGGCTGAACATGAGCAGTTGCCGGGTCAAACTGGCCGCCCGGCGGGCTTCGGACTCGACATCGTCCAGGGCTTGGACCGTCTCGCGATCGAGGGCGCGGTTCATCTTGAGCAGGCCCAGGTGCATCATGATGGCGGCGAGGATGTTGTTGAAATCGTGGGCCACGCCCCCAGCCAGTTGCCCGATGGCCTCGAGTTTCTGGGCCTGGCGAAGGTGAATCTCCAATTGCTTGCGTGCGGTTACGTCCTGGAAGAACACCAGCGCTCCAGACTGACCTTCAATCAGGAAGGGCACGGCGAAGAACTCCCCGGTAAACTCGGCGCCGTCCAGACGCACACACCGCTCCTCCGCCAGCGGAACGGCCCGGCGATCCACGTTGAGTTGCCGCATCCGCGCCTCGACCTGGACATGGACGTCGGGATGGAACCGTTCCAGGACGGGCGCTCCGATCAACCGGTCGTGCGCGCCGGCCCCGAACATGCGGATGGCCGCCTGGTTGAGGTAGGAGAATCGGCCCTCGGCCTGCAGGAAGATGCCAATCGGCGCGTTCTCGACGAGCGTGCGGAACTGTTCCTCCGAGCGGATCCGCTCGAGGGCCCCTCCACAGTAGTCGGCCAGCGCCTGCAGGGTCTTCAGGTCCTCCGCCGTGTAGGCATGGCGATCGTAACTCTGGATGGACAACACGGCCACGGTCTCCCCGTTGCGCCGGATGGGGACCGTCATGATGGTGGCGGACAGCCGCGTCGTGTCCCCGAAGGGCACGGAGGGGAACTCGGGGTGCAGGGGATCCTCGCGCCGGATGAGGAGAGCGCCCTCGTGGAGGACCCGCTCGATCCGCGGGGTCAGGCGCTGCCCCGGCGTGGCGGGGATCTCCTGCCGCCGACCTTCGATCGTGTCGATATTGAGGATCGTCTCGATGCCATCCCGGTTGGGCTTGATGAAGTCCAAGGTGGCGGAATGCCAGGCCCAGAGCTGGTCGGCCGCTTGCAGGAGGGCGTGCCCGGCGCTCCGCGCGTCGGAGGCCTGGTTGAGGGCGGCGCCCAGGCTGAGCAGGGCCTGACGGAAGTTCTCCAGCCTCTTGTTCGCGGTGATGTCCTCCTTCACCGCCACGTAGTGGGTGGTCCGGCCTTCGGCGTCCTTGACCGCCGAGATCGTGGCCAGTTCCCAAAAGTCCTCGCCGTTCTTCTTCCGGTTGTGCAGCTCCCCGCGCCATTCGCGCCCGGCCGTGATGGTCTCCCACAGGTCGCGGTAATGATCGGGGGGCAGGTCCCCCGCCCGCAGGACGCGAGGGTTTTGCCCTCGGACCTCGTCGAGGGAGTAGCCCGTGAGCACGGTGAACTTGGGGTTGACGTAGGCGATGGCGCCCTCGTGGTTGGTGATGACAATGCTGGTGGGGCTTTGGTCGACGGCGCGGGAGAGCAGGCGCAACTGATCCTGGATGCGCCGTTGGAGGATCAGCTTGCCGAGTTCGGCGGCGACCAGCTGCAATTGGGTGAGATCCTCGTCATCGTAATCCTCCGCCTTGTTGCCCACCCCGAGCAGGAGGCGGACCTGACCGTCCTCGACCACGGGGAGGCGCAGGAAGCGACGGAGCGGGGTGTGGCCGGGAGGCAGCCCGCAGGCGTCGGGCGACCGGGCGCCGTCGTTCTCGACGATCGGCCGCTGGTGGCGGACGCAGTCCGCCCAGCGGCCGGCGTCGGCCACGGGGCACGGGCTCCCGGCGCTGGCCGGGTCTTCCCTCCGCCCCACGTCCCTCCACGTCGTCAGCACGATCGCGTTCTGGTCCTCCGCCACCCGGTAGAAGAACCCGCTCTCGCTGTCGGTGAGTCGCATCGCCTTTTCCAGCACCACCTCGAACACCTCGCGCAGCTGCATCTGGGGCGCCTGCTGGTGGAGTTGCAGCAGCAGTTCGGTGCGATGCACCTCCCGTTGATCGTGGCGCTGCTGGCGCTTCCGCTCGGTCACGTCCCGGATCAACACGGTCGTCCGCAGTTCGCCGTCCGCCGCCTGGAAGATCCGCGAGGTGACCTCCCCTTCAAAGCGCGTCCCGTCCGGCCGGAGGAAAGGAAGCTCGGCCGTGACGCGGCCTTCGCGATCACGCTGTTGCAGGGCCGATTCCCAGCGTGGATCGCCGGCAGGCTGCAGTGCGGCGCGGCCCCACCGCTGCAGGTCGGCCTCGTGGCAACGGAACAGACGGCAGGCGGCCGGGTTGGCGGACAGGATGGCCCCCGCGGGCGTGCCGAGGAACATGGCCTCGCCGCTGTGGGCGTAGATCAACCGATACAACTCCTCGCTCGCGCGCAGCGATTCCTCCAGTTGCTTGTAGGCCGTGATGTCCTGCGTGGTGCCGTGCAGGCCGAGGAGCCGCCCTTCCCGATCCTTCCGCGGGCAGGCCACCGAGCGAAGCACCTTGACCGCGCCCGAGCCGGTCACGATCCGGTATTCCACCTCCACCGGCTTCGGTTGGGTCCGCGCGGCCTCGTTGGCCTGCCGCACCCTCTCGCGGTCCTCGGGGTGAACCCGATCCAGGAAATCCTGGTGCGCGCCGCGGAACGCGCCAGGATCGACCTCGAAGATCCGGAAGTGCTCCTGGGACCACTGCAACGTCCCGGTGGCGAAGTCCACACTCCAGTTGCCCAACCGGGCCGCCCGCTGCGCCTCCTCCAGTTGCTCGGTCGACCGCCACTGCCGCCGCATGTGCCAATCCAACGCCAGCCACAGCAGAAACGCCGTCGACGCCACGAAAAACCATCCCTTGAACATCTCCACATACGTGCGCAGGGTCGGGTCGGCCACCAAGCCATGCACCAGGGAATCGGAGATCAGGATCCAGAGGGCGCTGATCCCAGCGTAGGTGAGGGCGATCTTGACCGCGCTCGCCCGGGGCCGCATCCGGGATGCCGGGGTCACCATCGGTCGGGGAGAAGGAGCGGGGGGCATGCGGTGGTCGCTCAGTGCGGGAATGAGCAGACACGCCTCGCCCGATCGCTCTCCCCGCTGCTTGAACGCGAAGCGCCGGGAAGGGGTTGGGGAGAGGGAGTTTGGGACGCGGGAGCCATCCCGCGTCTGCCTACTAATGAACTCATCAATCGTCCGTGCATATCGCACGCTGCTCGAGGATGCCGTTGGCCAGCGGCGGATGCTCGCGCAAGGCGGCTACGCCAATGGCTGGCTGGGCTTCCTGACCACGATCCGGAACCCGTAATCGTCGCTTCCTGACACCGGCCGATAGACCTTCCGGGCGGTGCCGCGAGCGGACTGGCGGCCGTCCCGCCACGACCCTCCCCGCAGCACCCTGTCCCTGCCGTCCCCGGCCACGTCCTCGCGCCCGTCGTGTGGGTCGTAAGGATAAGCGCGCTGCCGGCTGCGGGTCCATTCCCAAACGTTGCCCGCCAGATCGTGGCATCCATAGAGGCTGGCGCTGGCGGGAAACTGGCCCACCGGCGAGGTCCCGGCCAGCTTGCCCTCCCGGGTGTTGCACACCCCTGGCCTCCACCCCTGACCCCACGGATACTCCCGTCCCTCCGGGCCGCGGGCGGCCTTCTCCCACTCCGCCTCGCTGGGCAACCCCACCCCCGCCCACCCGCAGAACGCCATCACGTCGTTCCAACTCACGTTCACCACCGGATGCGTCTCCTTGCCAGGCGCGATCGGATGTCGCCACGTCGCCCCGGCCGCGGCCCGCCAGTCGCCCTCCGACCGATAGGCCGTCTCCTCGACGAAGCGCGCGTACTGCGCATTGGTCACGGGGTGTTTGCCGATCCAGAAGTCGGGCAACTCCAGGCGATGGGCCGGGCCTTCCCCCGCCGCCCGGTCCGAGCCCATGACCAATGCGCCCGCGGGAACGTGAATCAGCGGAAAGCCCTGCCGGCTGAGCGCGGTCAGGATCATCCGATCGAGCTCGGGGCCGTGCCGGCCCAGGCCGTGATGGAGGCGCTGCAACACCGGTCCCGCCTGGGGCCAGCGCCGCAGCGCGGTGGCCGGATCGCTGGTGCGCAGCAGCGCCATCAAGGCCGTCAGCGCGCTCGGCCCACTCCCCTCGCGAGCCTGCCTCTCGAGGTAGTCCGTGGCGCCCCAGGCCGGGACCCGCGCCAGGGAGTCGGCCGCCATGGCCCCGGCCGATCCGCCCCGCTCGTGTTGCCCTCGCAGCGCCGCCACAATCCCCGCCGTCACCTCCGTGAACACCCGGCTGCCCGTCACCCGCGCATCGAGCCATCCCGGGTCCGGAAGCGCGAGGCCGGCCAACGCCACGTCCTGGCCGCGCAACGCGTCGAGCAGGTGGGCAGGGTCGCTGAGCAATCCGGGCAGAAGCAGGACCACCTCCCGCCACCATGGGTCGCGCAGGTACTCGAGCGGCGACCGGAAATTCGCCCGGCTGGCGCAATGCCAGGCCACCAGGAACGCCTGAAACGTCAGATGGCAAAGCGCCATGCCCCCCCCCGCCTCCGGCCGCAGCACCCCGTTCCGGACCAGCCAGTCCAACAACTGGTCCCGGTCCTCCTCCGGCCACGCAGTCAGAATGCCTCGCAACCGCTCCCGCACTTCCTCCCGGCTGAGGACGCGGATCCCGTCCTGGTGCAAGCTCAGCGCAAACACGCCCAGGAACCGCTTGAGCGCGGCGGGGTCGAAGCCCGGGGCGGCCAGCAGCTTTTCCTCTGCCCAACGCGCCAGCCACAACTCGGCGGCCCGCCGGTGCAGCAGGGCCAAGGAACCCGGCCAGCGGCCGTCCTGACGGTAAACCCACGCCAACAGCGACAGCGACCAGGGATTACCCGCCAGCGGCCAGAGGCGGCCGGCTTGGAGCAGGGCCTGCCAAAGCCCCGCGCCCGCCCCCGGCTCCTCCCCGTGGCTGCGCCGGGCGTAGTCATCCACCTCCTCCGGAGTCAGATCCAGCAGCTCGACCCGCGCGAAGGCCTCCAAGACATCCCAAATCGTTCGTGAACCGGACCGTGAGGCCGGGACCGACAAACTGTGCGGTCGCGACGTGACCACCACCAAGCATCCCGCATGCCGCGCCGCGAACTCCTGAAGGGCCAGAGCCGCCTGCCCGCGCTCGGCCGCGTCCTTGATCTCGTCCAACCCATCGCAGAACAACGCGCATCGCCCGGCTTGGAGCGCGCGCAGGAGGAAGGCGCGCGCGTCGGCAAAGCCATCCTCCGCCAGGACGCGGCTCAGGTGGGTCTCGATCGTGGCCGTTTGCCGGTCGATCCGGTTGAGCGGGAGATAGAACGGGAGGTCGAATTGCCTCCAACGATCCGCCCAAACGCCCGGGCCCAACTGCCGGGGCCAGGGAACCGGGGGGGCGGAGTCCTGGGCTGGGCTGGCCTCGAGTGGGTTCGACGAGGCAAGCGCAAGCGCCAGATGGCGCATCAGGGTGGTCTTGCCGCTTCCAGGGTCGCCCACGACCAGGAAATTCCAGGGCGGCTGGAATACGGCGGCCGAGGCCTCCAGACTCCCACTCGGATCCCCCGCCGGCACGGCCGCCCCGGAACCCCTCGCGGCCGGTGACGGAGCGGGCACAAGCCGCGCCCTGATCTCGAGGTAGATCTCCGCACCCGGACCGGCGACGGGGGGACGGATGAGGACGGACAACTCGCGCGCCAGCCGTTCCCGGTAGTGACGGAGCGCTTGGCGGTCATGCCAGCCAGGGAACAAACGCTGCCAGATGCTCGCTGCGTGGTGCAACGCGCCCACCCTAGCGTTCCGGCCTCGTCGTGGCGAGCCTCATGAATTCAGGGCGAACATGAAGAAGACCGGGAAGGGCTGTGAACCTGGCACTCTGTGGGGGGGGGCGGGGAACGGCTGTGAACCTGTCACCCTGTGTGGGGCGCTGGGGAATATCATGGTTGCCCACCTCTCCCCGACCCTCCCCGCCCGCCGGGGCAGGGAGGGAGATCAGAAAAGGGGTGGGCCGTGAACCTGTCACCCAGTTCGCACCTGTCACCCAGTTCGCACCCGACCGATGTCCGGTCGCGAGACAGAGGCGGTAT
>CAZVRY010000115.1:1792-20255 GCA_964629545.1 uncultured Verrucomicrobiota bacterium | reverse complement strand
GTCAAAGAAGGGGGCGGTGGGGGTTTCGGCGGGGGTTTCGGCGAGGCACCCGGCGGTGAGGTTGCTTAGGGGGGGGGTGGGGAAAGGCGGGGCGGAACTGAGTTTGGGGACGTCGGTGAGGGTGTGGCAGTTGGCGCAGCCGAGTCGAGCGGCGAGGGTACTCCCCGCGTCGGGGTCTCCGGGCGGGGGAGGCTGGGGGGCGGGGCCGGTGGTGAGGAGGAAGGAGGCGAGACCTTGGATTTCGGCGGGGGTCAGTTGGAGATTGGGCATCCAACTCGAGGGATGTTCGGCTTCGGGTTGGGCAAGAAAGCGGGCGAGGGCAGCGGGTTGCCATTTGGCGCGGACGTGCTGGAGGGGGCGGCGGGGGTCGTTGGGGAGGGGATCGGATTCGGGGGCAAGGTGGCAGGCGACGCAACCGAGGGTGGAGAAGTCATCGGCGCCTTGGCGGGCGAGTTGAGGGGAGAGCGTTGGAGGAGGGTTGGGATAGGGCTGCGCGAGGCGGGTGGCGAGGAAGGCGGCGAGGTGGTTGGCTTGCTGGGTGCGTTCGTCAGCCGGGCCGTGGAGGAGGCTGGGCATGCGGGCGGGGCCGAATTGCGCGGGGTCGAGAAGCCACTGGGCGATCCAGGCGGGGTGCAAACGGTGGCCGGCGTTGTCGAGGCTGGCGGCGTCGGAGGGCCATCCGGAGAGAGGGGATGCGGCGGTGGAGGCAGGGGGTTGATGGCACTGGGCGCATTGTCGTTCGAGGAAGAGGCGATGTCCGAGGCGGCGTTGGTGGCCGGTTTCAAGTTCGGTGTCGTGGGCCTCGTGGACGAGGCTGGTGGGGGGGACGGGTTCGCGGACGAAGCGGTCGCTTTCCCAGTAGAGGCGGACGATGGCCTCGCCGTGGGCTGGGCTTGCGAAGTCCAGTTGGATGGGGTTGAGACCTCCGCGCAGGTTCACGGGAGCGGAAGGGGGGGCGGGGTCTGCGAGGTCGGGGCGGTCGAGGACGGGGTGGCCATCGATGAGGAGACGGGCTTGTCCGCGGCCTTCGAGGTGGAACTGGACGGTTTCGCTGAGGTCGGTGCGGAGGAAGCCGGTCCAGCGCGAGGTGAAGGGGCTTGGGGGAAGGTAGGGGGTGGGGGATGAGTTGGAGGGGACGAAGAGGGCGGCGAGGCGGGAGCGGCGGACATCGGGGTTTGGGGTCAAGGGAGAGGCGATGGATTGGCGGAGGCCGGGTTGTTCGCGGGTGAGGGTGGGGGAGGTGGGAAGGGAGAGGGTAGTGGGTTGAGGGGCGACCCAGGTGTTTCCGGGGCGTGGGTCGAGGGCATGGACGGTGTGGTGGACGTAGGTTTGGAGGGGGGAACCGTCGGCGTTTTGGAGGTTCATTTGGACATGCATTTGCATGGCGGGGGCCAAGGTCGGGATAAGGAGGAAGACGGTGCGGCCGTCGGGGGTGAGGTGAGCGGCCTGGATGTCGAGGCGGTCGCGGCCTTTGTCGCCATTGGCTTTGAAGTCCGGCGAGCCGTAGTTTTCGGTCCAGCGGTAGTTCCAGGATTGGACGTTGTAGTTGCCGGGGTTGGAGGCGGAGGAGGGGTCGAGGGGTTGGAGAAAGCGGAGGACGAGGCCATCGGCGACGGCGAGGACATCGCTGGGGAGTTGGAGGGGATGCTGGGTGCGGCGGATGCGGTAGAAGCCCCCGGGTTGGGTTTTGTTGCCAGCCCAGCCGTAGAGGCCGCAGGCGTAGAGGTGGCCGTCGCGGGGGTTGAAGCGTGCGCGCATGATGCCGGTGTCGAACTCGAAGGGGAGTGGGGTGATTCCGCCTTGGAGGGTGGCGCCGACCCACTGGGTGGAGACGAGGAAGATGCGGCCGACGCCGTAAGAGAGACTGAGGAGGCGGTTGTGGAGGGGGGCCCAGGAGGAGGAGTCGACCCAGGCGAGGGTGCTGGGGGAGCGGTCGATGCTGGGGTGGATCCAGGTTACCGGGAGTTCGTAGGAAGATTGGCGGCCGTTTGGGAGCCAAGCCCAGTTGTTGCCGTGGAAGGAATCGGGGCGGAGGAGGTTGATGCGGTTGGCGGGGAGCCAGTAACCTTCCTGATCAGTGGTATAGGCGTCGCCGCCCGGGGTGATGAGGAGCCCGTTGGGGGCGCGGTGGCCGTAGGCGAGGGTTTCGGTGCGGGCGCCGTCGGGGGTGACTTTGAGGAAGGTGCCGTGGTGGGGATGGAGGGCTTCGCGGGCGTGGCGGGCGGCTTTCATGTAATAGAAATTGCCGTTGCGGTCGGTTTGGAGGTCGAGGGCGAATTCGTGGAAGTGCTCGGTGGTCATGGTGTCGTGGTTGAAGCACTCGTAGAAATCGGCTTCGCCGTCGCCGTTGAGGTCGTGGAGGCGGGTGATCTGGTCGCGTCCCAGGACGTAGATTTGGTCGTTGATAATTCTGAGGCCGAGGGGTTGGAAGAGACCGGTGGCGATGCGCTGCCAGGTGAGGCGATGGGAGGGGTGATCGAGGCCATGGACGGTCCAGACGTCGCCGCTCCAGGTGCAGAGGGCGGCGCGAGTGGGGTCGGAGAAGAAGTCGAGGCCGCCGAACCGCATCCAGGAGTGCCAGGGGTTGTCGTCTGGCCACGTGAGGGTATCGATGGCGAAGGGGCCGTGTTCGGGACCGGGTTGGGAGTGCGTGGTGATGGGGGTGGGCCAGCGCGGGGGGCCTCCTTGGGTCAGCGGGGTGAGGTGGAGGGGGGGGGGAGCGGTGGCGAGGTAGCGGGCGAAGGCCGGGAGTTGGGCGGGGGGAAGGGCGCTGAGCCGGAGGGTGAGGTGGAGGGGGGTGTCGTGTGGAGGGAGGGACAAACGGAGCTGGCCTTCGGGGGTGGATTCCCAGCGGCTGTCGGGGGGGGCGCCGTGGACGCTGGCGGCGAGGCATTCGATGCGGGGTTGGACGTCGGCGAGGGCGGCGATTTCCTGAGGGCCGAGGGCGCGTCGGTAGAGGCGGAGTTCGTCGAGGGTGCCTTGAAAGTGGGGGTGTTCAGGGAAGTTGGGGGCGGCGAAGCCGAGTTGGAGGACTTCGTCGGGGAGGGGTGGGCGGGGGGGGTGGGGGGGGGGGCCGTCGGTGGCGCCGTTGACGTAGAGGGTGACGGAAGCGGTTTGGTGAGACCAAGTCATGGCGACGTGGCTCCACTGGTTGGGGGAGAGGGTTTGGCTGGAGGCGACGGCGCCGACCCAGCCGACGTCGAAGGTGAGGCGTCCGCCGCGGAGGAAGAGGGCTTTGCCGTCGGGGATCCAGGGACCAGTGGGCAGGGTTTGGGCGAGCAGCGTGCCGTCGCCGGTGGGTTTGATCCAGCAGGCGGCGGTGAAGTCGGAGGTGAGCAAGTCGATTTGGGGGTTGGGACGGATGGTGCCGAGGCCATTGTTATCGAAATGGAGTCCTTGGCCGCGATAGCCTGGCAGCCAGCGGTGCTGTTGGAGGGCAAGGGAGTAGGCGCCGGTGGAGTCGGTGGCTGGGTTGGTTTGGGCGGAGTCGAAGGTCCAATGGGCGATCAGGTTGGAGGTCAGTGGGGCAGAGGGAGCGGAAGGCGCCGGTGGAGGTTCGGGCGGGTAGAAGACGGCGAGGGTGGTGGAGGCGTTTGGCGAGGGGGGGGCGTCTGAGAGGCCGGCCCGTTGGAGGAAGCGCAGTGGGCGGTTGGGATCGAACGCGACTTGGAGTTGGAGGGGATGGGGGGATGGGTCGACCTGGAGGTGACGGGTGAAGACGGCCAGGGAGTCGGGGCGTTCGAGGGTGGGGTGTTCAAGGACCGGCGTGCCGTTGAGTTCGAGGGCGAGGACGACGCGTTGCTCGCAGAGGTAGAGGCCTTTCCAGCGGGCGCGGGCCCGGGGGAGGGGGCCATAGGGAAAGGGGCGCGGGTCGGAGAAGTTGCCGTCGTGGGCGTAGCCGGGGAGGGTGGGGTTGCCGAAGACCTGGCGTCCTTGGATGGCTGGGTAGGCCCAGTGTTCGCCGTCGAAGACAACGCCTTTGAGGGCAACGAAATCGCCGGTCCAGCCGGCGGCATAGCGGAGGAGATCGGTGTCGAAGAGGACGGCGGCGGCGGGTTGGTCGGGGGCGGTGGAGGGGAGGCGGATGGCGATGCCTTTGCAGGCAATGTTGGTGCGGGGTTCAGGGGCTTCGATGGAGGCGGTGAGGAAGGGGCCGTAGTCCATGTCGCGCCAGGGTTGGCCGGTTTTGGGTTTGGGGTCGGCGGCGTTGGCGGCGGTGGGTGGGAGGAGGGTAGCGAGGAGGGCGCAGCAGGCCAGGAGCGCGAGGGGGATGACGGTGCGGGGGCTTGGCTGGCGCGAGTGGCTGGGAAGTGGAGAAGGCTGCTGGGCAAGGAGGCATCCGGGCGCGAATGGGAGCATCGGCTTCACGGGCGGGAGGATAACTCGAGGCAGGAGAGGAGGCCAAACAATCAATCCGAAAGGTGCCAGGTTCGAAGTCGCCTGCATTCGGCGACCGGCTTGGTCCAGTGGTCCGACCCTGAACCGGCGGCTCCGCCGAGTCGGTGCTTCCGCATCAGGCAGGCGCCATGATAGGTTTCGCCGCGTTGCGGCGTAGTGCCCTTTGATGTTAGCCGACGTAAACCAACCCAATCACAGTTGTATGAATCCCACGAACCCCCATGATCGTCTTCTGCGAGCAGCGTTTGGACTCGTATTCCTGCTGGTGACCGCGTGTCTGTTGCCCGCGGCGACCCTCACGGTTTCCCAGCTTGGGGGCGCGGCCTACACCAACATTCAAGCCGCCCTGGACGCGGCGCTGCCGGGCGACACCGTGTTGGTGGAGCAAGGCAACTATGCAGAGAACATCCAGATCGCGAAGGACGTGGATCTGACCGGCGCAGACCCTCGCTTCACGACCATTCGCCCTCCGACCGGTAACGGCATCAGGATCGACGGCAATGTGAAGACTGCCATTAAGGCGCTGTGGATCACTGCCGTGGGGGGGAACGGGCTCAGTATGAGTCCGGGCGCCCAGGTTCGCGTCGAAAACTGCGTGATCAGTTCGTGTGGAAGTCATGGCATCGTCTACAGTCCGCCCAACTATGAGGCCGCGACCCTCTTCGTGGCCAATTGCACCATTGCCCAGAACACGTCCTTTGCCATCCATTTCTCGACCACGCAGAACGCGACCTTCGCGAGGTGGGAGCGCAATATTTTCTACCGAAACGGCTATGGCCCATACTCTTATAATGGCTCTACGTCCTCTCACAACTGCGTGAACGAGGAGCGTCCACTACAACCGATTTCTCCATCCGACATCACCTCGAATCCCCTCTTTTTCGATGCCGACACGCAGAACTACCTGCTTCGTCCGGGATCCCCCTGCATCGACGCGGGCCTCGGGGGCCCTGTCTATCAGGATCCGGATGGCACCCGCAGCGATCTGGGTGCGTTTGGCGGGCCGGGCGCGGCCGCGTTCTGGCCGTATCCTCCGGGCGGTCCCTTGATCACCGATCTCCAACTGCGCGAGGGCAAGGTGACGCAAGGGGCCAAGCTGAGGATCCATGCGGTGGGGCGCGTTCGCTAGGCTTGGGGCCTCGGCCAATCTCCCATCGTTCCAACCGACCCCTGCATGTCCGCCTATCACCGGAGGTCATTATGAACATCCTCCTGAGACGACTGCCGCTCGTCCTCGCGGTCCTCGCTCTCGCCGTTGGTTCGCCCCTGGTCGGCGCCCAAGAGACGCCCACGATCGTCCAGGCCGAGTATTTCATCGACCAGGATCCTGGGGAAGGCGCGGGGTTCCCGCTCCTCCCCGGGGATGGGGCGTTCGATAGTGCCGAGGAGGTCCTCGACGGCGAGGTCTCGCTCCCCGCGACTCTCTTCCCTGGCTACCACCGCCTCTTTGTTCGCATGAAGAGCAGCGTGGGCGTCTGGGGTACGGCCCGGCCGATCCCGTTTCTGCTCACCGCCGAGCTCAGCATCACGGCCGCGGAGTACTTTTTCGACACCGACCCTGGCGAAGGGCAGGGTTATCCGCTCGACCTCTCGAACGTTCCCACCGATTCCAGGCTCCAGTTCCTGGACGGAGCCAACATCGATACCAGCGCGCTTGCGCCCGGGTTCCATCTTCTTTTCGTGCGGGCGCGGGACAGCATGGGACGCTGGGGGCCTCCGCGCGCGTCGACCTTTGCGGTGCAAGCTCCGCCCAAGGTAGCCGCGGCCGAATACTGCATTCTCTCGACCCAGGGACCGCCGCCGGCGGAGGCCGTGTGGACGCCGCTGAACGCCAACGACGGTTCCTTCGACCACACCGAGGAGGCGTTGAACGTCGAGGTCGATACCCGCGATCTGCCGGCGGGCCAGTACACCGTGTGGGTTCGTGCCTACGACACCGACAATCGGCCCTCTCGCCTCGAGGACATGGCCAGCGCCCCCCTGATCGTGGCCAATGCCCCGCCGCGGTTTGCGATGGCGGCGGACCGGTTGCTGGCGGGGGGCGGCACGCTGGACACCGCGCTGGCGGTTCTCCATGCGGATGGGGCGGTGCAATCGCTGGTCTTTGCCCTTGGCCCCGACGCGCCGCCCGGCGCCAGTCTCGATCCGGTCACGGGGCGGCTGGTTTGGACCCTGCCGCCAGGGACTTCCACCAACACCCTGCGGATCCAGGTGTCCGATCAAACCTCGCCGGGCTCCGTGGACGATCTGCTGCTGACGGTGTTCGGCGATGATCCGGGTCAAGCTACGCCCCTGGCGGTCGCATCGGCCGGGGCGTTGGCTGGGGCCCAGAGCCTTGGTTTGCGCTTCAATCGTCCCCTCGAAGCCCTGAGCGCGCAGGATCCGCAGAGTTACGTGGTGGCGGGCCAGCAGCCGCTGACGGCGGTGTTGCAGCCGGACGGTCGCACGGTGTTGCTCACGTTCGCGAGCCTCCTGCCCGCGCCGGTCGAGGGCACGGTGTTGAATGTGCGGGATGCGTTGGGACGGCTTCCCGCCGGGCCGCTGGCTTTCGCGGCGGAGGTCTCTCCGTTAAGCGGCGTCGTCCTGGGGACGGGGGCTGATCCTGTTGAGCCTGGGTTCGAGGTGCCTTTTGGGGCGGGACACCTGGCCCTGATGGCGGGCGGCAGTTCGTTTGACGACACCGCGGATCACGGTCGTTTCGTTCAGGAAGTGTGGACGGGCGACTTCGATGTGCGGGTGCAGGTGGGGCGGTTGGCGCCGGTCACCTTTGCCACCCGCGCCGGGTTGATGGTGCGAGAGAGCCTCGAGGCTGGGGCGCCGGCGGTGGGGCTGTACCTGCGGACGGGCGAGGCGGGTCCGCGAGTGGTGGCGGCGTGGCGGACGACGGCGAACAGCTTGGTGCGGATGGGGGCGGAGGTGGCGGCGCTGGGCGCTGTGCCGGACACGTGGCTGCGTCTCCTTCGGGTGGGGGACACGTTCGAGTTTTACCAAGGGGCTAACGGTTCCTCATGGAGCCTGGTGTTGGCCACCAATCTCCCTTTGGCGGCGACGGTGCGCCTGGGTTTGGCGGCGTGTTCGCAGGACAATGCCCCGGGACAGACCACGACCGCCGAGTTCCGGTCCTATGGCTTTCTCTCGCCGGCGGTGGCGTCGCATCCGCAGAGCCAGTCGGTGGTGTCGGGAGCGGCGGAGGTTACGTTCGCGGTGGATGCGCGCGGGTTGGCGCCTTTGAGCTACGCCTGGTATTTCAACGGTTCTGCGCTGGTGGGCCAGACCCACCCGACGCTGGTGCTGCCTTCGGTGACGGTCGCGCAGGTGGGCGATTACCGGGTGGTGGTGGCCAATGGGCTGGGGGCGGTGACGAGCCAGGTGGCGACGCTGACCGTGGATGGAGTGGGCGAGGGGGGGTTCGAGGCCGATTTGATGCCGCGACCGGCGGGGGACAACGTGGTGGGGCTTTCGGACTGGGTGATGGCGGGGCGGTTGATGGCGCGGTTGGAGGTTGCTCGGACCCAGAGCGAGTTTCAGCGAGCCGACTGTGCGCCGCGAGCGTCGCGGGGTGATGGACAGTTGACGGTGTTGGATTGGGTGCAGGCGGGGCGGTATGCGGCGGGGTTGGATGGGCTGACGCAAGCGGAAGGTCCGTTGGGGGCGGGGTTGGGGGGCGGGCGTTGGGCGCCGCCGCCGCCGGAGGGAGTTGGGGGCCGTTGGGTGGTGTTGGAGGGCAGTTGGGCGCGGCCGGCGGGATGGGCGCAGGTGAGCGTTCGTTTGGCGGGCACGGGGGTGGAGAATGCGCTGGGGTTGAGCCTGGTGTTCGATCCGGCGCGGTTGCAGTTCCAGCGGGCTGAGTTAGCGCCGGGGCTGGAAGGTGTGTGGTTGCAGGTGAACGCCCAGGCGGCTGGGGAAGGCCGGGTGGGATTGGCGCTGGCGAGTTCGCCGGGGCAGGCGTTGGGGACGGGGGAGATGGAGTTGGTGCGGGTGCTGTTTGGGGTAGGGGAGGCGGTGGGGGAGGCGGCGGTGGGGGTGGGGGACGATCCGTTGCGGCGCGAGGTGGTGGACGTCGAGGCGGGGACGTTGCCGAGCGAGTGGGTGGGGGCCACGGTGGTGGTGGGGGCGCCGACGGGACAGGTTCGGTGGCAGGTGGCGCCTGGGGGCGGGGTGCGATGGAGTTATTTGGGCGAGGCTGGGGTGGAGTATCTGATCGAGCAATCCACCGATCTCAACCGCTGGAGCCCGGTCGCTCGCCTGCAATCGGCGACCGGCTTGGTCCAGTGGTCTGACCCCGAACAGGCGGCTCAGCCGAATCGGTTCTTCCGCGTGGTGAGGACACCATGAACGGGGTGTCCGGACCATCATGGGCATCGTTGGCGCCGGTGTTCTTGCTGGCCATGCGCCGGCGACCGATGCGGGGCATGCTGGCGGTGCTTGCGGCGTGGGGGTTCGCGGTGACGGGTCAGGCGGCGACGCGCACGGTGGGGATCGAGTCTTCGTTTCGACTGAACGACGGGGACGTGGTGGTTCCGATTATGTTCTCGGCGCTGGGGGACGAGGCGGCGTTGAGTTTCACGGTGGCGTTCGATCCGGCGCAGGTTCGCGAGGCGCGGGTGGTGGCCGGTCCGGGGGCGGCGGGTGCGGTGTTGCTCGTGAACAGCGAGCGTGCGTCCGAGGGTTTGCTGGGCGTCTCTCTGGCGCAGGCGCCGGGCCGGAGCTTTCCCGCGGGCGATCTCACGCTGGTCCAACTGACCTTTCGGGCGGATGGTTTCGAAGGGCCGACGTGGCTGCGTTTGAGCGACGAGGTACTGCCCCGCGCCGTGGCGAACCCGGAAGCCGAGCCATTGCCGGCGACGTTTTTGGATGGGCGGTTGACGTTGGCCACGCGAGCCCTGCGGGTGGCGAGCGGCTACGGGGTGGCCGGGCAGGACGTCGAGCTTCGCCTCGAGGGCGTGTTCGGGGGAACCGAGAATGCGCTGGCGTTCAGCGTCAGTTACGACGCGGGCGCGCTGGTCTTGGTGCGGGCGGCGGCGGGGGTTGACGGCGCCGGGGCGATGTTGCTCGTCAACACGAATGAGATTGCGGCTGGGCGGGTCGGGTTGGTTCTGGCGCGGCCGGGGGGCCAGGCCTTTCGGGCGGGCACGAACGATTTGGTGCGCTTGCGATTTCGGGCCGGCTCGTGGGCGGAGGCCCTTGCGGTTGAGTTTGCCGAGTCGCCGGTAGCGACGGCGGTGGCCGATGGGGAGGCGAACCCTTTGCCGGTGCGGCTCGAGCCGGGCTTTCTGCACCGTTCGACGCGGCAGTTGCGGATTCCGGATCTGACGGCGCGAGCGGGAGCTGGGTTTGTGGCGCCGGTGCAGGTGGTGTCCACGGGCGGCGAGAGTGCGTTCGCGTTCAGTCTGGAGTTCGATGCGGCGGCGCTCCGCTATGGGTCGGCGGAGTTGGGTGCGGATGCGTGGCAGGGCCGTCCCGAGGAGGCGCAGCTCCTGGTCAACGCCGCCTCGGCCTCGCAAGGCCGCGTGGGGTTCATGATTGCGCTGCCGCCGGGCACTTCGTTGGCGGCTGGCTTGCGCGAGGTGCTGCGGGTGACGTTGCAGTGGGAGGAGGCGGGGAGGGTGACCTCCTTGCGGTTTGCCGATGGGCCGGTCCGTCGCGAGGTCTCCGACGCATGGGGGACGGCGCTGGCCTTCGAGTATCGGGGAGCCAGTTTGGCCAGTTTGCCGGCGGCGGGTCCGGAGTTTCTGGTGCAACCGGTGCATCAGACCGTGAACGTGGGGGACGCGGTGACGTTCCGGGTGGCAGTTTCCCGCCGCGAGGTGGGTTTCCAGTGGCGCAAGGACGGGCTGGAGCTTCCGGGCGCGACGGGGTCTGCGCTCACCCTGGCGGGCGTTCAAGTCTCGGATGCCGGTTCCTACTCCGTGGTGGCGATCCAGGCCACGGGCTCGTTGCTGAGCCAACCCGCTCTGCTGCGAGTGAGGCAGGCGCCGGTGCTGGTGGTGGCTCCCGAGAACACCACCGCGGCCACTCGGCGGCCGGCGGCCTTGCGGGTGGAGGCGAGCGGGACGGAACCGCTGACCTACCAGTGGATCAAGGACGGCGTGGCCATCCCCGGCGCCACGGGGGCCGTGCTCGAGTTCCCCTCGGTTGCTTTGGCGGACGCGGGTTCCTACGCGGTCGTGGTGGCGAACGCCGCCTCCCCGGGCGTGCGCAGTCCTCTCGCGACGCTGACCGTCATCGCGAGTCCGGAGTTGGTGCGCCAGCCTCAGACCGTGACGACGACGCCGGGTTTGGAGGCGCGCTTTGAGATTGAGGCCACTGGGGCGCCTCCCTTGAGCTACCAGTGGCGCAAGAACGGCCAGAACCTCGCGGGGGCGACCAACGCCTTTCTGCACATTCTGGAGGTCGGGCTGGCGGACGCGGCCACCTACACGGTGGTGGTGGCCAACGCGGTCGATACGGTGACCAGCGAGGCGGCGGAACTGGTCGTGGCAGTCACTCCCCTGGCGCCGGGCGATTTGTTTTCCGAGCGGGTCGCGCTCGAGGGTGGAGGGGGGCAGATCGGCGGGGAGAACCTGGGGGCGACGCGCGAGGTGGGGGAGCCGTTGCATGCGGGGGAGCAAGGTCATCGCTCGGTGTGGTATCGATGGCGCGCCCCGGGCACTCCGGGGGTTCTCCGGTTGAGCACCACGGGGAGCACGTTCGATACCCTGCTGGCGGTGTACACGGGCGAGCGCGTCGAGAAGTTGGCCGAGGCCGGCAGCGACGACGATCGCGGGGGGTTCTTCACCAGTGAACTCGAGGTGAGCGTGCACCCGGGCGCCGACTACGCGGTGGCGATCGACGGTTTTGGCAACGAGGCGGGTCGTTTCGTGTTGAGCTGGGAGTTTGTCCCGCGGCCGGATCCGGTGCCGCGGATCGCGAGTCACCCGCGGAGCACGACGCTGGCCGAGGGGGCGACGGCCGTTCTGGGGGTGGTGGCGGAGGGGGCCGATCTTCGCTACCAATGGTATTTCCAGGGCGCGCCGCTGGCGGGGGCGACTGCGGCCGAGCTCGTGCTCCCGAACTTCCGGGACGCGCTGATTGGCGATTACTTCGTCTCCGTGCAGAGCGGGCCGGGTCCGTTCGCGTGGAGCCGGGGCGCGACCGTGGAGATTGGCACGGACCCGAACGTGTGGTCGGTGGACAAGGTGAGCTTCGGGGTGATCCCGCCTCCGCCTGGGTTGCGCAAGCAAGGACCGGGGGGCAGTCTTTGGTCGCTGGCGGCGGGGACGTTTCTCTACCAGCAGCGATTGAACACGTCGTTGACGACGGTTTCGCTGGGGGAAAGCGACCCGAGCGGCGGGATCGCGAGCGCCACCCGTTGGATCGGGCTGCGCGCGTTGCAGAGCGGCTGGCTGGTGGTCGATACGCGAGGCAGCCAGGTTGACGCCATCGTGCTGCTCTATGAAGGACCCGAGCGCTGGCCGATCGAGTCGGCGATCGAGGAAACCGTCAACGGGCGTCGTCGCTGGCGGATCTGGGCGCGGGAGGGCGAGGAGTACTGGGTGTCGCTCGATGGCGGCTCCGCCGCCCAGGGGGTGGTTTATGTCAATGTGCAGCTTGGGGATCTGCCGGATCCGCCTGACGAGGCGGAGCCGGCGGTGCTGGCCCCTGCGCTCGGGGAGTCTCTGCGGTTAGGAGTGCCCGCCTGGGTGCGCGCGTTGCAGCCGCCGGCGGCGCTGCACTGGCTGTTCAACGGGCAGCCGATGGGCGATTGGACGACCAACGATTGGTTCGTGGACGCGATGGCGGAGGTTCACCAAGGGCAATACGATCTGGTGGTGAGCAATGCGTTTGGCTGGGTGGGGACGCCGGTGGCGAGCGTGAGGGTGGAGGTGCCGCTCCAGATGCCCCCGGCGGCGAGCGGATTGTCCGACGGCGACTTCGTGTTCCAGCTTCGCGGCAACGCGGGGCAGAGTTACGAAGTCCTGAGCACGGACACCTGGCGGTCGTGGCAGTCCGAGGCGCAGGGCTGGTTCGGATCGGCTCCGGTCACATTTCGCGATACCCAGACGGCCCAGCGTTCGCAGCGCTTCTTTCTGCTGCGGCAGCGTCCCCTGGCGGTCGGCGACGTGGTGCGTCTCGATGACGGCCGGCAGGACGTGACGGTGGGCGGGGGCAAGGCCGGGCAGCGCTACGTGCTGGAGCGTTCGTTCGACCTGGCCCAATGGGAGGGGATGGCCACCAATGTCGTGCGCGGGGCGGACTGGCATTATGCGGCGCCGGCGTCGGCGTCGGCGACCGCCCCGCACTTTCGGGTGCGGGTGGTGCCTTGATCGGGGTTCGGAGATCGGCGAGCGGGGTTTGGAGTGTGGGCGTCGCATGGTGTTCGAACGAGGGCGCCTGGGGGCCATGGAGCTGAACGGCGTGGTGGTGGGAGAGCCCTCGCGAGTCGTCCAGGGCGTAGGACATTTCGGTGCACTGGCAGCGTCGCCCCACCGACGGTGGCCGGCGACAGGCTCAGGGTGTGACTTCGCATGGCTCGCGAGGGGGGGCACGGTTGCCGACCCGCGCAGAGGGCGTGCGCCCGTCGTCCGCCTCGCGGGAGGCAAGAATCCCTTGCGGCGAGGCCCCAGCCAATTGTGATACCCCACACTGGATGGGCGAGCCCACAAGATTGGCGGGAAAAGTGGTCAGAAAGGTCCCCATCAATCCGGGTGATTGAGTAAGCTGGGCGCGTGAGTGACGCGCTGTTGCCAGGCCCGAAGGAGTTTGCCGCGACGCAATGGAGTCTGTTGGGGAGCGGCGGCATGGGGGCCGTTTACGAAGCGGAGCACCTGGCTACCGGCCGCCGGGTCGGGTTGAAGATGCTCAACCATCGGCTTGATTCATCGGACATGCGGCGAAGGTTTCTCCGCGAGGGGCGCCTCTCCGCGGCGGTCAGTCATCCGAACAGCCTTTACGTGTTTGGCAGCGAGGAGATCGAAGGGCACCCCGTGATCACGATGGAGCTGGCCGCCGGCGGGACCCTGAAGGACAAGCTGGACCAGCGAGGACCGCTGCCGGTCGCGGAGGCGGTGGATGCCATGCTCGACGTCATCGCCGGCTTGGAGGCGGCCTTCACCGGAGGCGTCTTGCACCGCGACATCAAGCCGTCGGGCTGCTTCGTCAACCGAGATGGCTCCGTCAAGGTCGGGGACTTTGGCCTTTCGGTTTCCACCTTGGGCCAGGACAGTTCGCTGGTCACCGCCACCGGGGTCATCATGGGCACGCCGGCCTACGCCGCGCCGGAACAGCTTCGGGGGGATGAGTTGGACGCGCGTGCCGACATTTACTCGGTGGGCGCGACCCTGTTCACCCTCCTCACCGGCCGCGCGCCGTTCGACGGACACAACGCGGTTCAGGTTGTCGCCAACGCGGTCAATCAAAGTCCGAAATGGGTGACCGAATTCCGCGCGGACGTCCCGCGGGAACTGGCTCGGGTGGTGGCCCGCTGCCTGGCCAAGGAGCCCGGGCAGCGTTTCCCGGACTACGCGGCACTGCGGAGCGCTCTGTTGCCATTCAGTTCGGAGGAGCCGGAGCCGGCGTCGATGAAGGTTCGTGCTGCGGCCGGGTGGATGGACTTCCTGATCGCCTTCCTAACCCCTTACGTGCCCTTGATGCTGCTGGCCGGGGCGGAACAGTTGCACATCCGGCCGTTCATGGGACCTTCCTTGCATGCCTTCCGCTATTACCTGGCGTGGTTGCCGTTGGTGGTGTGGTTGCAGGTGGCGGTCGCTGAGTGGCCGTTGCCCTGGTCGATCAAACTCGCGGCCCTCTCTACCCTGACCGTCGCCTTCTCGCTGCTCACCTACGATCTTTTCGTGCGCTCGACGTTGGTCGGCGCGGTGCTGAACGGTCGTCGGCGGGAACGGGTGCTGACGGCCTGGGTTCGCGATCGCGTCCGCCAGTGTTCGCCCGGCAAGCGGGCAGATTCGCTGGTAAAGGCTGGGGGAACCATGTCCCTCCCCTGACTTCGATCGAACGGTGAGACCGCACCCTAGCCGCCGATGTGGACGGGGAGGTGGCGGGCGTGGAACGGGGCGGCGGCGCGTTCGAGGTCGGCGAGGGAGGGGGTGGTGACTTGGTCAAGGGGGGAGAGATAGCCGAGGCGCTCGTATTTATGGAGGCCTGAGCGGTGGAAGGGGAGGAGGCTGACGCGGCGGACGGAAGGGAGTTGGGCGACGAGGTGGGCGAGGGCGTCGAGTTCCTGGGGTTGATCGGTGTAGCCGGGGACGATGGGGAGGCGGATCCAGAGGTTGGAGTGGCGGTGGGCGAGGGTATGGAGGTTGCGGAGGATGGTGTGGTTGGAGACGCCGGTGAGGTGGCGGTGGCGGCGGTCGTCGAAGGCCTTGAGGTCGTAGAGGACGAGGTGGGAGAGGGTGGCGGCCGCGAGGAGGGGTTCGGCGGGTCCGTAGCCGGTGGTATCGAGGGCGGTGTGGAGGCCGGCGTCGCGGAGGGCGGTGAGGAGGGCGACGAGGAAGCGGGGTTGTTGGAGGGGTTCGCCGCCGGAGAGGGTGACGCCGCCGCCGGAGTCGTCGTAGAAGATGCGGTCTTTGAGGACTTCGGCGAGGACTTGGGGGACGGAGAGGGAGTGGCCGATGAGGCGACGAGCGCCGGTGGGGCAGGCTTGGAGGCAGGCGCCGCAGAGGGTGCAGGGGGCGGGGTTCGAGGGGAGGGGGCCCTGGCCTGGGAGGGAGAGGCCGAAGGGGCAGGCGGTGCGGCATTGGCCGCAGGTGAGGCAGCGGTTGGGCGTGGAGAGGATTTCGGGGCGGTGGGCGATGCTTTCGGGGTTATGGCACCAGGGGCAACGGAGGGGGCAGCCTTTGAAGAAGACGGTGGTGCGGATGCCCGGGCCGTCCTGGACGGAGTATTTTTGGATATTGAAGACGAGACCTGTGGGCATGCGGGTCAGTCTCCGCGGGTCATGGTCCACATTCCTTTTGGGGAGGCAGCGGTGCCGGCGCCGGTGGTTTCGGTGACTTTGAGGATGGCGACGTGGCCGTCGTGGAAGAGGTAGTTGAAGCGGCGTCCGTGGAGGCCGTAGGCGACGGCGCCGTAGCTGATGTTATTGAAGGAGGAGGCGCGGGCGAGTTGGACGGCGTCGATGGAGGCCCCGTTGGGCACGTTGGGTCCGGGGCCGGCGCAGAAGGAGGGCCAGTCGTTGCCGGCGGCGTTGCGTCCGTTGGGGAGTTCGGTGAGGAGGATGGTGCCGGCGGGGTCGGCGATGGCGCTGTCTTTGTAGCCGCGGGGATCCCAATCGGGTTGGGCGCCTGGGGAGGCGGTGCGGAGGTTAAAGTAGACGCCGACGCCGAAGGCGGGGGGTGGCAGGGGTGCGGCGGGGGAGTTCACGATGAAGCTGGGGCCGGCCCAGTTCATGGCGTAGGTGCGCCGGGTGCTGAAGGGGGCGTAGTCGATGCCGATCTGGATCTTGTCGGCGGGGCATTTGAGGATCTTCGGGATAAGGCTGGGGCCGGCGATGGCGCCGGAGATGCCGACGATGAGGTCCGCTTCGGGGGCGGTGCCGCCGATGTAGCGGTGGATGTAGTCGTCCCAGGAGAGTTGGTATTGGTAATCGCCCGTTGCGTAGGCGGTGGGGGGGTATTGGTCTTCGTGGTCGCCGCTCCAGAGGGTGATGCCGAGGCCGAGCTGTTTGAGTTGGGCGGTGCACTTGATGCGCTGGGCGCGGGCTTTGGCGCTGGCGAGGGCGGGGAGGAGGAGGCTGGCGAGGATGCCGATGATGGCGATGACGACGAGCAACTCGATGAGGGTGAAGGCGTGGGAGGGCCGGCGCATGGCGGTTCAGCGGTTGGCCAGGCGGACCTGGAGCGGTTGGTTGTCATCCAGACGGTTCGGCATAGGGGAAGCGACGCACGCTTGGGGGCGGGAGTCAACCGGGAATGACCGGTTGACGGGGCGGGCAGGGGGGGCGCATGGTTGGGGGCATCGGCCCTTTGCGGACAATCTCTGGATTCGACGATGCATTTATGAAAGCCAAGCGCGTAGGTTCTGCGGCGCAGGGTTCCGGGTTATCGCGGCGCAGGTTTGTGGTACAGGGGGGTGCAGCGGCGACGGCGTTTGCGTTGGCGCCGCGCGCGGTCTTGGGGGGGCCGGGTTACGTGGCGCCCAGTGAGCGGGTGACGGTGGCCTACGTTGGGTGCGGGACCCAGGGGTTGCGCGAGTTGCTGCCGTTGTTGCGGATGCCGGAGGTCCAGGTGGTGACGGTGTGCGATCCGGTGCGGGACAGTCAGGATTATGTGGATTGGTCGAAGGACGGGTTGCGGTCGGAGATAGCGGCGGCGTTGGGGCGGCCGGAGTGGCGGCGCGGGCGGCCTGGGATTCCCGGGGGGCGGGAGGTGGCCAAGGAGATTGTGGAGGGGATGTATGGGAAGGAGCGGGGGGTGGAGGGGTATCGGGGATGCACGGCCTACCGGGATTTTCGGGAGTTACTGGAACAGGAGAAGGACGTGCAGGCGGTGAAGGTGATGACGCCGGATCATCTGCATGCTGCGGTGAGTGTGGCGTCGTTGCGGAAGGGGAAGCAGGTGGTGTTGCACAAGCCGCTGGCCAACCGGTTGAACGAGGCGCGCTGGGTGGTGGAGACGGCGCGCGCGGCCAGGGTGGCGACGCATTTTCTGCCGGCGAGCGAGGGGGAGGCGATTCGGAGGATCAAGGGGTGGATTGACGCGGGGGCGATTGGGACCTTGCGGGAGATTCACAACTGGTCGAATCGGCCGGTGTGGCCTCAGTATACGGAGATTCCGACGGAGCGCCCGCCGGTGCCGGAGGGATTCGACTGGGAGTTATGGTTGGGACCGTCGGTGGACCGGCCGTATCACCCGCACTACACGCACGCGGTGTTTCGAGGCTGGTATGAGTTTGGGGGAGGGGCGATCGCGGACATGGGGCATTACAGTTTGTGGCCTGTGTTCCAGCAATTCGAGCTGGACGCCCCGATCAGCGTGGAGTCGCGGCCGTCCCATGTCTGTCGGCTGGACGGGCCGGTGGCGGTGACGGTGCGGAACGAGGTCGCCTTTCCGGCGGCCTGCACGGTGCGGTTTCAATTCGCGGCGAAAGGGGCGCGGCCGGCGGTGGAGTTGCACTGGTATGACGGGGGGATGCGGCCGCGGACGCCGGAGGAGTTGGAGGCGGCGGGGGAGGAGTTGGAGCCGGAGGGGCTGATGTTGGTGGGGGATCGGGGCAGGATTCTGGCGCGTTTTCTGGGGGACAATGCGCGGGTGATCGCGGGGCAGAGGCCAGGGGAGGGAGTGGCGGAGGCGGCTTCGGCCGGGGAACGGGAGCGGCGGCGGGAGCGGCGGACGTCGTCGTGGGTCTCGGCGTTCAGGGGGGGGGCGGCGACGTGCGGGGATTTCCTGTTGGCGGGGCCGATTTCGGATGCGTTCAATCTGGCGGCGGTGTCATTGCGGATGGGGGGCAAGCGGTTGGTGTTCGATGCGGTGGCGGGCCGGGTGACGAATTGGCCGGAGGCGAATCGGTATCTTGGGCGGGAGTATCGGCCTGGGTGGGAGTGGTCGGGGCGGGCGAGTTAGGCATCGGCATGAGCGATGCGTCGGTCCGAATTCTCCGCTGGGTTCAGCGGTTGCAGGCGATTGCGCAGAACGGGCTCACGTTTGCGCGGGACCCTTATGATCTTGAGCGGTACGCGGCGGTGCGGGAGTTGGCGGGGGAGATGTTGGCGGCGAGCACGGATTTGAGTTGGCCGGTGGTGGAACGGATCGTGGGGGAGGACACGGGTTACGCGACGCCGAAGGTGGATGTGCGCGGGGTGGTGTTTCGGGGTGAGGAGTTATTGCTGGTGCGGGAGAAGTCGGACGGGCTGTGGACGTTGCCCGGGGGGTGGGCGGACGTGGGGGCGTCGCCGGCGGAGAACGCGGTGCGGGAGGTGGAGGAGGAGTCGGGTTATCGGACGCGGGCGGTGAAGTTGCTGGCGGTGTTTGACCGTGAGAAGCACCCGCATCAGCCGCCGTTTCCGTATCATGTCTACAAGTTGTTCATTCGTTGCGAGGTGGTTGGGGGGGAGGCGGGTGGGAGCGAC
>CAZVRY010000115.1:0-1782 GCA_964629545.1 uncultured Verrucomicrobiota bacterium | reverse complement strand
CCGCCCCCCCCCCCCCCCCCCCCCGCGGCCCCCCCCCGGGGGGGGGGGGGGGCCGTGGGGGGGGGGGGGGGGGGGGGGGGGGGGGGGGGCCCGCGACGAGACCACCGAGGTGGGGTTCTTTGCGGAGGGTCAGTTACCGCCGTTGTCGGTGAACCGGGTGACGTCTGGGCAGTTGGGGTTGATGTTCGAGCATCGGCGGGATGGGGATCGGCCGACGGATTTCGATCGGGAGTGAGGAGGAAGGGGGGCGCGGGTTGATTTCGGTCTCGTCACGGGGTGGGGCGGGGCCGATACTCCGGCCCGCATGAACCGGTCGTTGAAAGACACGCAGCAGAAGGCGTTGCACATCAATCTGGATCCGAGCAAGTACGGGACCTTTGCGGAGATTGGGGCGGGGCAGGAGGTGGCGCGTTGGTTCTTTCGGGCGGGGGGGGCTTCGGGGACGATTGCGAAGACGATTTCGGCTTACGACATGACGGTGAGCGACGCCATTTACGGCCCCAGCGACCGTTATGTGAGTCGGCAGAGGCTGCAGACGATGCTCGATTACGAGTATCGGCTGTTGCTTGAGCGGTTGAATCCGAAGCGTGGGGCCAGCACGCGGTTTTTCGTGTTCGCGGACACGGTGACAGCGCGGAGCTACTCACGGCGGGATGAGTCGCATGGGTGGATGGGGATTCGCTGGCAGACGACGCCGCAGGCGCCGCCGTCGGAGATTATCGTTCACGTTCGCATGCTGGACGCGGAGAACGTGCAGCAGCAGGAGGCGTTGGGGATTGTGGGGGTCAACTTGATTTTCGGCGCGTTCTATTTGCATGAGCAGCCGCGGGAGTTGATCGCGTTGCTGGTGGACAACCTGACGGCGGCCCGGGTCGAGGTGGACATGATCAAGTTCTCCGGGTTTGCCTTTGAGCAGGTGGACAATCGGTTAATGAGTCTCCAGTTGGTGCAGCAGGGGTTGGCGAACGCGGCGATGTTCACGGCGGACGGCGAGGTCGTGCAGGCGTCGGAGGTGTTGTACAAGAAGGCGATTCTGGTTGAGCGCGGGCGTTTTCGGCCGGTGACGCGGGTGAATTTGGACATGCTGGAGCGGGCGCAGGCGATGTTCGTTCAGGAGCCGCAGGTCCAAGGCGAGGAGATCGTGGTGCTGGCGGAGATGACGTTGAAATCGCTGGCCGACGACGGCGGATCGATCGATCACGGCGATTTTCTTGATCGGGTGGACACGTTGGGGGCTTTGGGGAAGACGGTGTTGATTTCCAATTACGGCGAGTATTACCGGTTGGCGGGTTATTTTGGGCGTTACACGAAGAAGATGATTGGGATTGCGATGGGGGTGCCGAGTTTGCGGGAGTTGTTCGAGGACAAGTATTACGCGGACTTGGAGGGTGGGATCCTGGAGTCCTTTGGCCGTCTTTTCAAGAACGCGTTGAAGCTCTACGTGTATCCGTTTCAGGATCCGAAGACGGGGGCGGTGATTACGGCGAGCGGGTTGCAGGTGGCGCCGCACCTGCGCCATTTGTATTCGCATCTGATCGAGAACCTGTTCATCGAGGGGATCCGAGACTTCAACGAACGATGCCTGCCGATTTACACGGCGGACGTGCTGGCACGGATTCGGGCTGGAGACGCGGGTTTCGGGTCGATGGTGCCGGCGGAGGTGGCCCGATTGATCCAGGAGCGGCGGTTGTTTGGGTGGCCGGGGGGAGGGGGTGAGGGGTGACCGCTCATGGGTAGCTTCCAAGTCGAACGAACCGACGCGCATGGGGACCATGAACCGTC
>CAZVRY010000114.1:0-20300 GCA_964629545.1 uncultured Verrucomicrobiota bacterium | reverse complement strand
GCGGGGATCCCGCGCGACTTGGAGACGATTTGCCTGAAGTGTCTGGAGAAGGAGCTCGGGGCGAGGTTCGGCTCGGCGCAAGAGTTGGCGGACGAGTTGGGGCGGTTCCTGGATGGCGAGCCGATTCGGACGCGGCCAGTCCATGCGCTGGAACGGACGGGGCGATGGTGTCGGCGCAAGCCGTTGTTGGCGGGGTTGGCGGGCGCGATAGTGCTGCTGGCCGTGATCTCGACGGTGACGGCGGTCGGGCTGGGGGTAGCCCGGCAGCGGCAGGAGCGGGAGCAGTATTACGCGAACATCAGCTTGGCCAAGAATCACATCGAAGAGGGCAACATTGACCAGGCGCTCGAGATCCTGATGCGTTGTCCGCCGGACCAGCGGCATTGGGAATGGGGGCGGCTGCTCTACCTGTGTCACCAGGACATCCTGACCATTCCTGCGCACACCAATGTGTTGTCGGTGATGGACATCCGATCGGGGACCAAGATGCATCTGGGGTCGCTCGCGTGGATCGGGTTTTCGCCGGACACCAACTACCTGGCGACGCTGGGGGCTGATGGCGTGGCGAAGGTGTGGCCGGCGACCAACGGACAACCGGTCTATGCCTTTGGCGGACCTTCCAACGAGGTCAAAGCGCTGGCCTTTAGTCCGGAGGGCGGTCGGTTGGCGGCGGTGGAAGGGGGCCGGGTCTGCCTGCGGGATCCTCCCACGGGCCGTATCATCGTCACGTTTCCCGACCTGCTCCCGTCCACCCGCACGTTGGCTTGGCATCCGCTGGGCCAGCGGTTGGCGGTGGGGTTGGAGGACGGTGCCTTCCTGGTCTGCGACGTAGGCAGCGGCGCCCGGGTGGCGTCGATTCCCAAGGGAACCAAGGTGTTGGGTCGCCTGTTCTACTCGTCCGGCGGATTCGCGTCCACGAAAGCGGGTGCATGGTGGTCGCGTTCCCGCCCGACGGCTCGCAATTGGTGACCAGCGGTTACGACGGCACGATCCGCTTTTGGGATACCCACTCTGGGGCGTTGCGGAAGGAGAGGCAACTGCGCGCGGCGGCCACCTTCATCGTGTTCAGCCCGGATGGCCAACGGTTGTTTTGTCAAACCTCGAGGACGTCGGCGGCCTGGCGCGACATTCCCACCTTCGAGGTTTGGGACGTGGAGGCCGGACGTCAGGTAGCCAACCTTCCGGCGCACCGCACCGACCTGAACAACCTGACCATCTCGGCCGACGGCCGGAAGATCGTCACGGGTGGCAGCGACAACGTCACGTTGCAGTGGGAGGTCTTCCCTTGGAAGGAGTCGGAGTACCTGGGGACGGCGGGGACCGATCTCAAGGCACGCATCCGGGCCTATGCGGACCAGTATTGGCGCGAACGCCTGGCCGCGGAGGCCGAGGCCTGGAACCAGCAGGGACCATTGTGGGTAAACCTCGTCCCGTTCGATCGCTCCTCGCTCCCGTCGCGCGATCCGCGCACACCCTCCCGGCTGATTGACCTGAGCCTCCATTACAACTCGCGCTTGGATCGGCCTGCGGTTCCCAGTTGGACAGAAAACGTGGACAATGACCTGCGCAACCTGCCGGTCGGTGTGGCCGACTATGCTGGCGTGCCCTTCGACGCGCGCGGCGTCATCCAATTGCGCCAACGGCATGAGTGGGGCGGGATCTTCCGGATGATTTGGAACGAATGGCCCGTCCGCGTCGACGGCATCCCCATCGCCCAGCGCGTGCGCCGCCTTCATCTGTTGCATGGGACCGCGGATCGCGAATCGGACGGCGCCGCCATTGGGGTGCTGGTCTGGCACTATGCGGACGGCCAAACCCGCGAGAGTGAGATCATTTACGGTCGGCACGTGCGCGCTTGGGACGTCTGGGATGACCCAGGGTTGCCGTCCGAAGCCCGGGTGGGCTGGGAGGGAACCAACCCGACCATCGAAGACGCGTTGGGCCACCATCCGCCCAGGAGAACCGGCCAGGGGATCCGGCTCTATGTGGCCACGTGGGATAATCCCCGTCCGGAATCGGAGGTGGTCCGCCTCGACTACGTCTCGCGCGAGGTGCAAAGCGCGCCCTTCCTGGTGGCGATCACGGTGGAGTAGACGGCCGCCGCGAGATCGGCTGGCCTATCTCCTCAGAGACCTGAGTCGGGCTGGGAGATCGGGATCGCCGTCCTCGTTGCGGCCTTCCTGGGCTTGGCTTCTTTATTCAAGCACGCTGGATCGGAATAGACCACGAACCTGTCACCCGAACGTCAAGGCGAGCGAACCCCTCCGCTGCGTCATTGAGGACCGTGGATGCACCCTGGAACGGACTGCTGTCGCCATGGCCTCGCAACCAACCTTCGATCTCAAGTTCGGATCAGGCTGTCCACCGGCCGGAGGAGGCCACCAGGCCCAAGATGGCGTTTGGATTCCGGCGGAGGCAGACATCGTTCTCGAGAGCGCACCCCCCTCCACGACAATCAAGCCTTCCAGCGGCGTGTTTATTACGCCCCCCCCTGTCGGGGCCACGCTGGTCACAACTCAATCCTGAGGAACTCCGCGATCGGGTAATGGATCTTCGGCGACGAATCCGGCGGCGTCCACCTGGATTGAGCCGCACATCCAACCCTCAATTATTCTGGCTGGGCTGGTCCTCGGTGCGAACCGACGTTCGCAACTCAGCGAGCGCGGTGCCCAACTGCAAAACCGTGTACTGCAGCGCCGCGATCTTCTGAATGGCCCAGGCCTCGAATATCTGGCGCGCGTCCTGATCGCCTGGAGGCAGGCGGCGCACCTCTTGCACATGCTCGAAGAACTCGCGCATTAACTCGTGGGTCTTGGCGTCGATCTCGCTGGCCGCAGGTTCGGGTGTAGGCTCTTTCACGTTAGTAGCCATGGAGGACTTGACTCCGGGCGGGCGCCAGATTCGTTTCCGGCACCGGGCGGGGTCGCCGTGAGCGATGGTGCTCCTTTCAGGCGCGAATGCCAGCCTATCGTGCCCTCCGCCCGGAAACGTGACCTTACCGTTCGCCCACCTCGCGCGGCAATCCGATCCAGACACTCCGGTTGACCGGCCGCGCGATACCGGGTAGGCCCGTCGTCCAGGACGAGCAACTCACAGATCGACGTGTTGTTCGCTGCGGCGAGCAGGTCCATACAACATGGGTCTGCGGATCCATCCTAGGCTCCGCCGGCGGAGTCGACTCCCGGCGCTCGATCTGAGCAGGACTTTTTCATCTAACGAGGCTGCGCCTCGGGCCGACGAGGCACAGACAAGGCGTCGGCCGACCCAGCGGTTCATGCCTCGCCGGTCTGAGGCGCAGCCTCGTTAGAAATCTTCTCGGCTCTTCACCCGACAGCAACGCCCACATCACGATTCCCGAGGCGACCGCCACGAGTAGTTTCAACAGAACAGTCATCGTGGAGCACTTTGGCGCAAGCAATGATGCTTCCCAAGACGCGACCGCATCCACCTCATCCTCAGAGATGTGGCATGCCTACTCATGCAGCGGTTGATCGGGGTTAATCTGCAAATCCTGGCAGGCGTGGATGCAGGAGGACGCGGACCAGGCCTGCACGCATTTGCCCATCGGACGGCCGGTGCGGCTGAGAACCCCTTCATTGAATTCCCATTCCTGATTCCTTCCCAGCCGGTTGAGTTGGGCGAGTTGTTGCAGCTCGCGGCACGCGACTTCGTAGAGGCCGAGCCGGTGGATGAAGCGCACCCACATGCCACCGATGAACGGCCAGATGCCGCCGTTGTGATAATGGCCGGGCAGGTTAAGCAGGTTCACCGTGCAGCAGGAGCGCCAGTCCGGATCACCCGCCTGCACGGGCGGATAAAGGTCCACCACGGGGTAGGGTTCGTTCACGCCCACGCCCCACACGAACTTGAATGCCGTCCGTGCCCGGTCCACGTCGAGGACGTTCGAGATGAATCCCTGCACGTTGCCGAGCACGTCGCAGCGCCAGTTGAAACCGAACGGCGGAGTTCCGGCCAGCAGGTAGCTGGCGTCGCCCACGGAGGCTTGCGATTGCGCGAAGCCAAAGGGGAGCGGACAGGTGGGGGGCTTGGTCGAGGGCCAGAAGACTTCGAGAATCTCTGAGCGAAGCGCCTGCGAACGGCGCAGATAATCGGCTGCTTCATCCATTCTGTTCTTCAATTCCAGCAAGCGGCTGTAGGCGACGGCGGCGCGATACCACAGGACTTCGTCGTAGAGGACTTGGTAGCTGCGGCCGAGAAGATCGGTCCAATCGCCCGCCTCCGGAATTTCAAGCAGTCCGTCGTTATTGCTGTCGAGTGCGCCGAGCCGGTTCATCACCCGCCGCAGCCAAGGCTATGTGCAGGACCGCGGCCCCGGCGCCGGCGGGCCCTGCGATCAGTGGACGCGCAAGGTCAAAGGCAAGACGGTCTCCCTCGCCCTCTCCAAAGAACAGTTTGAGGCTTTGCAGGAGGCCATTGAAAACTGGCGACAACTGGAAGCGACGCTGGACAAAATGCAAAAACTCACCCGCCAAAGAATCTTCGGCACCCTCCCAGACACTCGCCGTCGCAAAGCACTCACCAGAAAAGCGTTAGGGCTTGCTTGAGCGCCATTCGGGACTGGCCTTTATGACCTTTACGCGTGTCGAGGCCTCCGAGCGACGGGTTACAAGGCGTATCCTCGGATCGCGACCGGTCCCCGGTCGCAGCGGCCAGACCTGCAGGATGAGGCAAGATCCACCTCCACGCCTGTCCCGCAGGCTCACGCGCTGCGCGCCGGGACGTCGCGCGGTCCGGGGGGGCTTCAGCGTTGCACTTTATTCATTGTTGTTCACGGTCAGAGTTCTTAGATTTCGCTCGTGAGGCCCCCTTCGATCCTGCCCGGGCTGCGGTTCGAGGAACCCAGGGCGACCCCCAGGACTTCCAACATGCCATTTCCCGAAATGCTTCGACGCCAGCCAGCTTGGCTGGTGTTGCTCGAGGCGCTGGGCCTGGTCGCCGCGATCGGGTGGTTGGATCACGTGACCGGCTGGGAATGGAGCTTCTTTGCCCCCTTTGCTCTGCCCATCGCCCTGGTGGCCTGGAAGCTGGGGTGGCGCTTCGGCTTCGCCTGTGCCTCGCTCTACGCCCTGACCTTTTGGGTAGCGCACCTGAAGAGCAATCCGTATCAAAGCAACTGGGGCTTCGCCGTGGCGGTGTTGGGACGGTGGTTTTACTTCGCGGTCTTCGCGGTGGCCGTGGCCGCGCTTCGGACCAAACGGGAACTCGATCAGGCCCGCATCGCCAGCCTCCAACGGACGCAGGAATTGGAGTTGCGAATTCTTCACACGAGCGAACTGGAACAGCAACGCATCGGGCGGGATCTACACGACAGCCTGGGGCCGCATCTGGCCGCGGTCGGCTACGCAGCGACCTTCCTGGCGGATGAATTGCGCCAGCGTGGCCAACCGGAGACGGCGAAGGCCGAGCAAATTCGCGATCTGGTCACCGAAGCCGTCTCGCTCACGCGGTCTCTGGCCCGCGGCATCTTCCCCGGGCCGATGGGCGGGACGGGACTGGCGCTGGCGCTGGACGAGTTGGCCCGGACCACTTCCAGCCAGACCGGCCGGTTCGTCTCCTTTTACGAAACAGGCCACCCGCAGGTTGAAGACCCGGAACATGGGATGCACCTTTTTCGGATTGCCCGGGAGGCTTTGAACAATTCGCTGAAGCACGCCGACGCCCGCAAGATCACGATCATTCTCAACAGCAGCGAAGCCTCCTTGCGCCTGGCCGTGGCCGACGATGGCCAAGGTATGGCGCCGGCACCCAACGACGCCGCCGGCATGGGACTGCGGACGATGCAATACCGGGCCCGCGCGCTCGGGGGCGAACTCAAAATTGAATCCAAGCCGGGCGAAGGGACCATTGTGTCCTGCGAAATCCCCCAACGCCCAACCCCATCCGCGACGCCCCAGTGATTCTCATTTTGAAGCAAACATCGAACTTTGTCGTGATTTTTGCCACGCGCCATGCCTGTTGTCAGCTAGCTTGGGATCCGGCATGGTAAGGCCATGCGGATCGACTCGGCGGCCGTCCGATCATCCACCCACCGCCGCCATCTTGCGCGGGGAGAGGTTGCGATGGCCGGCGGCCGAACATGAAATACCTGACCATCCGCTCCAGCCGGCGACTGCCACCTCATGAGCCAATCCCACAGCCCTCAAGACAAGCAGATCCTCATTGTGGAGGATCACCCGCTCTTTCGCGCGATGTTGGTGCAGTTGATCAACCAGGAACCCGGCTTGCAGGTGTGTGGCGAGGCCGATAGCAACCACGCGGCGTTGAGCCTCATTGAGCAGGCGCATCCGGACGCCGCGATCCTGGATCTCACCTTGCAGGGCTCGAACGCGCTCGAACTGCTCAAGGACCTGAAGGCGCGCCAGGTTCACCTCCCTGTCCTCGTCCTCTCGATGCAATCGGAACGGCTTTACGCCGAACGGGTGCTGCGCGCGGGGGCGAAAGGTTTTCTTTCCAAGGAGGCCTCTCCTGCGGAAGTCCTCGCCGCCCTCCGCAAGGTTTTGGCCGGCGGAGTTTACGCCAGCGAGCGCGTGACCGGTGCGATCCTGGGACGGCTCGGGCACGCCGAGGAGGCCAGAGAGCCTTCGGGCGTGGACTTGCTTTCCGATCGCGAGATTGAAGTCTTTCAGCTCATGGGGCGCGGCCTGACGTCGCGCGAAATGGCCGGGCAGCTCCGGCTCGAACCCACCACGGTGGACAGCTACCGCGCCCGCATTAAGGAGAAGCTGGGCCTCAAAAACGCCGCCGAACTGTATCAGCGTGCCGCGCAGTGGGTGGCCGAGAGCGGCCGGTAGCCGGAACAAGCTCTTTGAACCGCAGATTTCCCAGGGCGGCCCAGTCGCAGCCCAAGCCGGACCGCGCGACGTCCCGGCGCGCAGCGCGTCAGCCGACAGGACGGGCGTGGTGGAAGTTCCAGCCCCATCCTGCAGGCCAGTCCGCTGCGACCGGGGACCGGTCGCGGTCCGTGCGGCATGGCTTCGGACCGTGGCCGCTCCGCAGATATCTTGGCATCCGGGTGATCCGTGGTTTCACCTGTTCCGTGCCAGCGGCCTCCCGCGTGTAGTGAATCTTGCCACACGTCATGCCTGTGGCACGCCACACGCGCCTTCTGAGAAGATGCACCGATGCAGAACATTCCAACCGGATTCCCACCGTCCGCCGCGCGGCTCGCGTTGAGTCGCACCGCTCATGGTGGGCCTGCTCTTGCTGGCATCTCAGCCCGGCGGCCACGCCGCGCGGGTGGGCGAGTGGGTCGCAGGTGACGGGACCGGAATCCATTTGAAGCACCCATGACATCCCATGCCCGGCTCGGCGTTCGGGCGGCCTTTCCATCCCATTCAAAATGAAAACCCCGGTTTATCAAACTCTCTGGTCCTGCATCGCAGGACGCTCCCTGGCTCTTGGCGTCGGTCTCATTCTCCTGACGGGGGCGGATTCGGCCTTCGGGCAGGCCAGGGTCGCTCCGCAACTGAAGCTCCGGAATCTCGCCAACCCCGCGGATCGGACGGCGCTGGTCGCCGAGTTGGCGACGCGAGCGCGGCAGGAAAAGGACGAGGCGGAAGGTCTGGCGCGCGCCAAGGGCTGGCCGATCCGGGGCACGGATGCGAACGGAGCAAAGTACGAGCTCAGGCGCATTGATGAGCGAGGCATGCCCAGCTATAACGGGACGGACAATGCCAACGCCGCGATTTCCACCGGCGCCTCCCAGATCCGCAACCAGGCACCGTATTACTTGAACGGACAAGGCTTCACGGTGGGCGTCTGGGACGCGGGGGCGGTCCGGGCGACGCATCAGGAATTCGCGACCTTCGGGAACACCACGGGTTACCCGATGTTTTCAGTGGGTGACTTGGTCGACCTGCCATCTCTAGCCAGCAAGCTGAAGCAGCCAACCCGAACGTTCGACGCTTGGCTAGCAGGGCAGTTGTCCTCGGCGACCTGGGTGGCCCTGGCGAGTTATCAAGGCGCAGGCTCCGATCCGGCTCCGCTCCAACAGGTGTTGTTGCAAGATCTTAATGGGCTTCTCCTGGGCGCGTCGATCTACGAAGAGCATCGTTTTACGAACTCCTTCTACGAAGGTTTTACGAACTCCTCTATTGTCTTGCGATCGGAGACGCGGACTTTGATGTCGCAGCTTCCACAAGGAAGCGGTCTGCAACGTCTTAATCGGCTGCTGATCGAGGATGCCTACCCACTGGAAGTGCCGACACACAATCGCGTGGTAATAAAGGACAAGGTTGGCGAGGATAACCACGCCACTCACGTCGCGGGGACCATCGGCGCCAGCGGGGTGGGCGATCCCAAGGCGCGGGGGATGGCCAATCAAGTCCGCTTGGAATCCTATGATTGGAATAATGACGTTAAGGAAATGGCAGATGCCGCCGCTGCCACCAAAGCTCAGACTGAGAAGCTCCTGGTCTCGAATCATTCCTACGGAGCGATAAGCGGTTGGTTTGGCTTGGAGCCCGGCAGCCCAATCAGGTACTGGGGCAGATACCCGGAACGGGAGGACTATAAATTCGGGCAGTATGGTAGTGATACGAGAAGGTGGGACGATGTTTGTTATAGCGCACCCTATTTTCTGCCCTTCTGGGCAGCAGGCAATGTCCGCAACGATACCGGGCCGGCAGCCGGCAGTAGCTTCCTATACTATGACTCTGGTACTCAACGCGTGACGAATAAAAGCTACAACCCCGCCGAGGATCCCTACTTCGCCGTTGGTTGGGACAATGGCGGCTTCGACACCATGGGAACCTGGGCCTGTGGGAAGAACGTCTTAACGATCGGCGCCGCAAACGACGCCGTCTCCGGCAGCCAGCGTTCGGTTGCGAATGGAACGATGTCCTCGTTCAGCGGATGGGGTCCCACCGATGACGGCCGGATCAAGCCCGACCTGGTGGCCAACGGGGTTGGTGTTTACTCAACGTTCGCGTTTGTTCCAGTAAGACCCGATTCGACGCTCGGAGATGTACCCAGCGACACTGCGTACAACTCGATACCCGGCACCAGCATGGCGAGTCCCAACGCCGCCGGATCCGCGATCCTGCTGCAGGAACTTTACGCGCGGCAGTTTGCCGGCACGCCCATGCGCGCCAGCACGCTCAAGGCCTTGCTCATTCAGACGGCCGACGACCTCGGGAATCCCGGTCCCGACTACACCTACGGATGGGGATATCTGAACGTCAAGGTTGCGGCCGACGCCATTCTCAAACAGGAGGAAAACTCGATCATCGAAGGCAAACTGGATGCCAGCAATCCCACGGACAGTTACACGTTTGATTTGCGGAGCGTGGGGCTAGGGAAGTTATACACTGCCATCACCATCTGCTGGACCGACCCCCCAGGCAATGAGAAGACCAAACTCGACGATCGGACCAAAGTCCTCGTCAATGATCTGGATATCCGCTGGACCTTGCCTTCAGGTGTAAATATCGCCATGCCGTTCGTGTTGGATGTCCACAATCCGTCGCTGACCGCCACGACGGGAGACAACAACACGGACAACGTCGAGCAAATCCGTATTGATTGGAGCAAGTGGCCGGGGGGGCAGCTGCCACTAGGACCTATGACGCTCACCGTTTCCCACAAAGGGATTCTTACTGACGGCGAGCAACACTATTCTTTGATCATCAGCGAGGGGATTGCGAACCTGAAGCCCTACCAGCCTCCCACCTGGTCGGACAAGATCGTGGTCTCGAACCTGCGCGGGACGGCGGACTTCTTGCCGTCGGATCTGCTTACTGTGGGTTGGGGGGTGAGTAACGATGGCGTCGCCGCGAGCCAAGGGACGTTTATGACCGAAGTGTATGTGGACGGGGTGTTGATGGGTGAAGGCGGCGGCCACTCACTCCGCCCGAACTACTTTTCCTCGAATGGCGTTGGCATCGGCACGCTCCCGCCGGGGACGCATACGATTCGGATCAAGATTGATGCCGCCGGCGTCGTGCCCGAGGTCAACGAAACGGACAACGAATACACCATCACCATCTTCGTCAAGCCAGCGAACGACGACTTCGCCAACGCCCAACTTCTCCAGGGCGATTCGGGCACGGTGATGGGCAACAACCTCGAAGCGACCGCTGAATTTAACGAACCCAGCCATGCCGGCTCCTTCGGATGGGGGGGCGCCTCCGTCTGGTTCCGATGGACCTCGCCCTACACGGGCACGGCCACCCTTGACACCCTGGGCAGCAGCTTCGACACGGTCCTCGCCGTTTACACCGGCAGCGCCGTCAACAGCCTGACCGCCGTTCCGAATGGCAAGAACGATGATGCGTCCGCCGTCGTGAAGCAAAGCCTGGTGGCCTTCCAGGCCGTGGCCGGCACCGTGTATCGCATCGCCGTGACGGGCTACGGTGGTACCGGCGAGATCGCGCTTCACCACTCCATCCTGCCGCCCGATCCGCCGGATCGCCCGGTGATCACCAGTCCGCGGGTGGCCAGCGGGGCGCAAGGAACGCCCTTCCGCTATTCCATCACCGCCCCGGTCGCGGATTTTTATGGGGCCAACGACTTGCCGCCTGGATTGAGCATCAGTGGTGAGGCCGGACAGAGCTTCGACGGGCTCATCTCAGGCACGCCCACGCGCAATGGCGTCTTCAACGTCATTGTGAGAGCCTACAACCAAAGTGGGCCGGGCCACGCCACCGTGGTGCTCACGATCGGCCCCTCGGCCATCACCCTGGCCCAGGCGACGGATGGCCCCGGGCTCGACTGGACTTCCGGCGGATCGGGAAGCACCTACGGAGGCGAACCGGCAAGGTGGTTTGGCCAGGCGCTCGCCACCCACGACGGTGTGGATGCCGCCCGGAGCGGAGGCATCGGGGCTTCGGAAGCCACCTACACGGAGACCACGGTCAACGGTCCCGGCACCTTGAGTTTCTGGTGGAAAGTCTCTTCAACCGCCGGTCATGATTATCTCCGGTTCACTTTGGATGGCGCCGAGCAACCGGGTGCGCCCGCAATCTCGGGAGGAGTGGACTGGCAACAAAGGACCCTGGCGATCCCCGCCGGCAGCCACACGCTCCGCTGGACCTTCTCCCGGGACGATGCGCTGGATTTCTTCTCCCCGGATATTGCCTGGCTGGATCAGGTGGAGTTTAGAACTCCAGACTACACCCTCACGACCAGTGGCGGGACGCTGGCCATCACCGATGAAAAGGGTTCCAGCGACGCGCTCACGATTTCCCAACCCGCGGCCGGAAGCATCAAGTTCGCCGCGGCGGGCCGCATCTTCAGCTTGAATGGCGGGGCCGGCCTCAGTGGCGATTCGGGAAACATCTCCCTGACCGGCGTCACCGGCATCCTCGTGGACGCCCGCGGGGGCGATGACACGATCAACGTCGGCGGGTTCACCGGTACACTGCCCGGCCTGAGCCTCAGCGGCGGCACCGGCCATGACACAGTGAACCTCAATGGCAGCATCACCTTGGCAGCGAATGCGGACCTGGACGTGAACCTGCAAAATGACGACCCCACGCCCGGCGACGATACCGTCGTTCTTGGCAGCAACGCGCATCTAATCACGTCGGGCATCGGCTCGATCCGCATGAGCGTGAGCCGGAACTTACTGATGAACGCCGGCAATAACGGCCTGCAAACGGAGGACGGCGACATCATTTTGCAGGCGAACCAGCAGTCCGCGCAGGCGGTGGGCAGTTTCTTCGGAGTCAACCTGAACGGCGTTCTGGTGCAATCGACGGGTACGGGAAATGTGATAATACATGGCCGGGGTGGGATTCACGAGGGCGCCCAGTCCAGTGCAGGGGTTGCGATGGATCCCAACACCACTGTGAGAACCAGATCGGGTGAAATTATCGTGGTCGGAGTCGGAGGCACCACCCTGGGAGACCAGAACAACGGGGTGCAGGTGCATTCCGGCAGTGTGGTGGAAACCACGGGCGGCGGCTCCATCAGCATCACCGGCACGGGTGGCCGCCGGACCGTGGGTGCAGGACAGGTCATGCAGGGGATTCGCATCCTTTTGGGCGGCGTGGTACGCACCTCGGGCGCGGGCGCCATCACCCTCAACGGCACGGGCAACCCGGTGGGTTCCGTCGCGAACAACTATGGGGTCCGGATCGACAACTCCGGAGGCGTCGTGAACACCGGCAACGGCACGATTACGATCAACGCCACCGGCGGCGCCAACAACGCCCCGGCGTTCGATACCACCACCGGCGCCAATCGCGTTGGCTTTGACGGAGTGCATCCCTACTCGGGGAACATCCTGATCATGGCCGATTCGATGTCGCTCGCCGAGGCGATCATCCAGACCACGGGTATCGTCACGCTGCGCCAGAAGACCGACGGCCGGCTCATCAACCTCGGTGCGGCCGATTCCGCCACCGCCCTCGGTCTGACCGATGCGGAACTGGACCAGGTCAATGCCGGCACGCTGGAAGTCGGCGACACCAACAGCGGACTCGTCACGATCAGCCAGCCGATCAGCCGGGCCACCGCCGGGGCGCTCACGCTGAACTCAGGCGCGGCCCTGAAGGCATCGGCCACCGGCACGGATGTGACTCTGCCTGGCACGCTCAAGCTTGGTGGGCCGCTCGCCTGCGTCATCACCGGCGCGGCCGCAGACACGGGCTACCCTCAACTCAAAGTGACGGGCGGCGTGAATCTCAACGGGGTGCCGCTTGCGCTCACGGGCACCACCTTCGTCGGTGCGGTGGGGAACACGTTCACACTCGTTGACAACGACGGGTCGGATCCCATCATCGGCTCCTTCATTGGCCTGCCCTCCGGCACGGAGGTTTCGTGGCCCGGGTCTTCGTCGCTGGCCGGCCGGATCAGCTACACGGGCGGAACGGGCAATGACGCCGTCCTGACCCTCATCTCGAACATCAAAGTCACCACCCTGGCTGACAACGGCCCCGGTTCGCTGCGCCAGAGCATCGCCGATGCGCCGGCGGGCGCGTCCATTACCTTCGCCCCAGCCTTCAATGGGCAGACCCTCACGCTGGGCGGCAGCGAGCTGTTCGTCGGCAAGGTTCTCACCATTGATGCCTCAGGCTTGAGCAAGGGGATCACGATCAGCGGCGGCGGCGCGCACCGCATCTTCACGGTGAACTCCGGCGGCAGCCTGACCCTGCGGAGTCTCACCCTGACCGGTGGCCATGTTGAAGGACGCGGCGGAGCCATTTTTGGCGAGTCTAACAGCGCCCTGGTTCTGGATCGTTGCACTCTCACCGGCAACAGCGCTATCGAAGGTGGCGCCCTGTTCTTCGGCCCCATGACGCTTAGCCAATGCACCCTGACCGGGAACACCGCATCCTATGGCGGCGCGATCCAGTGCCTCGGCCTCACCACCATTACCCGCTGCACCATCGCTGGAAATAGCGCCTATGCCGGCGGTGGCATCTTCAACAACAACACCACGCTCACCGTGGAATACAGTATCGTCGCGGCCAACAACGCCAGCATCGATGGCTGGGATGTGTTCAACGAGAATGCCACCCTCGTCTATTCCGGAGCGAACCTGGTGCAGTCCGTGGCGAACGCTTCCGGCGGCTCTGTCACCGGCCCCGCCGCCATCAATGCCGTCCCGCTTCTCGCCCCGCTCGGCAACTACGGCGGCCCCACCCAAACGATGCCGCCGATGGCCGGGTCGCGGGCGATCGATGCGGGGGGCACGACCACGCTCAGCACCGACCAACGCGGCTTGGCCCGCCTCGTGGGCATTGCCGCAGACCTCGGCGCCGTGGAGTTGAACGTCATTGCGATCTCGATCTCAGGCACGGGGGCCACCCGCACCCTCTCCTGGTCGCCCGTCGTGGGGACTCTCGAAAGCGCTCCTTCGCTGGATCCGGAAGCTCCCTGGACGGCGATGGGGACCACCAGCCCCGCCACCATCCCTGTGGGCGTCGGCCAGCAGTTCTATCGGGTTCGGCAATAGCCGCTGAACCCATCTCAACGACATCAAAGAAGCCAATGGGGTCGCGTCTAAATAGTTGACAATTGGGCGTCGAAGTCCCGCGGCCCAGCAGCGGCGGGCCGGGTCCTTGTCCAGCGCGCCGACGAAGCGGGTTGGCCGCTGAGGTGGAGGTCCACATCCGCGGCTCAGCCGCGCTCGAGGTCTGGGCGCCGGCCAGGAAGCCGCCACCGATCATCCACGGCAGGTCAAAGCCGAACCGGGCTCGTTCCTCCCCGGACTCCGGGCTGGCCACCTCCCGACTGCCTCACCGCAAGACGCCTTTGCTCGCCGCAATTCCAGGCGCGTTTTTCCGCTTTGGATCGCCTCCCGCGTGTCGTGAATTTTGCCACACGTCATGCCTGTGGATCACCACAGGCGCCTGCTGGCAAAGTAAGCCATGAATTTCAGTCCCGCCGATCAACTCGGCTCATCCCCGGCCCGCCTTGCCCCGAGAGTCGTTTTCCCTCGCCCAGCAACCGGCCCGAAGCGTTGCTGGACGGGATCCCGGCCGGCCCTTTTGCGCGGCTTGGGCGCCGCCCTGGTAGCCTTTAGTGCTTTGACGCGCGCCGCGGTCGTTGATATTGGACCGCTCGATTCGACACTGACTCATCCGGTGAATCCGGTGGCCAAGAACTTTGGCGTGTGGAACGGGAACGTGAGCACCGTCGTCGACACGCTGGAGTTCAGGAAGAACGGGTTCAAGGGATTCGATTACCACGAGTGCGCGGGGACGAAGCAATTTCATGCGCAGCACGTCGCGCGGCTGCCCAACAAGAACGGCCTTGCCTACTTCGTGGTCACCGGCAGCGGCGCCTGGGTCTCCAATTGGCCTCTGGTCCCCTCGGAACCCGATGGAACCATGAGCGTCTACCGCGCCGACTCCCTGGACCTGACCACGGATCGTGTCCGCAACCTGCCCGGAACGGATGGAGAAATTGTGTGGGAGCGGAGATTCGACCAGGACAATCCGGTGGGTTCCTGGAACCACCCCTGCATGATGCAGTGCATCGGGAACCTGCTGGTCGTCTGCATGCAGAACTGGAGCAGCCTGTTTGCCTGCCGCGACGGGTGGTCATCCAATCCGGATGCGCTCTTGTTCTACGATGTGAGGGATCCGGAGAATCCTGTCTATTGGGGGCGCATGACGGCGGAGGAACTCGGGGTCAGCGAGGTCAGCGAAGTCGGGCTGTTCAAGGCAGGCGAGGAATGGATTTTGAACGTGTATTCCCGCTGGTGGCGGACGAAGACCGTGTCTCCCGACCTCGGTTCCTGGACCTTTGGGGGCGGCAATGCGAATGAGCCGGGCTGGGGAGGCTCGCACGGCAACTTCTTTCGGAGCTTGGAACAGTATGATCCCGCCTCGAGCGCCCCCCCGGGCACAACGCTGCCCGGGACGGAGAGGGTCATGTGGTTTGATGGCAAAGTAAAAAGCAACGTCATTGAGTGGTTCGAGTTTTCCTCCGTGCATTTCACTCCCGGGCCGCCCTATTTCATTCCGGGAACCGATGAGCCTGAGCTGGGCCCCGTGCAAGATCGCGCGGCCCCGGATCTCTTCGATAACGGCAACAACGACTACGATGCCTGCGGCATCTACGTGACGGGTGGCGTGCCGATCATCTATTCCGCGCTGCAGGACTATGGAGGGGACGTGATCTACCAGATCTGGGACCCGGGCAACGTCCGCACCCCGCTCGATCTTCCCGGCGCGCTGGACGCCGCGGGCCTCGCCTGGACCACCAGCGGTTCCACCTTCAAGGCGGATTGGACCGGGCAGATCAACTTCGCCCACGACGGCACCGATGCCGCGATGAGCGGGCCGCTCAACCACTCGCAGTTCTCCCGCCTCGAAGCGACCGTGACGGGGCCGGGCATCCTTCGGTTCTTCTGGAAGGTCTCATCCGAAAGAAACCCCTTCACCGGAGCGGGCGCGGATTTCCTTCGTTTCGCGGTGGACGGGGTCGCGGATGAGAAGCTGCCCGGGATCTCGGGAGAGGTGGACTGGCGTCAGCACACGGTGGCCATACCCCCGGGTTTCCACGTGTTGAGCTGGACGTACTCCAAGGATGCGAACGATCTGTTTCCCGTCGGGTTCGACGCCGGTTTCGTGGACCAGGTCAGCTTTGGCCGGCCGGCGATTACCGTGGAAAGCGGCAGCACGGGCGATTCCGGGCCGGGAACCTTGCGCCAGGCCATCACGGACGTGGAGTCCGGAGGAACGATTGTGCTCAAGACCGATGCCGTCCGGCTGACGGGGGGACCGCTGCTCATCAGCAAGAACATCACGATCGTCGTGGACCGGCCCTATTGGTTCAACAATCGGTTCACGGAGAGCCCGGGGGCCACCATTACGGGCAATCACACGCAGCGCGTCCTTGAAATCGCGCCCGGAGCCGTCTTGACCCTGCGCGGCGTGGCGGTGACCGAGGGAGCCGGGGGCATTCTGAACCATGGGACTTTGGTTCTCGATGGATGCACGCTGTATGGGAACGACGTTCCCGGCGACTGGGGCGGAGGCGTCAGCAATCACGGCACCCTTGCCATGACGAACTGCACGGTGGCGAATAATTCCTCGGCCTACGGTGGCGGCATTTTCTCGGACGGGTCGGCGACCCTCACGCACACCACGGTGAGTGACAATTCGGCCACGGGTGGAGGGGGCGGCCTGTTCGTGAACGGCGGCGTCGTGGAGGTCAACAACACCATCATCGCCCGGAACACCGGCCCTTACGCGGACGCTGGAGTCGTGGCCGTGGCCACGCTGACCCAAACCGGCGTCAACCTGATCGGGGTAGATCCGAAACTCACCCCGCTGGGCTACCACGGCGGAGCGACGCTGACCATGCAGCTTCTGCCTGGCAGTCCGGCCCTGGACGCCGCCGCGCCTGGCCCGACTCGCACGGACCAGCGCGGCTTTTCCCGCAGTCGCGATGGCGACGCGGTGGCCGGAGCCGTCCCTGACCTCGGCGCATACGAAGCCCAGGCGGCCCCATTCAGCATGGGTCTCAATTTCGTCGGCAGCGCCGTTCCGCTCGCCGCCGCAGACGTGGCTGGGGCGCCTGGCTTTGCTCAGGCATTCTGGAACAACTTGACCACCGATTTCGATGGCACCGGCGGCGGCACTTACTTCTATGGCCCGGCCACACTCTTGGAAGCCTCCGGAGTTCCGGTCGCGGATTATGGCCCGGACTCGGTCTCGCCCAGGCACAACCCCCGCCTTTGGTGGGACGCGCCGAACGTTTGGGGCAAGAACCCCGCCACCGTGGTCACCGCCGATGACAAGCTCATGAGCGGCTACCTCGACAGCAGTGGCGCCGGTGGCGGCAGCGCGGCCTCGAATCTCTACTCCACCACCGGCGCTCAGCCTTTCCTCGCGGTCGCTGACCTCCCGGCGGCGGCCGTCTTTGGAGGCTACCATGTCGTTGTCTACGTCGATGGTGACGCCACGGACGGAAGGACCGGCAAGTACTGGCTCACCAGTAACCAGAGCGGAAATCCGGCCGACACGAGCCGCGAGGTGACTTACCCCATGAGTCATCATCAGTATAGCGATGGGCGATTCAGCCGGGATGCGAGGAACTTTTCCGGCGCCTATATCGAAGACCTGGCCTCTGAACCCGGCGGCCGGGAAGTCCCCGGCAATTACCTCGTCTTCCGGGGCGCCAGCCTCACCGAGCCGGGCTTCATCCTCCGAGCCGACGAAGCGAGCCCTCTGACCGGGAGCAACGCCCGCGCCCCCATCAACGCCATACAAGTCGTGCGCAATGAGATTATCGTCGTCACGACCGCGGAGGACGAATTGGATCCTTATGGAACGCTGGGCGCCGGCGTTTCGCTCCGGGAGGCGCTGCGGGACGCGCCGAACGCCGCCGGCATTCTCTTCGATCCCGCCGTTTTCGACGGACGCCCCGCTTCCACCATCCACCTCACGCGAGGCGCGCTCTTCCTGAAGAAGGGCGACATCGTCATTGACGCCAGTAACATTCCCAACGGAGTCACCCTTGATGCCGGAGGTTCCAGCCGGGTGTTCACCATTGCGACGGGATCGGGCGACTTGCCCAGGATACGCCAGGATCCCACGACCGCGCTGCACAACCTAACGATCACCGGTGGCAGCACCGGGGTCGGCGTGGAGTACTCGCCCGACGATTACAACACCAGCGGCGGCGCGATCACTTGCGAATACGGCGCCTTGACCCTTAATCACTGCACCATCTCCGGAAACTCAAGCAGGAACGGGCCCGGGGTCTCGGTCAGCGGCGGCGGCGCCATCTTCTGCCGCGGGCGGCTGGTGCTGAACGACTGCACCCTCTCCAGCAACACCGTCTTTGGCACCACCGGCGGCGCCATTTGGGCGGAAAACTGCGTCCTGAACAACTGCACCCTCTCTGCCAACTCATCGCTGCTGGGCGGGGGCGGCGCGATCTACGCCGTGGATTGCACCTTGAATAACTGCACCCTCTCCGGCAACTCAACCACCGCTGGTTCATCCCTGCCGGGCAAAGGCGGCGCCATCTGGAACGGCCCAACTTACGGCAAGGTCGCCCTGCATCACGTCACCCTCTCCGGAAATTCTGCCGCGGACGGCGGCGGCCTCTCGCTCAGCAGCCCCGCGACGCTCAACAACGTCATCGTGGCCGGGAATACGGCACCCGCCCATCCGGACGTGGCGGGTTCCTTCACGGGATCCCACAACCTGATCGGCGGCGATCCGCTCCTGGCCCCGCTCGGAGATTTCGGCGGCCCGACGCAGACCATGCCGCCTCGGTCCGGTTCTCCAGCCCTGGACGCGGGCGCCGGTTCCGCTCTCCGCACCGACCAGCGCGGCTTGGCCCGGCTTTCCGGCCGCGCCGCCGATATCGGCGCGGTGGAATCGCAGCAGCAAGCGGAACACGTTGCGGTCACATCCGCGGCGGACCACACGCCCGGGTCCCTGCGCCAGGCCATCCAGGACGCCACGGCAGGCACGACCATCACCTTCGCCCAGGCCCTCAACGGCCAAACCATCACCTTGGCGGACGAGCTGCTGGTCGGAGCGGAAATCGTCATTGATGCCGGGGACCTGAGCAACGGAATCACGATCAGCGGAGACGGGGCCCGTCGCATCTTCATCGTCAGCTCCGGGGCCAGCCTTACCTTGCGAAGCCTGACCCTCGCCCGCGGTCATTCCGATGGACGCGGCGGCGCCATTCTGGGCGAGCTGAACAGCGCGCTGAATCTGGACCGCTGCACCCTCACCGGGAACGACGCCGACGAAGGCGGCGCACTTTTCTGCCTCGGCTCCCTGACCCTCAGCCAATGCACCCTGGCGGGAAACACGGCCGCCTGGGGCGGCGCGCTCGAGTGCCTGGGATCTGCCAGCATTATTCGCTGCACCATCGCCGGAAATTACGCGGTCCATGCCGGCGGCGGCATCTACAACAAGAACACCACGCTCACCGTGGAATCCAGCATCGTCGCCGCGAACTCCGCCGGCGAAATCGGAGGGGACGTCGTCAACGAGAATGCCGTTCTCATCTATTCCGGAGCGAGTCTGGTGCAGTCCGTCGCGAACTCAGGCGGCTCCGTCAGCGGCCCCGCCGCCATCGCGGCTCATCCGCGGCTCGCCTCCCTGGCGAACTACGGCGGACCCACGCGGACCATGCCGCCGTTGCCCGGCTCTCCCGCCATTAACACCGGCGGCGCCACGACGCTCATCACGGACCAGCGCGGGCTGGACCGCCTCTCGGGCGGCGCTTCGGACATTGGCGCGGTGGAATTGCAGGGAGGCCACATCGCGATTTCGATCTCCATCTCGGGCGCGGGCGCCACCCGCACCATATCCTGGTTTCCCGTCGCCGGAACCCTGGAACGCGCCGCGTCGCTCATGCCTGGCAGCGCTTGGACGACCGTGGGAACCACCAGCCCTGTCACCATCAGCGTGGGCGCGGGCATGCAATTCTATCGCCTCCGGCAATGACCGCGTGCTTCGTTTCCCATGATGAGATTGACGATCTTGGGGGGCGTTGCCCCCATCGCCTGGCCGATCTTAATGAGAAGCCGGGTCTGGCGCTCGGGAGTGGAGCGGCTGACCTTGGGTGGAGGGGGAGGTGGCTTGGGCGGTTTGCTCGGCCGCTCTTGTTTGCCGAAAGGGAACCCAGGCTTGTTCGCGCGAAACGCGGCGCTGGGGAGGTTTGGACTTAGTACGGCCATGGGGTCAAACATCTTCAATTGACAATTGCGCTTCAACTCACGAGCAACTTCAACGGTTTCCCTACGGCACTTCGCCTGCCGCCAAATCTGCCAGATTCCCTCGGCCGCTGCGGCATAGTAAGGGTCTGTGCAAAAATAACTTCCGATTTTGGCGGGAGCGCCACCGGGCCGG
>CAZVRY010000113.1:0-20641 GCA_964629545.1 uncultured Verrucomicrobiota bacterium | reverse complement strand
CGGCAGCAGGTCCGGCGTGAACTGGATCCGCTTGAACTGCGCGTCGATCGAACGGGCCAGGGCCTTCGCCAGCGTGGTCTTGCCCGTGCCCGGGCTGTCCTCGAGCAGGACGTGTCCCCCGCCCGCCAGCGCGGCCAGCAGCAAGCGGGTCGCCTCCGCCTGGCCGCGCATCACCTTGGCGATGTTATCTGCCATGCGTTGGATGATCCCGTGGGATCGCTGGAGAAAGACCGTGTCGCTCATGGGGTGGGAAACGCGGCGCAGTCTCCCTTACTAGCCGGTGCGGTTCAACTCCCATCCGCTCGGACGCGGCCATTCCCCCCCGTGAACCGTCCCCTCACCCCCATCCCTCTCCCCAACGACCTCGAGGATGTTGGGCGTGCGGACAAAGTGAGGGTCGCAACCACTTTTTGCTTGAACGCATCACGTAATTGTCAAATAGATGTCGTCAGAATTTCACCGGTACCCAAATGAGCTTCCAAAGCTGGTGCACCAGAGTCCGTCAAAGCTCGTTTCAGAGCATGAATGGAGGTGATCACGGTGGCCGCTAAGAAAAAAGCTGCAAAGAAAACTGCCAAGAAAGCTGCGAAGAAAAAGTAACGCATCAATCCAACGATGAATCGGATGGCTGCCCCCGCCCCTTTGCGCGGGGGCGGCCATCCGTCCTTTCAGGGCCCTGCCCTCTTCCCCGGAATACCTCGTCCCCATGGCTCGCCTCGCCTTTGACATCGAAACGACGGCCCTCCCCTTCGACACCTTCGACCCGGCACAACAGGAATATCTCCTGCGCGAAGCCGAACGGTTGCCCGAGGAGGACGCGCGCGCAGCCCGTCGACTCGAGATCCGTCAGCAGTGCAGCCTCTGGCCCCTCACCGCCCAGGTCGTTTGTATCGGCATGCTCAACGCCGATACCCGCCGCGGCAAGGTCCTCTTCCTCGCGGAGGACGCCACCGCCGAGGCCGATCCCGACGGCCTGATCGAGTTCATGCCCCAGATGGACGAAGCGGAATTGCTCGCGGCCTTCTGGGACCTCGCTCGCCGCTACGAGCAGATCATCACCTTCAACGGCCGAGGATTCGACGTCCCCTTCCTCTACCTCCGGTCCGCCGTCCTCAACGTCCCCATCAGCCGCAAGGACTGGCTCGGCTATCGGTTCCAGACCGAGCCGCATTGCGATCTCGCCGAACAGTTCACCTTCTATGGCGTGAGCGGTCGCGAAGGCGCCGCCCGCCGCTTCAACCTCGACTTCTACTGCAAGGCCTTCGGCCTCGAGTCGCCCAAAAGCCAGGGCGTCACCGGCCATGATGTCGCCCGGCTCCTCAAAGAACACCGCCATCGCGAGATCGCCGAATACTGCCTGCGCGACGTCGACGCCACCGTCCGCCTCTATCACCTCTGGCGCGAACGCCTCGCCGGGATCAAATGACGCCGCGTGCGGCCCAACAAGCTGATCGACCATGGCAGGCGTTGCACGGCGGGCGAGGCGTGCGCGTTCAGACCGGCCCGACGGGCAACACCCGGGGGCGATTTCCCGATTGCCGCTTGTCCGCGTCCTCCGCGGTTCGTGCTTGGTTGGGTGGCCCGAGGCCGGGTGAGGGGCTCCTCAAATCCCAAAATGAGAACTGCCGGGTTTGGGTTTGACAGGGTGGCGGTCGGGTGTTGGCGTTGATCTCGATGCGTCGAACCGGGTTCGGGGGTCTGCTTGGGCGGATGACGGCTCTTCTGCGGCGAGGGCCGGACGCGGTCCCCGCACCGGGATCGTGGCGGCGACCGGTGGGAAATCACCGCCCGTTCTTGGAGGATTTGGCGGCGCGGGGTTGGAGGCCGGGCGAGGTGCTGGATGTGGGGGCGAACCGGGCCCAATGGAGCCGGTTGGTGGCCGCCATCTTCACAGGCGCTCGTTTCACGCTGGTGGAACCGCAAGCGGAAATGCGCGCGGACTTGGCGGCGTTCTGCTCCGCACACCCGGGTTCACGGCACATCGAGGCGGGGGCGGCGGCGGCCATGGGCGAAAGGGTGCTGACGCTGTGGGACGATTTGGAAGGGTCATCGTGTTTGCCGACCCCGGAAGCCGCCCTGGAGTCGTCGGGGAAACAGCGGCGGATTCCCGTGATCACCCTGGACTCGTTGGTGGAGCAGTCTGGGGGGAGGGTTCCCGAGCTGGTGAAGCTGGACGTTCAAGGGTTCGAGTTGGAGGTCCTGAAGGGAGCGGGAAGTCTGCTGGGGCGGACGGAGATGTTCGTGCTGGAGACGTCGTTGTTTCGGTTTTTGCCGGGACAGCCGCTGTTCCACGAGGTGGTTGGGTTCATGGCGGAGCGCGGCTACCTGGTCTACGACTTTCCTGGGTTCCTGCGGCGACCCCTGGACGGGGCTTTGGGGCAGGTGGATGTGGCGTTCGTCCGGCAGGGGGCGACCCTGCGCGGGGGCGACGGCTGGTAGGAGTCGGGTCATGGTGACTCTCTGCGTCTGCACTCATAACCCGCGCCGGGAGGTGTTGGAGATCTGCCTGCGGGCCCTGCGGGAGCAGATCCTGGGAGCCATCCCGGCAGAACTGGTGGTGGTGGACAACGCCTCGAGGCCGGCGCTGACCCCGGCAACGCTGGGACTCGCGGGGTTCCCGTTCCCAGCGCGAGTGGTGCCGGAGCCGGAGCCGGGGTTGATGCCGGCCCGATTGTGCGGGTTGCGGGAGGCGCGGGGATCGGTGCTGGTGTACGTGGACGACGACAACGAGTTGGCGGCGGATTACGTGGGGGAAGTGGCGCGGTTCCTGGCGGACCATCCGAGGGCGGGGGCGGTGGGCGGGGTGATTGTGGCCGCGGGAGCGGCCGAGCGCCCGGCCTGGTTCCGCGAGGTGGAGGGGATGCTGGCGGTGCGAGACCTGGGGCCGGAGGCGCGGTGCCTGTCGAACGAAGGCTGGATCGTGCCCTGTGGGGCGGGGTTGGTGGTGCGGACGGAGGCGATGCGGCAGGCGGCGCGCACGCCCTTCCTGTTGCAGGGGCGGAAAGGCAAGGGGCTGGCCTCCGGCGAAGACAGTGAGTTGTGCTTGCGGGTGCGTCATCTGGGTTGGGAACTGTGGCATGCCCCGCGGTTGCGGCTGCACCATCACTTGCCGTCCTCCCGCTTCGAACCGGCTTACCTGGAGCGTTTGGCGTATCGGCTGGGACGTTCGGAGCCCTACCTGGACCTGTATCGCGTGCCGACCGGGAGGGGGCGACGGATCTTCTTTCTGCGGCGGGGGATCGCCGAGGCCCGCTACGCGGCGCGGCGGAGGTGGGGTCGCCGCGGCCCAGGCGAGGAGCGGACGGAGGCGCCGCCGGGTATCTTCGCGGCGTTGCACTGGGGGAAAGCGGTGTCCTATTGGGGGTTGGCCCTGCGAGGGGCGGGGGACGATCCGCTGGCGGCGTTGCGTTGACCGGCAGGATTCAGGCCGGGGTGCGCCAGGATCGCACGCGGGCGAGCAGCCTTGGTCCGAGGCAGGATTGGAGGGCGAGGCGGATGACCGTCCAGGGGGGGAGCTGCCGGGCGGTGCGGGCGTACCAGAAAGCGAGCTTGCGGACCTGGACCAACTCCTGGCTGGCGTAGGCCATGCTGGTCATGGTTTGGAGACCCCGGCGGATCGCTTGGCGTTCGGGGGGCGCAGGGGAGGCCCGGAGGCGCGGGGTGTAGACGAACTGGAGGACCTCATGCTGAAAGCGGAAGAGGGCGCTGCACGTCTTGGATTGGTCGTGGAGTCGATAGCGCGACCACACCTCCGGCACGAAGTGGAAACGGCAGCCGCGCTCGGCCAACTCAAGCCAAAGCATGTAGTCCATGATGAAGTGGAGGTCCTCGCGCACGCGCAGCGGGGGGCGCAGGGCCTGGCGGGCCAAAAAGGCGGACGGTTGCGGGATGAGGTTGTGCTGGAGCAACCGATGAAAGTCGAAGGGCGCGGCCGGGGAGCGCTGCGCTACGGGGCGGTTGGCGGCATCAACATACAGCGAGTCCCCATAAATCACGTCCGCCTCCGGGTGCTCCCGATAGACGGCCGCCACCTGCGCCAGGGCCCCTGGTTCGAGGAGGTCGTCGCTGTTGAGCCACCCCACGAGCTCGCCGCCGACGCGCTGGAAGCCTTTGTTGATGGCATGCGACTGCCCGCGATCGCGTTCGCTGGTCCAGCCGGTGAGCCAGGGCTGGTAGTGGCGGAGGACGTCAACGGTGCCGTCCTGGCTGCCCCCATCGATCACGTAATACTCGAGGTTCGGGTAGTTCTGAAGGAGGACGGAGCGGATGGTTTCTTCGAGGAGATGACCTTGGTTGAAGCTCGGGGTGACGAGGCTGATGCGCGGGGCGGGGTCGAGGGTGGGGGCGGGATGGGGCAGCGAGGAGGGCGGGTGCCACGGCCACCCCGTGCTGGCTGGGGAGGCGAGGGGCGAGGGTGGGAGGATGGGCATAACGATCCCAAAGGCCAGCCGGGCGTGCTCCTGCGGGATGGGCCGCCGGTGTCGGCACGTCGGTCGCGGCGGGGCAGGACTGTGGCAGACCGCCGCGAGGCGGGCAACTGTTTCGGAGGGCTTTAAGAAACCGAATGAGGTTGCTTCCTGCTTCAGGGCCCTCCCACCAAGGGCATGCACGGCTCGCGAGCCGCCCCGGGGGTGCGACATCCCGGCTCGTCGGCAGCCTCGCCCGACCGACCGTGACCGGAACCAGGTTCAGGGGCAGAACGGCCGGGCATTTTCCTTGCCCGGGTGCAGGGGCGTTGCTAATCGCTGATGGACATGGTATCGCCGCCGCCCGCCATTGCGCCCTGTCCGGAGACCGGGGGGCGGCCTTTTTGGAGTGTGATGATTCCGACCTGGCAGCGGGTGGAGCATTTGGCGGAGACGTTGCGGAGCGTGTTGGAGCAGGATCCGGGGCCGGAGCGGATGCAGATCGAGGTGGTGGATAATGCGTCGGAAGGAGATCAGGTGGCCGCGGAGGTGGCGCGCGTGGGCGGGGGGCGGGTGGGGTTCAGTCGGAACGAGCGGAACCTGGGGTTGGCCGGGAACTTCAATCGGTGCGTGGAGCGGGCTCGGGGGCATTGGGTGCATGTGTTGCACAGTGACGATTTCGTGGCGGACCGGTTCTATCGGACGGCGGAGCGGGTGATCGCGGAGAACGGGGTGGAGGTAGTGGCGTTTCGCTGTCTGGTGGTGGATGGAGCGAGCACCGTGCAATGGGTGATGCCGGACCTGAGTGGATTGGGGGCCAGCGGTGCGGTGTGGCGACAGTTCGCGGTGGGGACGCCGGTGCAGTGCGCGGGCGTGGTGATGAAGCGGGAGGTTTACGAGCGGGTTGGGGGATTCCGCCCCGAACTGGTCTACTGCGTGGACGTGGAGATGTGGTCGCGGGCGTTCTATCGGGCGCGCACAGAGTTCCGTCCGGAGTGTTTGGGCTGCTTTCGCTGGCATGAGGATCACGAGTCGGCGCGGTTGCGTCGGGGGGTGCGCGATCTGGAGGAACTGTATGCGGTGGGATCGATGTTGGCCGCAAACCTCGAGTGGGGTGAGGGCGAACGGGTGCTCTATCGACGGCATTGTCATCGGCGGGCCTACGAGCGGGCGCGGGAGGCGGCGCGGGCGCGGGAGGGGGCGAACTGGTGGCGTTGTCAGCGACTGGTATGGGGGGAGTCGCGGTCGTGGCGGGAGTGGTTGTTGGCTGGGTGGCGTTTAGGACGGACGGGGTGGGACTTGCTGAGGGCGGCGGGGGGCGGGGCGGGGGATGGGCGTTCCCGGGGGCTCAGCGATGCGGCGGGTTAAATCGATGGCGCAGCAGGATCCAGAGCTTTCGGTGGTGGTGCTGAGTTATCAGCGGCCGCACCTGCTCGAACAGGCTTTGGCCTCGATCATGGCCCAGGCGGGCGGTCCGACCCGGGAAGTGCTCCTGGTGGACAATGCCAGTCCCCGGACCGCCGAGGTGCGGTCGGTGGCGGCGCGATTTCCGGGGGTGCGTGCGGTCTATTGCGCGGAGAACGGCGGGTTCACGGGAGGGATGCGGCGAGGGGCGACCGAGGCGCGGGGGCGGTTCCTGTATTTGACGGAGGATGACGTTCTATTGGAGCCGGGTTGCCTGGCGGCCTTGCATCGGTTCGCCGCGGGGCAGGGGCGGTTGGGGTTGTGCGGGCCGGTGATGGTGGATCACGAAACGGGGGGAGTGCGGTGCAGCGGGGGACGGATTCGGTTGGAGGGGGGGTTTCCGTTGGAAGTGGACACGGCGCCGCCGGCGGATGCCACTCCTTATCGCACGGGCTATTTGCCGGGGGCGGCGTGGTGGGTGCCGAAGGCGGTGTGGGAGGGGTGCGGCGGGTTACGGGAGGACTTCTTCATGTATCTGGAGGACGTGGAGTTTTGCTGGCGGCTGGCGGAGGCGGATTGGGGGATCTGGGTGGTCCCGGAGGCGCGGGTGCGTCATTTCGAGCCTCCCTCCGGTCCGGGGTCCCCCGTGGTGGCCTATCATAAACTGAAGAACCTGGCGGCCACTTATGTCCTGCACGGGAAGGGAACGGCCAATGCGCGCTTCTTCCTGAGGACCTTCCCGGGCCTGTGGCTGGCGGCGGCACGGAGTCAGCCGGGGAGGTGGCGGGCAGCCGGGCGGGCGGCTTTGTGGTTAGTGCGGCAGGCCGGACGTCTGGGGCGGGAACGTGGGCAGTGGCGGCGTCGCCGCGCCGGGTGGCGTGGCGGATGAGCAAGGTCTGCCTACGGGCCCAAGTTTTGCCCGATGGCCGCCTGCAAGTCGAACTGGGCCCGGTTTTGCCGCGCCACGACTTCCACGTATTCCAAGCGCGCACGGGTGAGTGCCTCCTCGGCTTGCACCGCTTCCAGGACGGCCCCGACCCCGAATGCCTTCCGCTCCAGCGTCAACCGGAACGTCTGCTCCGCGGCCTCCAGGGCCCGCCCGGCCAGCGCCTCGTTCCGGCCCAATTCCGGACGTCCCCCCTCCCGCCGAACCGCCTCCGTCTCGTGCTCGAACGCCTGAACCCGCTGCCGCGCCGCCAAGGACGCATAGATGGCATCGCCGAGCGCCACCTGCGCGGTGAGGGCGCCGCCCACGGCGTAGGATTGCTTGCTCACCTCGAACACGTCCCCCGCCTTGACCCGATCTCCCCGATCCACCCGCACCCCTTTGAGATAGCCGGACACCTTCGCGTAAAGCGTCGCCTCCTGGTTGGCCCGCAAGGTCCCCGGCAGCGTGACCATGCGATGGATCTCCCCGCGGACCACCCGCGAGCCCGGGACCTCCAAGTCGCCCGCCCGCCCGACCTCCGATCCCGCCAGCGCCCCGACCCAGGAGGCGTCGTGCATCTCGCCCCCTCGGCCGCGCAAGAACCACACACTCAGGATGGGCACCAGGGTGCTCGAGAGGACATACGACGCGACCATGGCAAAGGCCACTGCGAGGGCCATCGGCACAAACAAGGCCCGGGCTGCCCCCACCATGAAGAAGGCCGGGATGAACACCGCCAGGATGCACAGCATGGCCAAGAGCCGCGGCAGCGCCGTCTCCCGCGTGCCCTCCAACGCCGCCCGCGCCAGATGCGCATGGATGTTCTAGCGAGGCGTGACCTCAGACCCGCTCCGGCCCCCATTTTCGTGCAACGCGCCTTCGCCGTCTGGACCCCAATCTCCGCGCCTCGCTCTGTAGAATCCTTGCCGGCAGGAGGGACGGGACGAGAACTTGACTTGATCTGATCAAGTTCTGGGCGGCAAGGATTCTAGAGCGTGCGCCCGCTCCCCGCCCGCCCAAGGTTCCTCGATTGGAATCGCGCGTTCAACCCCTGAACCCCCAGCAGTTCTCATTTTGGGATTGGAAAAGCCCCTCAACCGGCCTCCCGCCTTCGCCTGGGCTACGGCGGACGAGCTGGCCACCCTCTCCCCAACCTGAGACAACGCTTCGCTGGCATGGGTGGGGGAGAGATGGCGTGAGGGGACGGCGGCTGGGCGGCCCTTGGTCGAAGCAGCGGATGATGCAACAGATTGGTATGGAACTGGATGCGTACGACATGGTTGACCGATAAACAGCGCATTGGATTTTTGCTCGAAATATAAAGTGCATTTTGATTCCAGCGAGGCAAACTCCTGCGCATGTTCGATCGATGGTATGCGGCCGAATTGGAAGCGAGTCTGGCGCGGCCGTTTGTCCAACTGATCTTCGGGGCGCGCCAGACGGGAAAGACGACCTTGCTCAATGCGCTGCTGCCCCCGGAGACGCTGCGGGTGGATTTTGCGAACCCAGAGGACCGGTCGCGGCATCTAGCCGATCCGGGCCTGTTTCTCAAGCTGTGCCGGGACGTGCCCTCGGACCGGGAAGGGCGATTTGTGTTCGTCGACGAGGCGCAGGCCGTGCCCGCGGTGTTCGACGCGGTGCAGCATCTTTACGATCACGACAAGCGGCGCTGGCGGTTCGTGCTCTGCGGCAGTTCCGCGCGGAAGCTGCGGAAGACCGGAGCCAATCTGCTTCCCGGCCGGTGTTTCTACCATCGCCTTTACCCGTTGACGATGGCGGAGCATCCACCGGATCCGAAGCGGATTGACTACGCGGTGTCGCCCCTGGCGCTGGGATGGAGGGCCGGAGTGGTTCCGGCGAATCCCTTTCCGGCGTCGGGCTTGCAGGAGCGGTTGGCCTATGGGGCGTTGCCCGGCGTGGTGGCCGCTGCCGAAGGGGACCGCGCACGGATGCTGACGGGTTTCGCCCTGGTGCATCTGGAGGAGGAAATCCGGCGGGAAGCATTGGTCAAGGATTGGGGCGCGTTTTTGAGGTTCCTCGAACTGGCTGCGGCTGAGTCAGGTCACATCCTGAACTACGCGAGCATCGCCCAGGAAACGGGTCTTTCCCAGCCGACGGTGAAGTCGCACTACCAGTTGTTGGAGGACATGTTCATCGGCTTCCGCGTCCCGGCGTATTCAGGGAGCCAGCGGAAGAATCTGCTCGCGACGCCCAAGTTCCTGTTCTTCGACCTGGGCGTGCGGCACGCGGCCGCGGGGCTGAAGGCGTCGCGGGAGATCGTGCAGGTCAATCCGGGCGCGTTTTTCGAACAATGGGTGGGGATCGAACTGTGGAAGCGGCTGCAATACCTCGGGGAGGGCCGGCTGCACTACCTGCGAACCCGCGACGGGATGGAAATCGACTATCTCGTCGAGCATCGCGGCACGGTAACACCCATCGAAGTGAAGTGGACCGAGCGGCCGACCTTGCAGGATGCCCGGCACTTGCTGACGTTCCTGGGGGAGCACCCGCAGCGGACCACCCACGGCTTCGTCGTCTGCAGGTGTGCTCACCCGCTGCGTCTGCACGACCAGATCACGGCGCTGCCGTGGTTCTGCCTTTGAGGGGAAGCATCGCCCCGTCGATACGGATGAGCCCGCATCTCTCACACGCGCTTCCAAGCAGCCACGGTCTGTCGATCGACCCGACCATCCCCCCACCCCTTATCCTCCCCCTGAACCGAGAGGGGACGGGATGACGATTACGATTACGATTAGGAGTAGGAGCGAGGATTCAGCCTTTGGCCCTTCCGCTCCCGCGGACGCCAAAAAAGAACCGGTGTTTAGCAAAATTCGCAAAGAAGCAACCTCGCCCCTTCCCTAGCTTCAGGCGCGTCTCTCCTGGCCGCGGGCGGCCCGGGAGCGCATGCGTATTACTTAGGCCACCGTCGGCCGGGCCGCACGGGCAGCGTCGTGGAATCAGCGATCACAGCAACAACGGCGGTGGGTGACCGCCCCTCCGGCGGGAAGTCGGCGGGGGCAGGGGTCCTGGCTGGCGCCGCGTGTTTTCATTGCGGGCAGGCCTGCCCGGCTGGGGCTCCCGTTCGCGACGAGCATCGCTTCTGCTGCCACGGCTGTCTGACCGTTTACGAGTTGCTGCGGGAGAACGGGTTGGGCCATTTCTACGACCTGGCGCCCGGCGCTGGCATCACCATGACCCGCGCCACGTCGCAGGATCGGTTCGCGTTCCTGGACGACCCGGCGGTGCGGGAGCGGATGCTGGATTTCACGGACGGCGAGACGGCCCGCGTCACGTTGAAGGTGCCGGCCATCCACTGCATTGCGTGCGTTTGGCTGCTGGAGAATCTCTTCCGTCTGCAGCCCGGCCTGGGACGGTCCACGGTTCATTTTCCCCGCAAGGAGGTCACGATCCAGTTCGCGGAGAGCCAGGTGCGGCTGAGCGAGATCGCGGCCTTGCTGAGCGGGCTCGGCTACGAACCGGCCCTGAACTTGGGTCAATTGGATCGCGCCGACGACGACCTGGCCCGGCGGCGGCGTTTGCATTTGAAGCTGGGGCTGGCGGGATTCGCGTTCGGGAACATCATGTTGTTGAGCGTGTCGCAGTATGCGGGGCTGGACAGCATGAGCGGGCCTGGATTCCGGGTGTTTTTCGGCTGGCTTTCGCTGCTCTTGGCCTTGCCGGTGGTGGTGTTCAGCGCCTCGGACTATTGGCGGGCAGCGCGGCTATGCCTGCGACGCCGGCTGCTGACGCTGGACCTGCCGATTGCGGTCGGGATTGGCGCGATCACGGGATGGAGCGTGTGGGAGGTGGCGTCAGGGCGGGGCGAGGGGTATTTCGATTCGCTGACGGGGTTGATTTTCTTCCTCCTGATCGGGCGGGTCTTTCAGGAGAAGGTGTATAACCGGTTGAGTTTCGACCGCGATTATCGCTGGTTCTTCCCGCTTTCGGTCGTGCGCCGGGAGGCGGGGCGCGAAGTCACGGTGCCGATCTCACGCCTCGAAGTGGGGGATCGATTGGTCGTGCGGCAGGGGGAGCTGATCCCGGCGGATGCGCGGGTGGTTGAGGGACGCGGGCTGATCGATTACAGCTTCGTGACCGGGGAAGCGGAGGCGGTGGAATGTGGGTTGGGGGATCGGGTGCAGGCGGGGGGACGGCAGGCGGGGGGTGCGCTCGAGATTGAGACGGTGCGGCCGGTGTCGCAGAGTTACCTGACCTCGCTCTGGAGTCATCAGGCGTTTCAGAAGGAGCGCGCGGGGCGACTGGAGACGGTGCTCACCCGGTTTTCGCGGAGGTTTACGATCACGGTGGGGTGGGTGGCGGTGGGGGCGGCCGCCTGGTGGGGATGGCATGGCCAGCCCGGGGTGGCGCTGAAGGCCTTCGTGTCGGTGTTGATTGTGGCCTGTCCGTGTGCCCTGGCCTTGAGCGCCCCGTTTGCGCTGGGGACGGCCCTGCGGCGGTTGGGCCGGTGGAACATCTTCCTGAAGGACCCCAACGTGCTCGAGGTGCTGGCCAGGGTCGACGCGGTGGTGTTCGACAAGACCGGCACCTTGACCGAGGCGGGGGCGGGGGCGGTGGCGTTCGAGGGGGCGCCGTTGTCCGCGGAGGAGCAGGGGATCCTCCGCGCGGTCCTGCGGCATTCGATGCACCCCCAGGCGGTGCGGGTTCTGGGCGCGTTGTCGGGGGCGACGGGGGCGGCGGCCGAGGACGTGCGGGAGGCGCCTGGCGCCGGGTTGCAGGGGCGCGTGGGGGGGCAGCGGATCCAGGTGGGCTCGGCGCGGTGGTTGGCGGAGAGCGGGGTCGAGGTGCCCGCCACGGGCGCGGGGACGGTGGTGCATGTGGCGATCGAGGGCCGCCATCGGGGGTGCTTCCGGCTGACCAACGCGGTGCGGGCGGCCACGCCGGAATTGCTGGCGGGGTTGGCGTCACGGTGCGAGCTGGCCTTGCTGAGCGGCGATCAGGCCCACGAACGCGATCGTTTTCGTGCGCTCTTCGGGGAGGAGCACCGGCTCCATTTCAACCAGAGCCCGCTGGACAAGCTGGGCTTCATCGAGCGGCTGCAGCGGGCGGGGCGGCGCGTGATGATGGTGGGGGACGGTCTGAACGATGCGGGGGCGTTGCGGCAGAGCGACGTTGGGGTGGCGGTGGTCGAGGAAGTGGGGGCGTTTTCGCCGGCCAGCGATGTGATTCTGGAGGCCCGCATGGTTCCGCGCTTGGGGGAGGTCCTGGAGATGGCTCGGGCGACGGTCCGCGTGGTCTGGCTCAGCATTGCGCTCTCGAGCCTCTACAACGTGATCGGGCTGTCCATCGCGGCCAGCGGGCGACTCTCGCCGGTGGTTTGTGCGATCCTCATGCCGCTGAGTTCCATTTCGGTGGTGGCGCTGGCCTGTGGGGCGACGGAGTGGCGGGCGCGGCGGCTGGGGTGGGGCGGTGCGGCCGCCCGGGAGGGGGAGGCGTGAGCGCGATTTACATCTTGATCCTGGCCAGCCTGGCCCTGGCCCTGACCTTCCTCGCGGCCTTCTTTTGGGCCGTGCGGTCGGGTCAGTATGAGGACACCTGCACGCCGTCGCTGCGCGTGTTGATGGATGAGGCCGGCCCCGCCGACGGCCAAGCCAGACTTTCGAACCCGCAACCCAGGAGACAACATGACGAACGTTGAGACCTTCAAATATGACAACCGGATCGTCCGGGCCTTTGCCATCGCCACGGCCTTGTGGGCCCTGGTGGGCACCTCGGCCGGTCTGCTCGTGGCGTGCCAGTTGTTCTGGCCCGAGCTGAACCTCAACTCGCCCTTCACCACCTTCGGCCGGATCCGCCCCCTGCACACCAACGCGGTCATCTTCGCCTTCGTGGGCAACGGGATGTTCTGCGGCATCTACTACTCCCTCCAACGGCTCTGCAAGGCGCGCATGTTCAGCGATGCCCTGAGCTGGTTCAACTTCTGGGGCTGGAACGCCATCATCGTGGCCGCGGCCATCACCCTCCCGCTCGGGCTCACCACCAGCAAGGAATACGCCGAACTCGAATGGCCCATCGACATCGCCATCGCCGTCGTCTGGGTGGCGTTCACGGTCAACATGATGGGCACCATCTTCCGGCGGCGGGAGAAGCACATGTATGTGGCGATCTGGTTTTACATCGCGACGGCGGTGACGGTGGCCATGCTGCACATCGTCAACTCGCTGGCGCTGCCGGCCGGGCCGTTCAAGAGTTACTCGGTCTATGCGGGGGTGCAGGATGCGCTGGTGCAGTGGTGGTACGGGCACAACGCGGTGGCCTTCTTCCTCACCACCCCCTACCTCGGCCTGATGTATTACTTCCTGCCCAAGGCGGCCGATCGCCCGGTGTTCTCCTACCGCCTTTCCATCATCCACTTCTGGGGGCTGATCTTCATCTACATCTGGGCCGGCCCCCATCACCTCCTCTACACTGCCCTGCCGGATTGGGCGCAGACATTGGGGATGGTCTTCTCGGTCATGCTGGTGGCGCCGTCCTGGGGCGGCATGTTGAACGGGCTGCTGACCTTGCGGGGCGTGTGGGACAAGGTGCGCCAGGACCCGATGCTCAAGTTCATGGTGGTGGCGGTGACGGCCTACGGCATGGCGACCTTGGAAGGCCCGATGTTGGCGATCAAGAGCGTCAACGCCCTCTCGCACTACACGGACTGGACGATCGCCCACGTGCACACGGGGGCGCTGGGCTGGAACGGGTTCCTGACCTTCTCGATGCTCTACTGGCTCTACCCGCGGCTCTACAACACCAAGCTCTGGTCCACCAAGCTGGCCAACTACCACTTCTGGATCGGCCTGCTCGGCATGATGTTCTACGTGGTGCCGGTCTACGCGAGCGGCGTCACCCAGGGCCTCATGTGGAAACAATTCACCGCCGAGGGCTTCCTCCAATACCCGAACTTCCTCGAAACCGTCCTCAAGATCATCCCCATGTATCAAATGCGGGCCTTCGGCGGCCTGCTCTACGTGGCGGGCATCGTCCTGATGATCGTCAACCTCTACAAGACGGCGAAGGCGGGCCAGTTCGTGCCCGAAGTCGAGGCTCAGGCGCCCTCGCTCAAGACCGTCGCCGCCGCCGCCAAGCCCGAAAAAGGTCACCGCTGGCTGGAAGGCGTGCCCGTCACCTTCACCGTCCTGACCGTCGTGGCCGTGGTCATCGGCGGCCTGGTCGAGATCATCCCGCTCTTCGTCATCAAACAGAACGTCCCCACGATCGCCGCGGTCAAGCCCTACACCCCGCTCGAGGTGATCGGACGCGACCTCTACATCCGGGAGGGCTGCGTGGGCTGTCACTCCCAGATGGTGCGACCGTTCCGCTCGGAGACCGAGCGTTACGGCGAGTACTCGAAGGTCGGCGAGTTCGTCTACGATCACCCCTTCCTGTGGGGATCGAAGCGGACCGGTCCGGACTTGCACCGGGTGGGTGGCAAATATCCTGACGCGTGGCACTATAACCACATGGAAGATCCGCGCTCGACCTCGCCCGGCTCGATTATGCCGCGTTACCCGTGGCTGCTGACCCAGAAGCTGGATCTATCGGTCCTGCCGGCCCGGATCAAGACCCTGCGCCAGGTCGGGGTCCCGTATCCCGAGGGCCTGGAAGAAACGGCCATCGCGGACGCGGAGCTGCAGGCCAAGATTGTGGTCGCAGGCTTGAAGACGGGCATGATCGAGGCGCAACCGGACCGGGAGATCATCGCGATGATCGCCTATTTGCAGCGGCTGGGTTTGGACATCAAACGCGCGGCGGCTTCCACCACAACGGCCTCGGCCGGCAACTGATGCGTGACCGCCCCGTGCCTCCCACATGCAGCCCTCCCCGTCCCTCTCCCCAACCCTTGAAAGCGAAGCGATGGAGAGGGGTTGGGGAGAGGGAGAAAGGGAGAGGGGATCGGTTGCGCGCTGATTTGCTTTAGAACTCTGCCCTATGATCCAGAATGTCTTGCGTCATCTTGGCGGCATCGACGTCTACGGCGTGGTGTCGGTCTGCCTGTTCTTCGCCGTCTTTGTGGGCGTGCTCGGCTGGGCGGCGCGCCTGAAGGCGTCCCACCTCGAGACCATGGCCCGGCTTCCCCTCGACCCCGACCCCGAACCCCCCGCAACCCGTGAACGTTCCCATGAATGACCCCAAGGACCCCTTGCTGTTGGATCACGAGTACGACGGCATCCATGAGCTGGACAACAACCTCCCGCGCTGGTGGGTCTGGCTGTTCAACCTCTCGATCGCCTTTGCCCTGGTCTACACCGTCTACTATCACGTCCTCGGGAAGGGCGACCTGATGGCGGCCGAGTACGCCCGGGAGATGGAGATCGGCAACAAGATCAAGCTGGCCACCCTGGCCAAGTTCGAACAGGAGATGCCCAGCCTCCAGCCCTCCAGCGACAACACGCTGCTGGCCGACGGCGAGCGCATCTACCAAACCCTCTGCGCCCCCTGCCACCGGCTGGATGCCGGCGGGTTGGTCGGACCCAACCTCACCGACGACTTCTGGATCCATGGGGCCGAGTTCAAAGACAGCCTCAAGACCATCTACGACGGCGTGCCCGACAAGGGGATGCTGACCTGGAAGGGCGTCCTCACCCCGCGCGAGATCCACGCCGTCGCCAGCTACATCTTCACCAAACGCGGCACCAACCCGCCCAATCCCAAACCCCCGGAAAGCACCGCCCCCGCCGCGGGCCCGTCCGAGTACGAATAAGCCCCCCTCCATTTCGAAGTCGGACCAGCTCGCCGTCGAGTCCTCCGGGGCCGTCCAAGAGATCGACTGGTCGGACTTCCGGGATCACTTGGCCACCGCCGACAAGGAGGGTCGGCGCAAGTGGCTGTATCCCAAGGAGCCGGTTGGCCGCTACTACCGGTGGCGCGCCTGGCTGAGCTACTTCCTGCTCGCGATCATGTTCCTCGGGCCGTTCATCAAGATCAACGGCAACCCGCTGCTCATGATCAATATCGTCGAGCGCAAGTTCTCCATCCTCGGCCGCATCTTCTGGCCTCAGGACATGGCCCTCTTCGCGCTCGCCACCCTCATCTTCCTCACCGGCATCGCCGTCTTCACCGCGGCCTTCGGGCGGTTGTGGTGCGGGTGGACCTGCCCCCAGACGGTGCTCATGGAGATGGTGTTTCGGCGGATCGAGTATGCGATCGAGGGAGACGCCCCCACCCAGCGCGCGCTGGCCCTGGCGCCGTGGACTCCGGGCAAGCTCGCCCGCAAGGGCCTGAAGCATGGGATCTTCCTCGCCCTCTCCTTCCTCATCGGCAACGTGCTCCTCAGCTACATCATTGGCGTGGACCAACTCTTCCGCATCGTCACGGACGATCCGCGGAACCACGTGACCGGGCTGACCTTCATGGTGCTGTTCACCCTGCTGTTCTACGGCATCTTCGCCCGCTTCCGCGAGCAGGCCTGCACCTTCATCTGCCCTTACGGACGCTTCCAATCGACGCTGGTGGACGAGAACACCATCGTGGTCGCCTACGATCACCAGCGCGGCGAGCAACGCAGCCACCTCCACCGCGGCGAAAGCGCCGAGGCCCGCCAGGCCCGCGGGGCGGGCGATTGCGTGGACTGCCTGCAATGCGTGGCGGTTTGCCCCACCGGCATCGACATCCGCAACGGCACCCAGATGGAATGCGTCCATTGCACGGCCTGCATCGATGCCTGCGACGACATCATGCGCAAGGTGCGCCGGCCGACCGGGCTGATTCGCTACGCGTCATTGAACGGCATCGAGCGGGGCGAACGGTTGCGCCTGACGCCGCGCCTCGTGGGCTACAGCGTGCTGCTCCTCGCGCTGATCGGGGCCTTCCTGGCCCTGCTGGTGACCCGTTCGGATGTCGACGCGACGTTCCTGCGGGCGCCCGGCGCGCTGTTCACCCAGTTGCCCGACGGCCGCCTGAGCAACCTCTACCTGCTCAAGCTGACCAACAAGACCCAGCGCGACCTGCCGGTGCGCCTGGAACTCGAGACCCCGGGCGGCGAACTCCAGTTGATGGGCGGGGCCTTGCGGGTGCCGGCCGAGCAGCAGATTCAAGCCTCCGTCCTGGTGGTCTTCCCGCCCGCCGCCCTCCAACCCGGCACCACGCCCATCACGGTCGGAGTGTTCCAGGGCGACCAACGCCTGCAACGGCTCAAGACCGCCTTCGTGGGGCCACGCCTGGCCTCCCCCGCCTCCCCTGCCCCGTGACCTCCGCCCCCGCCAAACGCCTCAATCCGTGGCCGATCGCCCTGATCGCCTTCTTCGCCCTGTTCATCGCCAGCATCATCGCCTTCATCGTGTTCAGCACCTTCCACCGGGTCGACCTGGTCACGCCGGATTACTACGAACAGGAAATCCGCTACCAGGCACAACTGGACCGCTTGGATCGGACGGCCGCCTTGGCCGAAGGCACGTCGATCGCCCTCGACCCCGCCACCCAACACCTGCGCATCCAGTTGCCCCCAACCCATGCCGCCAGTCAACCGCGCGGATCCGTCGCCTTCTACCGGCCGTCCGCTGCCCACCTCGATCGCCGCTTCCCCTTGCTCCTCGATCCCGCGGGAACCCAGGTGCTCGATCTCGGCGGTTTCGCCCACGGCCTGTGGCGAGTCCGCGTCGCCTGGCAAGTCGGCGCCCAGGAGTTCTTCCGCGAGGAGAAGATCCAGGTCGGCGCCCCACCGCCCTAGGAAAGGCCCGCGCCATGGAACTTTGGACCGCCTTCATGTTGGGGTTGGGAGGCAGTCTCCATTGCGTCGGCATGTGCGGCCCGCTGCTCCTGGCGCTGCCTCCCGGGGAAGGCGGGCTCGGGCGGCAGGTCGCGCGCCGGCTGATCTACCATAGCGGGCGGTTGCTTGCTTACGGCGGCTTGGGGGTGGCCTTCGGCCTTTTGGGACGCGCGCTCGGTCTGGCGGGCGTGCAACGATGGGTCTCCATCACCGCCGGCGTGCTCATCCTCGCCGGCCTGCTGGCCTGGCCGGCCCGCGTGGGGACCGCCTTCCTCGCCCGGCCGGTCGGATGGCTCAAAGTGGCCTTCGGACGCTTGCTGCGCGAGCCGGCGGACAGCGCGCAGTTTCTGTTGGGGATGATGAACGGCCTGTTGCCGTGCGGGCTGGTCTACGTGGCGTGCGCCGCGGCCACCGCGGCCGGAGGCGGTTGGCTGGGCTTCGAATACATGGTCGTGTTCGGGCTGGGGACCCTGCCGATGTTGCTGGGACTGGGCCTGGCCGGACGCGTGGTCCAGGGCTGGCTCCAGCCCCGCCTGCGCCTGTTCGTGCCCCTCTGCCTCGCCACCATGGCCGCGCTGCTCATCCTGCGCGGATTATCCCTCGGCATCCCCTACCTGAGTCCCAACCTCTCCGGCAAGACCCCGGCCTGCTGCCATCCGCCCACCCCGCCATGAACCCCGTCCGGTCCAGCCCGGCCGAGTCCACGCGCGCCGACCTCCAGACGCGCCTCGACCGGTTGACCCGGCCCGGGCAGCTCTGGCGGGCCGAAGGTCCGCGCCTCCGCTGCGTGGCCTGCGGCCATCGTTGCCTGCTCAGCGAAGGTCGGCGGGGCGTCTGCAAGGTGCGCTTCAACCAGGCCGGCGTGTTGCGGGTCCCCCACGGCTACGTGGCCGGCCTCCAAAGCGATCCCGTTGAGAAGAAGCCCTTCTTCCATGTGCTCCCCGGGAGCGACGCCCTGACCTTCGGGATGCTGGGTTGCGACTTCCACTGCGCCTATTGCCAGAATTGGCTGACCAGCCAAACCCTGCGCGATCCCGCCGCCCAGGCCCCGCTGCGGCCGGTAACCCCGGAACAGATCGTGGCGGCGGCGATCACCCAGGAGGCCCGACTCGTGGTCTCCAGCTACAACGAACCGCTCATCACCGCGGAATGGGCGGTCAGCGTCTTCCAACCAGCCCGGGCGGCCGGGTTGCTCTGCGCGTTCGTCTCCAACGGCAACGCCACCCCCGAAGCCCTCGACTACCTCCAACCCTCGCTCCACGCCTGCAAGGTCGATCTCAAGAGCTTCCGCGACCCCGCTTACCGGTCCCTCGGAGGCACGCTCGACCGCGTCACCGCCACCATCCGCGACCTGCGCGCCCGAGCCATCTGGACCGAAATCGTCACCCTCCTCGTGCCCGGCTTCAACGATGACCCAGGGGAGTTGCGCGACCTGACCGCCTTCCTGGCCTCGGTGGACCGCGAGATGCCGTGGCACGTGACGGCCTTCCACCCGGATTACCGGCTGTTGGGACCACCGGCCACGACCCCGCGCGACTTGCTGCGCGCGGTCGAGATCGGCCGGGCGGCGGGCCTGCAATTCGTCTACGCCGGCAACGCCGCCGGCCAGGTGGGGCCATGGGAAGACACCCGCTGCCCCGATTGTGGCGCCACGGTCGTAGCCCGACGCGGTTTCACCATCCTGGATGATTACATCACCCACGACGGCCGCTGCCCGCAATGCCACCGAGCCCTGCCAGGCCTCTGGACCGTTCCTCTCCCGCCGCCACCCACCTCCTGAACCCCCGGAAATCCGGCCATGCACTCTCCCCCATCCCCCCCTTCCCAATCCCAATCCTGATCCTAATCCTGATCCTAATCCTAATCCCAATCCCAATCCTGATCCCAATCCCAATCCTAATCCCAATCCCAATCCTAATCCTAATCCCAATCCTAATCCTAATCCTAATCCTAATCCTAATCCCAATCCTAATCCTAATCCCAATCCCAATCCCATTCCTAATCCCAATCCTAATCCCAATCCCAATCGTCCTCCTCTCGATGCATGCGCCAGCAGGCATCCACCCCTCACCCCTTGCCCTGTCAACCGCCTGAACATCCGTGCCATCCGCGAAATCCGCGGCCAGATCGAGTCGCGGAGACGAGGATTCGGGCCCAATCCTATGCGTGCTTCTCCCAAACGGGTCCGGCCAGCCGCGGTGGCCGGCCGCTTTTACCCCGGCGATCCCGGCCAACTGCGTCGTGAGGTGGACCGGTTCCTCGCGGAGGCGCCTCCGCCCCGCGGCGCCCCCCCAAAGGCCATCATCGCACCCCATGCGGGCTACCCCTTCTCAGGCCCCATCGCCGGGACCGCCTTCGCCGCCTGGCGCGGCCGAGGCGAAGACATCCGGCGCGTCGTCCTCCTCGGCCCCGCGCATTATGTGCACTTCATCGGCCTGGCCACGCCGAGTTGGACCGCCTTCGCCACCCCCTTGGGCCAAGTGCCCGTCGACGACCATGCCTTGGCCGTCGCCCGTGACCTGGAGGCCGTCTCCGAACTCGATGAGGCCCACGAGCCCGAACACTGCCTGGAAGTCGAATTGCCCTTCCTCCAAACCCTCCTCCCCAGCTTCACCCTCGTGCCCGTCCTGGTCGGCGAAACCCTCGGCCAGGAAGTTGACCAATTGTTGACAGCCCTGTGGGGCGGCCCGGAGACGCGCTTCGTGGTCAGCTCCGACCTCAGCCACTACCACGGCTACGAGGAAGCGCAGCGGCTCGACGGGTCCACGGCCGGGATGATCGCGCGGATGGACGTCTCGGCCCTGGGGCCCGACCAGGCCTGCGGGTGGGAGGCGATCCGCGGCCTGGTGAGCGTCGCCAAAACCAAGGGACTCCGGGCCGAGGTGCTGGACGTGCGCAACAGCGGGGACACGGCAGGCTCGCGTGGGCGGGTGGTCGGCTATGGCGCCTTCGCCTTCACGGAAACCGGGGGTGACGGCAGGCGGGGCACCTCATGAAGGGGGATTAGGATTAGGATTAGGATTAGGATTAAGAGTAAGAGTAAGAGTAAGAGTAAGAGTAAGAGTAAGGGTAGGGGGAGAATGCTCCCAACCGAGATGTCGCACAGTGATCCCTTGCACCGAAGCGATTCCCCCTACCCATGAACCGGGAAGGCTGAAGGCAGAGTGCAAAAGGCAGAATTCGTGCTCTTGC
>CAZVRY010000112.1:0-20787 GCA_964629545.1 uncultured Verrucomicrobiota bacterium | reverse complement strand
CGGCCCGGTGGCGCTCCCGCCAAAATCGGAAGTTATTTTTGCACAGACCCTTAGCGCCGATCCGGTCCAGTCGACCAGTGCGTTGCTCAAGGGAACTGGGATTCCAGTCCAAGTCATGGTGGATGACGTCCTGGCAGAATCGGTGCAGGTCCACCCCCTCCGCCATGATACTGCTGGCGATGAGGACCTTCGGGAAGGATGGGGAGTTGAACGTGAGCATGAGCCTCCGTCTGGTTTCCGGCTTCCCGAGCACTTCACAGAAGGTAACGAAGGGAACGGAGGGATTCCTTCCGGTGCCTTAGCCCTTCGGTTCCTTCGTGGCCTTCATTTCAGTTGTGCGGGGCCCGGGGTCCAGGGCTCCTCCCGGGCAATCTTCACCGGTTGTCCCGCCGGCAATGCCGCGTCCACTTTCAACCCATTGACGAGCGCGGTGTAGGCCGGCGACCAGGCGTTGCCGGTCCGGGCCGAGAGGTCCTCCAGGCGCTCCTCCTGGCGGGCCGCCACCGTTCGCAAGCGCTTGCCAGTAACCGAGCCCCGCTCCGTTGGAGTCAGCGGTCGCAAGCTGAGCGCGGCGTTCCGCAAGGCCTGCTGATGCTTTTCCGGCGACAGGCCAATCAACTGGTACGTTCTCCCGGCCATGGCGACCCACGCGAAATGCAGGTAAGTCGGCGTCCGGCCGGACCGGTCCAGGTACGTCAGCACAAAAGCCGGGAACTCACCCACCGCGGCCTTCCGCGTCGAGGCCGGCTCGAGGCGGGCCTGCTTCCGCATGCGCTCGACGAACTTCTGGCCGGTCGTTTCCGGATCCGCGGCCGGCCCCGCGACCCCGAGGAGCAGGACCGCCTCCTGATTGGGATGCGCCGAGATGACGTACTGCGGGGTGTTCTGGTGTTTCCAACCCTCGGGGAGGGTGAGCGTGAAACCGATGGTCGGCTGCAAGAACTGGTTCTTCCGGAACACGCCCGCTTCGGGATTCTCGCCCCACCACAGGCCATCAAGCTTGGCGAAGAGCGCCGCGGGGTGGGGCGCCAACCGGGGTTGCGCAGCCGGGGTCAGCGGGGCGGACCGGCTGCGGATGTCTTTGAGCCGCGTCTCGGTCAGGGGGTGCGAATCAAAGATGCTGAAGCGCCGCTCCTGGCCGGTCTGGCTGGCCACATCCTGCTCCAGCCGGCGCAGCATGTCCGCCAGCGCTGCGGGATCATAGCCGGCTTGCGCGGCGGTGCGGATGCCGATCCGGTCGGACTCCGTTTCCTGACCGCGGCTGTAACGGCTCAACCACGCGCCGCCCACCGTATCAATGGGGGCATTAATCAACGCGCCCAGGTCCTCGCTGACCACGTTGCCCACCACGTTGCCCGGCAGGGCGAGCAGGCCGGGCAGAATGCCCTTGCGCTGCTGCTTGGCCGAATGCCGCTGCGTGACGTGGGCGATTTCATGGGCCAGCACGCCGGCGAGTTCATCCTCCCGATTGACCAGGGCCAGCAATCCGCGCGAGACGTAAATGCCGCCCCCTGGAATCGCGAAGGCGTTGGGCTCGGTCTGGTCCACGATCTGGAAGCTGAACCTCCAGCGCGGATCGTTCACCACGGTGACCAACCGCTCACCGACCGCGCGCACGTAAGCCTCGGCGTCCGGCGCGGAGTAGAGGCCGATCTGCTGCTCGACCAGCCTGGCCACTTCCGCGCCTTGCTCGATGTCCCGCTGCGGGGACGGACCCAGCAGTTGCCCCTGGGCGGGGCCGACGAAGAGCGCGAGGGAGAGAGCGGCAAGTGCCACGCCCGGGAGGGCTCCGGGGCGCCGCCAGGTCGGAATTGTAATTGGGGATCTCATAGCGTTGGCAGGTTCCGTTCTTGGCCATGCCGCACTGCCGGGAAGGTCCGCGCCGCCAGCGTCACGGCCGGTTCGAGTTCGCGGCGCACATCCATGACCGACTTCCCGGGAATGTCGAGGGGGCGAAGGGTGAGGGGCGCCTGCCCGGCGGGGAGCTTCATGTCACCAAGCCGGAGCGTGCGGAACTCCTTCATCTGCGACTCGCCGGGCGGGCGCGGGAGCGTGTCCTGGTTCGTGGAGAGCGGCGGATCCCAGCCGGGGGTGACCTTGCCTGCGAGGCGCGCGTCCTGGAACGAAAGCTCCACGGTTGAGCCGGCGTCGGGCAACGGGCAGGTGTAGTCCATAGTCACCTCGTAACGGCCCGCAGTGTGGACATCCAACCGCCCCACCCCGCGTCGTCGGCGAGGAAGATGACGACATTCGGTTTGGGCAGCACAGCGGGGCTGGCGGCGAGGGGCAGGACGTTCGGCCGCCCGGCCGCGAAGGCTGCGCCGGGGAGCAGCAGCAGCCATGAGCCAGCGAATCTCATGAAGAGACATTTCATCGCACCTGCCCGCCGTAGCCGACGTTGCGTGAGAGGAGGGGGAGGCGACGGAGCTCGGCGGGCTGGACCATGGCTTTGGCCGGCAAGGCTGCTCGATCGCCGGGCGGACAACGGGCCGGAAGACACGAAGCCGGCAACGAGAAGCCCGAGGAGTCTTGCGGGCTTCATTCGGAGACGCGGCGTGGAGAGGGATTTGCGTCGGCAACGATGCTTGGAATCACGGTTCATGGCTCACTCCACGGCGGCTTGCTTCCGCTTCATTCCCTCGGCGCCGCCTTCACCGGGATACGGTCTCACGTGGGCGCGCTCGGCCCAGACCTCCCACTTCGCGGCGAGTTCCTGCTTCTTTGCCGGGTGGGCAGGCGCGAGGTTCCTCCGCTCGGAAGGGGGCGCGGTGCCTTCAAGGCCCAGCGCCGGGCCTTTGTCTTGCGGCATTTGTCGGTGCCACGCAAGGGTGGACCGCGTCAGGCGCGCGACGACATCGGGATGTCTGGCGGCGAGGTTCGTGCCTTCGTCCGGATCGGCGGCGAGCTGGTAGAGCTCAGGGTTGCTGCCGTCGTAGTCACACAGCAGTTTCCAATCCCCTTCGCGCACGGCAAGATCGGGGAGCTGACCAATACCGTAGGCCGTTTTGCGGTCGGGCGGACGCCGCCAAAAGAGGGGTGCGCTGCGGGACGCGGTGCTGCGGCCGAGCAGCACGGGCGCGAGGCTCTCGCCATCGAACTTCACGTCCGCAGGCTGCGCAACACCCGCGATGGTCAGCAGCGATGGCACGAGATCGAAGGCGGCGAAGATGGAAGTGTCATTCTTCGTTCCCGCTTTCTCGCTGGCAATCAAGCCCGGTCCCCACGCGATCAACGGCGAGCGCGTGCCCCCCTCGTAAAGCGTCGCCTTGTGCCCGCGAAACGGGCCGCGGCCCGCTCCCGGCTCATGCCCGTTGTCGGAGCAGAGGAGGATGAGGGTGTGGTCGCGCAACGCCGGCGTGGTGCGGATGGAATCGAAAAGCCGGCCCAGTTGGCGGTCCATTTCCTCCAGGACGGAAAGGTAGAGGCGGCGTTTGCTGCCGTCACCCCACTTGGCGACCGGCGGCCAGAACGGGCTGTGAACGTCGTCCGGCCAGAGGTTCACGTAGAACGGTTTGCCTGCTCTGACCGCGCGCTGGATGAACGCGACGGCGGCGTTGGCAAAGCCAGTGGTGGTTTCGGAGCGCGGCATCCAAATGACCGGCCCGCCGAGGCGCTCGGCGTCGGCCCAAATGCGTCCGGGCTGCGTGTCCCCGGGCTTGAGGGTGAGCGGCAACAACTTCGCGCCCATGCCTTCGAAGTTCGTGAGCGTTTCGTCGAAGCCGTAGTCGCGGATGGCCGGCGCGTCGTCCACGTCCCGCTGGCCGCCGAGATGCCATTTGCCGAAGTGACCAGTGGCGTAGCCGTTTTGTTGAAGGCAGCGCGGGAGGGTGGGCGCCTCGGGGTCGAGCCATTGCGCCACGCCGCGGCGGTCGTTGTCCGCACGGTGATTGAGGAACGAGGTGATGCCCCAGCGCTGCGGATACTGCCCGGTGGTGAGCGCGCAGCGTGAAGGCGAGCAAATGGGCGAGTTCACGTAGAACTGCCCAAAGCGGATGCCTTCGGCCGCGATCCGGTCAATGTTCGGCGTCTGCGCGTCCTTGTTTCCGAAGCACGACAAGTCGCCCCAGCCCAGGTCGTCAATGAAAACCAGGACGATGTTCGGGCGCGGGGCGGCGGACCCGTTCCAGGCGGACGCGCACAGGGCGCAGCCGACGGCCAGCAGGCAAGAGGTGAAGTTCATTTCGCGCCTTTCTTCTTCGCGCCCGGCTTCTGCGGGTCGGCGCTCTCCGCCCTTGGCCCATCACCGCTCGGGTCACGCAACCAGCGCGGTTCGCCTGCGAGGTTGCTCTGCTCGGTCGGATCGGAAGCGAGGTCGTAAAGCGCTTCGGCCGGGCGGGCGTGGCAGCGCTGCAGGATGGCGGCGGCCCGAGCCTTGGTTTGCGCGGCGGTTTCCCAGGTCGAAAAGAAGGCCCGCTGGCCCAGCCCGCTGGCCACGAGATCAATATGCGTGGTGAAGGCAAACTCGGGATGCAGGTTGCGGATGTGGTTCCAGCGCTCGTCGCGAACGGCGCGCGCGGGATAGACGTTGAACCGGCTGTCGTCACAGTTTTCCATGGACGTCGTAAGGGATCAGGGGCTGCGGGTTCGCGACTTTGCCGAGGGGGCGCGAACCGGGCGCGGGGCCGGTGGTGCCGAGGTCGTCTTGCATGTGCGCGACGAGCCGTTCGAGCCGCGCGAGGACTTCCGGATGTTGGGCGGCAACGTCGGTGGTTTCGCCCACATCGGTCTTGAGGTGGAACAGCTGCGGCGCCCGGCGGGCGGGGGCGGCGGCGCTGGCGGCGTTCTTGGCGGGGGCGTTGGTCACCGGGGCGGGAAGCACGAGCTTCCACTCCAGGTCGCGCACGGCTTCCAACTGGAGCCCGCGGTAGTAATAGAAAACCTCGTGGATCGGTTTGGCGTCCGGCGCGCCGGCCAGGAGCGGCCAGAGGTTGGCGCCATCGAGCTTGCGATCGCTCGGCAGCTTGCCTCCCGCCAGTGCCGCGAACGTGGGAAGAATATCGAACATGCCGCAGATGGCATCGCTGGTGGTGCCGGCCGGGATGCGGCCGGGCCACCAAGCGAGGGTGGGCACGCGCATGCCGCCTTCCCAGGTGGAGCCTTTGAAGCCGCGCAACGGCTTGTTCACCGCCCGCGGGGTGCCGCCGTTGTCACTGGTGAAAACGACGAGCGTCCGGTCGGCCAGGCCGTGTTCGCGGACAGCGTGCAAGACTCTCCCCACGCTCCAGTCCACTTCCTCGACCCAGTCCGAGTAATGGCCATGAGGCGATTGGCCCGCCCATTTCTTGCCGGGATAGATCGGGAAATGCACCGCGTTGTGCGGCAGATAGAGAAAGAACGGCGCGTCCCTTTTCTCCGCGATGAACGTCACCGCTTCGTCGGTGTAAATCTCCACGAGCGATTGCTGATCGTCGGGGAGAACGCGCTTGACGACCTGGCCGTTGCGCAGCAGCGGCAAGGGCGGCTGGCCCTTGCCCTTGGTCTCGGGCCGCGGCTTGCCGAGATCACTCTTCACGCCGTCCGCGGCCGGGCCCATGTCGTTCGAGTACGGCAGGCCGAAGTGCAAATCAAAGCCCTGCCGGTTGGGGAGGAACTCCGGCTGATCTCCGAGGTGCCACTTGCCGACGATGGCGGTGGCATAACCCGCGGCTTTCAGCACTTCGGCCACGGTGACTTCCTCCGGCGCCAGCCCGGTGTCGCCAGCGGGAAAGAGCACATGCGGAATCGGCAGGGCGCGCTTGGGATAGCAGCCGGTCATCAGGGCCGCGCGCGAGGGCGAGCAGACCGGCGCGGCGTAGAACGACGTGAGCGTGCGCCCTTCCTTCGCCATGCGGTCCAGGTGGGGCGTCCGGTTGAGCGTGGACCCGAACGGGCCAATGTCCGCGTAGCCAAGGTCGTCGATGTTGATGAGGATGAAGTTGGGCTGGCGCGCGCTTTCGGCGGCCCCCAGTGGCAACGCCACCAGAAGCAGAGTCAGGGACAGTATCGAGGTCTTCATGTCGTTGGTTGGAACAATGGGTGAGTCATGGCGGTCGTGCCGGCCGGAGGGACGCGCCTTTTACTTCCGCACCATGACCAGCCAGTCTGCGCCGGCATCGGTCGGCGGTTGGCCGACGCTGACCTTGGCGCCGCCCGCGACCGACTTGAGCGTGCCTGCGGCAAGCGCTCCGCCCTGGCGGGGATTAAACCACTGGACGGCGAACTCGCCGCTCGCGCCCGCCAGATCGAGTTCGGTCGAGCCGCCTTTGGGCAGATAGACCAGATAGAGTTCGCCCGGCTTGGCCAGGCAGTATTTCGAGTTGTCGTTCTTCCCGTTGCCGATCAGCGCGTTGGCGTTCCTCATCTCCCAGAACGGAATCCGGTTCTCGCGGAAGAAATCGAGGGCGATGCGGCAGTAATCCCAGGACTTGTCCCGGCTGCGGAAATCCTCGCAGACGAGGTCGTTCTGCGGGAGCAGGTAGCCGAAGTAGTATTCGACCCCGGCACCGCCGGCCATGAGATTGCCCCACAGCGTAGCCTGGCGGATGTCATCGGTCGTCTGCACAGCCTGGCCGTCCTTTTTCTTGCCGTCGTAACCCGCGTAGCCGAGGTCGGGCGGAACGCCGGTGTCGGCGCCGCCCTGTTCATCGTTGGCCACGACCCACGGCCTGCCCGCCGTGGCCGATTCCATGAGCCACTTGAGAGTGCGCCGGTGGGTCTCGCTCCAGCCATTCTGCAGGGACGCGCCGCTGAGCTGGGATCGGGCGCCCAGCAGCGGGGTGTAGACCTTGTCCTGCTGGGGCGGGAAGGTGTGGATGACGATATGATGCTGGTACGGATCAATGGCCCGGAGGTGATTGACCATGTCGTTGATCTCCTCTGTGCTTTGGGTGTTCTCCTCGCCGAGGTTCCAGTTCAACGCCAGAGCGTGACCGAAGCGCGCGCTGAGTTCCCGGCAATAGAGCTTCCGCTCCGGACCGAGCTTGCCGCCGTCGAGCGACTCGGGCACGAGGCCCGGTTCGGCCTCCATTCCGCGCCGGTTGTCATCGATCTCGTTCTCCTGGAGTTTGAAGTGGAGGTAAAGCCCCTTGGTCGTCGCATGGTCGAAGACCATGCCCCATTGGTCGAGCTTGGAACAATCCCAGTGGAACTTGTCATCCCGCGCGACGAACGGCCAGACGTTGTCGCCGTCGCCGCCGGCGTTGTAGGGCAGGAAGGAGAAGACGTTCATGCCTTTGCCCGCCAGGTAATTCAAAGCCCCGATGAGCCCCCTGCCCTTGCCGCCTTTCCAGACCGGGTCGCCCGCTCTCCAGTCGACCAGGTGCGGCGCGTAGTGATGAAGCGTCTGGGTGGGTGACGCCTCCCCCGTGCGGGCCTCGCGCTGGCGGCCTGGCTGGGTGCCGTCGAAATCTGCGTAGGCGAGCAGGGTTTCCGGCGCGTCCGCACCGGCCTTGAGGAAATACTCCTTGCTGCCCGCGAACTGGAGGTGGTGTTTGCCCACGTATTGCAGGCGGCCCTGGGCCCGGAAATCGCGGCCCGTCTTGTCCGTCGCCGCGATGTTGAACGTGCCGGTCTTGCCGTCGAAAGGCGCTACCGCCGAGCCGCCGCCATCCAGCGCGGCCCGGTTGCCTTGGCGGAACGAAACGGTGTAAGACCACTTGCCGGTCTTGTCCGGCGAGAGATGGGCGCGCCACTGCGTGCCGGCCTCGGCGGAACTCTCGCCGGCGTTGCCGTCCGCCGCAAAGTAGCCCGGCACCCGGTAGCTGGGCGAACCTGACTCGTGCGTGAACGTCACCGTCAGGTTGCAGTCCGTGAAGGGATTCGGCTCGTTGTCCAACTCGTGCGCAAACGGTCCGTCAAGCGTCAGCGTGACCTTGTGCCATTGCTTGAGTTCCCCGGTGACCGCGACCGCGCCTTGGCCGTCCGGCTGGCGCGGTTGCACGAGGGAGGCGTCGGCCATGGGTGTGGTCAGGTCCGCCGCCGGCGCGGCAAGGGCACTCAGGAAGAGAGCCAGGATTGCGCTGGGTGGTTTCATGATGGGAGGGGCGCTCATGGCTGCCTGGTCGATGGTGGGTGGTTCTCATGAGCAGCCGTTGGTTTGCGCTCCGGTGGCGTGAGCTGACTGCGCGTCAAGGTCACCTGGTAGCGCACCGCGCCTTCCGGATCCACAAGGCGGATGGTGGCGGTCGGATCGGCGACGGTGGTGTCGAAGGTGCACTCGCCGAACAGGGCCTGCTTCGTGAGGCCGAAGGGCTGCAACGATGGCTGGGCTCCCATCGCCGCCGGGCCCGCATGAGCGCCCAGGCTGCCCAACTCGAACTCCCAGAAGTTGAATCCGGACGGACGCGGAATTCGCAGGACGCGGGCGCCATGCCGGTCGCCCGACAGCAGCAGCACGCCGCCGATGCGCCGTTCCTCGATGATCGACAGGATGCGCTCACGGCCCGGCGGATCCCAGACTCCCCAGGAATCCTTGCCCGCCGAGACGTCATCACTCCACATGGTGCCGCTGGTCAGGATGACAAAGGGCCCCGTAGTGGCGGCCAGTTGATCGGCCAGCCACCGCATCTGGTCCGCCCCGAGAAAGCTGTCCGCCTGGCCGGGCTGGGTGCGGAAGAAGCGCGTGTCCAGCATGATCACATCACACGGGCCGAGGCGCGTCCGAAAGAAGATCCCCTGGCCGCGGTCTTCAAAGCCAGAGGACGGATTGTTCCACGATTGGGTCCAGACTCTGCGCACGGCGGCTCGGTCGGCCTCGGTGAACCGGGGCGGGATGCCGGACCGGTCATTGTTGAAGTAATCGTGGTCGTCCCAGGTTGCATAGACGGCGGTGGTCGCCACCAGATCCTGCCAGGCGGGGGAGAGGTCCCGCAGCAGGTAATCCGAGCGGTGCAGCCCCACCCGGTTGTCGCGGTCATCCACGGCGCTGTCGCCCAGCAGGAGCAGCGCAGAACTCCCGCGGGTCCGGATGCGGTCCAGCAAGGGGCGGTTCCACAAGCCGGTCTTGTGGAAGTCCGCTCCGAACGCAAGGGTCATTCGGGTTGCCGCTCCCGGCGCCGGGGCGGTGGCGATGGCCGCCCCGGCCGGCATGGGAACGGGATCACCATCCACCAGCACGCGATACGGATGACGTGTGTCCGGCCGGAGCCCGTGGACCTGCACCACGGCGGTGAGATCGCTCTCCATCGTGCTGGGCACCGGGCCGAAGGGGCGATCCTGGCCCGCCACCGAGACCAGCACCGTGACGTGAGCTGGCTTCACCGTCCTGACCCAGACCCGGGCGCGGTCATGCGACAACACGCCGAGCAGCGGTCCGCCGAGCAGCGGGATGCCGTGTCGTTCGGCCGCCGCACGCAACGCGGGCAGATCCGCCAGGCCGGCTTGCGGGTTTGACTCGAACAGCATCCGGGCCTCGGCGAAGAAGGCCTGCACCGGGGCAGGTTGGGGTGCCTGGTTGAGCAGCGCCAGGTCGATCTCGACCGTGCCCCGATGGGCGGCGTTCAGGTCGAGGGCGCGAACCGCGGATTCTCCAGCTCGGCCCCGGACCGCCAGCGGGAGCTGGATGAACAGGGAAAGGACGATGACGCTGAGTATATCCATGAGTCTGCCCGGTCCGCCGCGTCTCGCCGGGCGGGATAGCGACAGCCCAGTGGCTGGAGGCGGAAGTTCTCGTGCACCCGGAAACGCACCTTCGCCCTTGCCGCATCGGTGACCGTAGCCGGCGCCGAGGCAAACGCCTTTGAGCTGCTTCATGGTTTTGCCTCCAGCAGGCCGATGCGCCACGGAATGTGGCTGTAATGGACGTTTCAAGTCGGTCCTTCCAGTTCGAGCGGTTGGCCCGATTTAATCCGCGTCCGGAGCAGGATGGCCAGCACATTGAGGCCGGCACGACGTAAAAAAAAGGCATACACCCCCGGCAGCAACTGGTCGGCGGCTCCGGGTTCGCCCGCGTCAATGGCTGGGAGCAATGGGCTCACATCGGACATGGAGTGATGCTGCAAACGGCGCCCTCGGAGCGCGAGGACAGACGTGGGAGCGAGGGAAGAGGCGCGCGGGTGTGCCAGGCAAGCGCGGGGGGCTGCGGACTTGGCGATCCCCGGTTGCGCGGATCCACGTCTTTCAGACCATAGTTCCTGAAGAGCACACAGTCCGGGTCACACAGGATCGGGAACGGCACTTCGAACTGCTGGCGGAAGGGCTCGGCTTGCTCGGTGGTCCTCAGCGTCGAGGTAGTAGGTCTGCTTGTTGAGGATGGCCGCCGCGGCGCGCTGGTGCTCGTTGGCCCAGCGTCCCGCCGGCGGGCTCAGGATATTGTTCTGGAGAGACAGAGTGCTCGGAGATGGTTAGGATGGACCGGAGGCCATGGAATCGCAGGCGAATCAAAGCGCTGCACGGCCAGGGGACCTTCTTACCACCCTGGTGCGAAGCGCATTGTTGCTCGATCTGGAGGCTTCGATGCGGGGGACGATTCTCAAGGCGGGGGCGGTTCTCGGCGACGAGTCGTTCGCCCCTCCGGGCGGTTCTTCTACCGATGGAGTCCTGGCGGGGTTGTCCACTCTGGGGGCTGGCGCTGGTTGCGTGCTGGGGCACAACCTCGTCCGGCACGATCTTGAAGTGATCCGCGGGATTGCTCCGGCGCATCCGCTGCTCCAGCTGCCGGTGATCGACACGCTGATCCTCTCACCCATCGCGTTCCCGGAGCATCCCTATCACCGGCTGGTGAAGGACTACAAACTGGTCCGCGAAAGTCTGAACGATCCGGTGGCCGACGCCCGCCAGGCAGCAACCCTGTTTGAGGATGAGTTCAAAGCACTGGGTGGATTGCGCCAGACCGAACCCGCGCTCTTCGAGTTGCTGCACTTTTTGCTGGCCACACCGGACCGCGCCGGGGACAGGCCGGCCATGGGAATGGAGATGGTATTCGCCGCACTAGGTGGGAAGCGACCCGCCGAGGACCGGGCGTTGTCGTTGTGCGGCGGGCTGCTCAGCAAATGGGCGTGCGCCAGTTTTCCAGTGACCCCAGCCTTGGTGCAGACCCGGGCGCAACGATGGGCGCTGGCTTATGCGATCACCTGGCTCCGCGTGGCGGGATCGAACTCGGTGCTGCCGCCGTGGGTCAGGATCGAGCATCCGATCAGCGGTGAATTGATCCACCAACTGCGAGAGATCCCCTGTCAGTCCGCGGACTGCGCTTACTGTCGCCGGGTTCACAACGCCCGGGAGCAACTGCAGGGCTTCTTTGGCTTCGATCAGTTCCGATCCCTTCCCCGCAACGCGAGGGGCGGCAGCCTGCAGCAGGACATCATCGAAGCCGGAATGCGGAACGAATCGCTGCTGGCCATCCTGCCCACGGGCGGAGGCAAGTCGCTCTGCTACCAGTTGCCCGCACTGGTGCGCAACTACCGCCGTGGGGTGCTCACCCTCGTCATCTCCCCGTTGCAGGCGCTGATGAAAGATCAGGTGGACGGGTTGGTCCGCCGCACGGGCACTCCGTTCGCGGCTGCCTTGTATGGTATGCTCACGCCACCGGAGCGGGGGGATGTTCTGCGGCGGGTGCGATCGGGGGACGTGGCGTTGCTGTATGTCTCGCCCGAGCAATTGCGCAATCGCTCGTTCCGGGACGCCATCGCCCAGCGCGAGATTGGTTGTTGGGTATTCGATGAGGCTCATTGCCTCTCCAAATGGGGTCACGATTTCCGCCCCGACTATCTGTATGCAGGCCGGTTCATCCGGGAATTTGCCCAGTCTCAGGGAGATCCGATTCCTCCCATCGCGTGCTGCACCGCGACCGCTAAGCGGGATGTGCGCGAGGAAATCATCGCCTATTTCAAGGCCGAGACCGGGCGCGAGCTCCTGCTCTTCGAGGGCGGTGTCGAGCGCGACAACTTGCGCTTCGAAGTCCAGACCATCACCGGTCATGGCAAAATGGAGCGCATCCATGACTTGCTCTCCGACCGGCTCCCGTCGGGGCATGCCGGCAGCGCCCTCGTTTTCCGCGCCACCCGGGACGCGACCGAACTCACCTCGGAATACCTGCGGGCCAAGGGCTGGAAAGCGGAGCGTTTTCATGCCGGTCTGACGCCGCCGGAAAAGAAGGAGATCCAGGACGAGTTCCTGGCCGGGGACATCCGGATCATGTGCGCGACCAATGCCTTTGGCATGGGCATCGACAAGGAGGACGTGCGGCTGGTGATTCATGCCGACACGCCGGGTTCGCTGGAGAACTACTTGCAGGAGGCAGGCCGGGCCGGGCGCGATGGAAACTCGGCGGAGTGTGTCCTGTTGTTCGCCGAGGAGGATTGCGAACACCAGTTCCGGATGGGGGCTTTCTCGGAGTTGAGCCGCCGTGACATCGCCCAGATCCTGCGAACGCTCCGGAAGTCGGCGCGGGGTGGTCACGACAAGGTCGTGATCACCGCCGGTGAAATCCTCCGGGACGAGGACATTGAAACCGGCATTGAGCTGCACGACCGCAGCGCCGACACCAAGGTGCGGACCGCCATTTCCTGGCTGGAACGCTCCGGCTTCCTTCAGCGCGACGAGAACGTCACCACCGTGTTTCAAGCCCGCCCCCTGGTGCGGGATCTCACGCAGGCTGAATCCAAGTTGCGCGCCCTCCACCTTCCGGACTCCGAGCGGGGACTGTGGCTGGCCATCTTGCGAGAAGTAATCAACGCCGGAACCACCGAGAGCCTGACCGTGGATCGTCTGGCCCTGTTGCCGGAATTCACGGAGTACGCTCGGGGCAATCCAGCCGCCCTCGCCAACCCGGAGTATGTGAGCGCCAAGGTGCTGAAGATGCTGAGCAGCATGGCGCAGGCGGGGTTGATGAAGCGCGACCTGCTCCTCAACGCCTTCGTGCGGTACAAGGTCGCCGATCATTCCCGGCTGCGGTTGGACCGTGTGCTGGCCTTGGATCGTCGGCTGGTTGATGTGCTCGCCATGGAAGAACCCGACCCCGAAGGCTGGATGCCGCTGTCATTGCGGCTGCTGAACCAGCGCCTCCTGGATGCAGGCTGCGAGTCATCCCGGGAGATGGTTCATTCGCTGCTCAAAAGTCTCAGCGAGGATGGTCGCGGCTTGGCCCGCTCCCAGGGCAGCATGGATCTTCGTTACCTCGGCCGGGATTCCTACCGCGTGCGCGTGCGCCGGGCGTGGTCGGTCATTTCCGAGTTGGCGGAGAGGCGGCGGCGCGTGGCCGGCGTTGTCCTCGACACCTTGCTCGGCAAGATCCCGGCGGAGACTTCGCCCCGGGCGGACGTGCTGGTGGAGTTCTCGTTCGATGAACTCCATCAGGCCATGGAACAGGATCTGGTCCTCCGGTCAGAGGTGAAAGACCTGGATGCGGCCTTGGAGCGGGCGTTGATGTTCCTCCATGAGCAGCGCATTCTGGTGTTGCAGCAGGGACTGGCCGTGTTTCGCTCGGCCATGACCATCCGCCTGCGCGCCGAGGCGAAGGGGGAGAAATACAAGGTTAGTGACTATCAGCCCCTGGAGCACCATTACCAGGAGCGGGTGCTGCAGGTGCATGTGATGAGCGAGTATGCCCGCCGGGCGCTGGAGCGGATGAAGGAGGCGTTGGAACTGGTGCTGGCCTATTTCACGTTGGACAAGGAGCAATTCACCCGGCGCTACTTCGGAACGAAGCCCGATCTGCTCAAGCACGCCACCACCGCCCAATCGTATCAACGGATCGTCACGGATCTGGAAAACCCCGCGCAGATGAGAGTGGTGACGGCGCCCGTTTCGCGGAACATGCTGATCCTCGCCGGGCCGGGATCGGGCAAGACCCGGACGGTGGTGCATCGTTGTGCCTATCTGTTGCGGGTCGAGCGCGCCCGCCCGCAAAGCATCCTGGTCTGTTGTTTCAACCGTGCGGCGGCCCTCGAACTGCGCTGTCGGCTGGCCGCCCTGGTGGGACATGACGCCCGCGGCGTCACGATCCTCACCTATCACAGCCTGGCCATGCGGTTATTGGGTCATTCCTTTGCTGGCCGCCATGGTGCGAAGGACCGTGAGATCAACTTCGACGACCTCATCGCTGAGGCCGTCAAGCTGCTGCGTGGCGAGGAAGTTCCCGCCGGTTTGGAAGCGGACGAAGTGCGGGATCGGTTGCTCGCAGGCTTTCAATACATCCTTGTGGATGAATACCAGGATATCGACGAGCCCCAGTACCAAATGATCAGCGCCCTTGCGGGCCGAACCCTCGACGACGCCGACCTGAAGCTATCGATTCTGGCCGTGGGTGATGATGACCAGAACATCTACGCCTTCCGGGGGACCAATGTGGAATTCATCCGCCGGTTCCAGCAGGACTACGGGGCGGAGGTTCACTACCTGGTCGAAAACTACCGCTCGACGCGCCACATCATTGACGCCTCCAACCAGCTGATTTCCGCCAACACGGACCGCATGAAAACGGATCACCCGATCCGGATTGACCGGCAGCGGGCACGGTCACCGAGTGGAGGCGACTTTGGCCGGAAGGATGGGCTGACCGGAGGCAGAGTGCAGGTGATCGAGGTGGCGAATCAGGTGGCCCAGGCTGAAGCGGTGCTGGCCGAAGTGCGCCGGCTCCGCACCTTGGGGGTGGCTGATTGGTCCAGCATCGCCGTTCTGTCAGCCACGCACCGGGAACTGGCACACGTGCGTTCGCTGGCGGAACGGGAGGGCATTCCCGTCCGGTGGTTTGCCTCGCGGGCCTCCATGCCGCCGCTCCATCAGATCCGGGAGAGCCAACTCGTGCTAAGGCATCTGTCGGATAAGCGGTCCTCGCTGGTTCGGGCCTCCGATCTCGGTCGCATGGTCGCAGGCCTGTTTGAGGGCGCGCCGCCGACTCCCTGGACCGCTTATCTGACCCGCGTGATGGAAGCCTGGCAGAGCGAATCCGATGACGCGGAACTGCCGGCGCAGGAGTTCGTCGAGTTCCTGTATGAAACCTGCGCCGAGGATCGCCGTGATTTCAGTTACGGTGAGGGCATCCTGTTGAGCACCGTGCATGCTGCCAAGGGCACGGAGCACGATCACGTCCTCCTCATCGGCGCCTGGCCTCAAGTCCAGCCACGCTCGAAACGTGAAGAGGTTCGCCGGGCATTTTACGTCGGCATGACCCGCGCCCGCAAAACGCTGGGCATCGTCAGCCGGGCCGACGTGCGACCTTCTTTGCCCGATTCGCTGACTGGCTCCGCCGTTTTGCGGCGGAAGTGTGCCGATCAAACCGCGAATACGACCAGCAGCACGTCCAACTACACGATGCTTTCCCTGGAGGACATCCATCTTGGATTCCCGGCGCAGTTCGAGGCAGCCCATCCGGTGCATCAAGCCCTGTCCCGACTCAACGCCGGTGACCCCCTGCAAATGCAGCCGGTTGGCAACGGTGACGTGGGTCTCCACGACGGGTCCGGACTGTGCATCGCCCGGCTCTCACGCAAAGGCGCAGCGGCGTGGCTTCCGCGTCTGCCGGCGGTTCAGGGGCTTCGGATCGTGGCCATGTTACGTCGGACGGCCGACCAGGCGGAGCGAGAATTCCAGGAACGCTGTCGCGTGCCGGAATGGGAACTGCCGGTGGCTGAAGTGGTCCTGCGGGAGGGGCACGGCGAACCGGGTTATTCATCAGTGCAGAAGTAAGCATACACCCCTCACCCCATCCCTCTCCCCAACCCTTGAAGGCGAAGCGATGGAGAGGGGTTGGGGAGAGGGAGATAGGGAGAGGGGAGCCATCCCGTGTCTGTCTACTTATGCACTCATCGATAACTCTAAGGCTTGTTGGCGGGCGCCTGTTTCAGGAGCCCGAGCTGATAAGGCAGGAGTTCGTAGCGCCCGCCGCTCGACGGGTCGCGACCCTGGTAAAGCAGCTGGAGGTTGTCCGGGTCGAGGGTCATCGTCTCGTCGTAGCCGTCGCGGATCAACTCGCCGTGGCTGATGTCCCGGGTCCAGGGGGTCACCCCGTCTTCGAAGGTCACATTGTTGATGCCGGCGCATGGCTGCTGGAACGTGGTGGCCTCCGGCACAGGGGTCCATGCGCCGTCCCAGCGGTCCGAGACCCAGGCCCGGTAGTAGCGCGCCGGGCCGATCGCTTCCACCAGCGTCAGGAACACCTGCGGGGCGCAGTGATAGCCGCGCAGGTTCGGATTCTGGTCCACGAAGTGCAGCTTGGCTGGCCTGGGCGCCTCCGACCAATCCTTGAAGTTCAGATCCACCATGCTCCAGGTCCGGGCGGAAGTGGAATAGACGGTCGCGTAAACGTGCCACCGGTCGTTGTGGCGGACGACGGTGGGGTCCTTGACCGATACGATGGAGTGCGTGGCATCGGAGACCGGCCTGATCAGCACACCCGAGGAGGTCCATCGCAGCGGCATCGTGAAGGGCAACCACGGTTCGCACCCATGTGCCCGCGGACGGATTCCGGGGGATGCGGCGACCACCGACTATTCCACGACCTTCCACTTGAAACACTCGCCCGCCTGGCGAGCCGGGGTCGGGCCGGTGGTCGTGACCGTGACAGGTCCGGGGGCGTTCGGTTGGGTCGCCAGATACCGATGATTCAGCAACGACATGAGCATGGTGTCCCCGCGCATGAGGTTGATCCATTGAAAGGACTCGGCAACGCCAGGACCCTGCCCGGTGAGGTCCTTCAATACGACAACGTCATCGGCAGCCGAGATGAACCGCCCGTTCGCAGCCTGCAGCGCGACCCGGCCTTTGCCCAAGTCGACCACCTGGAATCGCCCGTTCTGACGAGCGGCGCCCGGCGTGTCGGCTGCGATGTTCACCAACGTGTTCTTGTCGGGGTCCACAGCGAGGCAACTGCCGTCCGCACCGCTGGTCAGGGTGATGGTCTTGCCCAGGGGAATCTCGCGCTCCCTGCCGCGCGCGCGCGGTTCGACGGCTGTGTAGTTGTCGAAGTCAGCATAGCCACCGGGCTGGCCGGTGGTGCTGTAGTTGAACAAGGCGGGGCGGACCCCCTGAAACGTCGTCAACTGGAAGGTCATCCGGAAGGGACTGCCCAGCGGGGTGAACTGCTTGCCCTCGGCGCTCCAACTGAAGACCGCCTCGTCCGTATCGAAGTTGCAGTGGACACGTAGCCAGAGGTGGTTAGGCGGGGCGGTCGGGCTGAGCGTGGGCGCCTGGGTGGACGGGGAGGCCGCGGGGTTGGGGCCACGCCTTCGGCCCCCGCCGGTGAACAACTGCAGCGCATCGCCCTCGGCGGTTCGCGCCACGCCGATCCAGGCGTAGGGCGAACTCAGCAGCGCCAATCCCGCCACGTCCCCAACCATCAGACCGGCCGTATCCAGTTCGACCGTCATGATGGACTCCGGCCCGGGCGGCCGCTGGCAGAGGCTGTTCCGGGCAGAGTAGAAATCCGCGGCCGGCAGCGAATGGAGACGCAGCACGCCGGGTTTTTCGGTCAGCGACCATTTCGTGTCGTCGGGAACATGATTCCATTGCGCATGCGGATTCAGCTTGGGACCCTCGAAGTGGTCGTCATGGATGAACGCCGGTTTGGGCTCCTGCGTGAACCCGGTGTTCGGCTTGAGCCAGGTGTTGGGCGCCCTGCGGAGGTTGCCCGGCAGACCGATGAGCGGGAAGCCGTTGTCCCAGGTGATCGGGACCAACGACACCATGCGCCCCGCACTGCCATGGTCGGACATGATGATGCTCCACCACTCGCCGGACGGGGTGTCGACGATCCCCCCCTGGTGCAGCCACAGTCCCCGATCATTAGGCTGGGCACGCAGGGGCGCGGCGGCGGTCACGCCCATGGATTCGCCCCGCACCATGTAGTCGACCTTCCACGGGCCATCGATGGAATCCGCGACGGCAACCATCTGATCCACCGGTCCGCCGGGAATGGCCGACACATCGACATACTTGCCGTTGATCTTGTAGAGGTGATGGCCTTCGCCCATTCGCTCAGGCAACGTGCGCTTGGGAGCGTCGGTCTTGAAGGACCGAAGATCGGGATTGAGTTCTTCGATGGGATAGGGCGCGCTGCCGCCGGAGATGATGAACACTTTGCCGAGGTCGTCATCGAACAGGACCGATAGATCGTGTCGACCGGGCAGTTGGTTGCGCTCCCAGGGACCCTGGATCGATGGTGAACGGAAGACTTGCAGCCCGACCCCGTTGACGTTCGAGAAGACGTAGAACGTGCCCTGGTGATAGCGGATGCAGGGAGCCCAAATGCCCCGTCCGTAGACATTCCCGCCCTCAAGCCGGAACGCCGGTCCAAGGTCCAGCCGATCCATGCAATAGCCGACCAATTCCCAGTTCACCAGGTCCCGGGAGTGCATGAGCTGCACGGCGGGATTCATGTGCATGGTGGTGCCAGCCAGGTAATAATCCTCGCCCACCCGAATCACATCAGGATCCTCGAACTCCTCGTAAAAGAGCGGGTTCGAGTAAGTGCCATTGCCGTTGTCGGCGGTCCAGTGTTTGGTGGCGGCTTCGGGCAGCCCCGGAGAACCTGCCCATGCCGCCATGCCCCAAGCGACGGATAACATGGCCCCCGCCACGAGATCTGAAAGGAATCCTCGCTGTCTTCGCGCGTGGCGTCGGGAAGGTGTCATGGGGTGGGGCTGGGGTGGCTCGGATTCGAAGAGGCGCAGGCCGCCGGAAGCAGGTGAGCGAGAGAATCCAAGGGGTGGGGTGTTGGATGCATTGAGCTACTGGGAAGCGGAGAGCTTGTTCGCTTCCGCAATGACGGCGTTGAAGGCCGGCTTCGGCTGGTTGTTGCCGTCAAACAACAAAGGCTTGCCACTGGCTCGCCAGGAGTTGGCGTCGTTCGGCCCCCAGAAGGTGACGATCTTCACGGCATCGCGATGCTTGAGAAAGGCCCGGAAGATTCCCGCATACGCCTCGGCCAACCGCCGGTCGGCGTCGCTCACCAAGCCACCCTGGGTGGTCGCGGCGTTGTTGGCGATGTCCGCCCCGAAACCGCGCTGACCGCCCTGCGCGCTGTTGACATCCAGCTCGGTGATGTGGATGGGCAGGCCGAGAGTGGCGATTTCCGCGAGCGCCTGGTCCATGGTCTCGAACGTCGTCGACACGTTGACGTGGGCCTGTGAGCCGATGGCGTGGACGGGGACCTTCTGCTCCCGGAGCGACTGGATTAACGCGCGGAGCTTCTGCCGCTTGGCGGGGCTCTCCAGTCCGTAGTCGTTGTAGCGGAGGATCGCATCGGGGTCCGCTTCATGGGCGTATTGGAAGGCTTTGGCGATGAAATCCGGCCCGATGATCTCCAGCCACAGGCTGTTCCGCAGGATGTTCGTGCCGCCATCGGCAAGGGCCTCGTTCACCACGTCCCACACCTTGACCTTGCCCTTGTAGCGGCCGACCACGGTATGAATGTGATCCCGCATCCGTTGCAGCAACTCCTCCCGCGATGCGCGCGGGCCCGTGAATCGGCCGAACCCCCCGGCCCCGAACCTGCGGCCAAATCCACCGCGCCCGGCCGTATTGGTTGCGGCGGTATTGGTGACGGCGGCAGGGCTGGGTGCGGCGGCGTTGGTGACTCCGGGCGGAGGCGGGTTGGTGCCGGCGAACACCCAGTTCGGTGTCTGGGAGTGCCAGACCAGCGTGTGCCCGGCCAACTGCATCTGGTTGCTCAGCCCGAAGTTCACCAACGCGTCGGCCGGGCCGAAGTCGTATCCCTCCGAGCCCTCGCGCGGATGAATGAGCGCCCATTTCATGTCGTTCTCCGCGACCAACTGGTTGAAGTGGGTCTTCACCAAGGCAACGTCCTGGCTCACTTGCTCCGGGGACCGACGGAAGCCAGTGCCGGTGACGATGGCGCGGTTGACCGCGGTGCCGATCAGGAAATGGTCCTGGAAGACCTCCTTGAGAGCAGGCGTATCGGCGGCCTGGACCTGCGCGCAGAGGATCAGCAACGCGGGAGAAAACAGGCCGATGCGTCGGCCCAGGTTCGAATGGGGTGTCATCATGGTGTGGAGGCTGGGCAACCGCAGGACCCACCGCAGGTGCGCGGCGTCTGAGGCATCAACCGATGCTTGGGGGCTACCGATAGTCGCCATGTCGTACCCGTACTTCCGGCAAACCATGGGTTTTGGACAGCAAAAAGCACCATCCTTCGGGCCCGCCTGCCATCCCCGCCGTGCGAGGCCGGCGCCCACAGGCGATCAGATGCACCGCATCCCCTCAGGCACGCGCTTGAGTGTGTGTGACGGGCCGCCCAATTGCCGGGCCTCACGTCAAGCGAATGGTGAGCGGGCGATCGGCGTCCACAAGTCTGTTCGCCGTTTATTGATGAGTTCATAAGTAAGCAGACAAGAGATGGCTCCCCTCTCCCTCTCTCCCTCTCCCCACCCCCTCCACCTCGCTTCGCCTTCAAGGGTTGGGGAGAGGGATGGGGTGTCTGCTTACTTCTGCATTGATCAATAGCACTGGAAATCAGCGACTTGTAGGCCGGGAACCCTCCCAGGCCGTTGGATTCCCCGGCGGGCTGGACTGAAGCAGTTGGGGTCGTCCGCCAGTTACGCCCAATTCGGGAGCGCAGTTCCGATCCCGAAGTGCTTGAACCCTGAAGGGCCGCTCACGATCTGCTTTGCGCCTGCCCGCGCTACAGCCGGAACCCCGGGCCTGCTCGGACAGGCAGTCGGCGGATTTGGCCTGAGCTTCAGACTTCGCGCAGCCGACGACCGATAGGAACTGCCGACCCCGCTTAGGGTCTGTGCAAAAACAACTTCCGATTTTGCTGGAGGCGATTTTGGTTTCTGGCGAGACGCGACGAAGGAGCTTAGCCTTCGCTCTGTGACTGAGGAGCAACGAAGCCAGAAGCCAAAAGCGCCCCAG
>CAZVRY010000111.1:0-20832 GCA_964629545.1 uncultured Verrucomicrobiota bacterium | reverse complement strand
GACGACGAGGGCATCGCCGATGGAGGCGTCGCCGTGGGGGTGGTATTTCATGGTTTCGCCGACAACGTTGGCGACCTTGATGAAGCGGCCGTCATCCATGGTTTGGAGGGCCCAGAGGATGCGTCGTTGGACGGGCTTGAGGCCGTCGGCGAGGTGAGGGAGGGCGCGGTCGCGGATGACGTAGGAGGCGTATTCGAGGAAGCTGTGATCGAGGCGGCGGTGGAGGGGGGCCTCGGGTTTATGGGGAGGGCCCGGAGGGGTGGGGGCGGTGAGGGGCAGGGCGGAGGATTCGGTTTGGACGTGGGCCTGGCCGTTGGGGAGGGCGGGGGCGGGGGCGGGGGCGTCGGTGGATGGCTTTTTGGTACTCATCGGTCCAGATGGCATGTGAGCGGCGCTCTCCGGCGATCTGGGGGAGGTGCCAGGGGCCGGGTGGGCGCTGGGTTTGCGGATCTCACCTTCGGAGGGGAACCGCCAACGAGCGGGGAAATTGCCGTGGCGGGGTTGAAAAGGGAAGCGCGGAGTGTGGATAGGGTTGACAAACGGGTCGGGGAACGGTTTTTAGGTGGCCTGCGACCATGAAGCGGAAAGTGCTTGTTATTCTGTCCAATCGGTTCACTCCGTTGAAGCCGGCTCGTTACATGGAGCTGGAGTGCAAGCCGGACGGCTCGATCCTGACCGAGACGGCGCTCAAACGTGTCCCCAAGAAGGCGGTTTATGACGAGGTGTGGGAGAACGACGAGGGCCGGACGGAGTTGAGTTCGTGTCATCGCATCAAGCGGAAGTACGATCATCCGTTGCAGAAGAAGGGAGGGTAACTTTGATATGACTGTGCGTGGTTGGTTTTCTGTGTTGGCTGTGGCTTTGGCTCCGTGGGGGTTCGCGGCCGAACCTGCGGGGGCGCCTCCGGAGGATCGTTGCTTCGAGCTGCGGACCTACTATGCGGCGCCGGGCAAGTTCGAGGCGATGCTGGCGCGATTCCGGGACCACACGTGCAAGTTGTTCGAGAGGCACGGGATGGAGAACATTGGGTATTGGGCGCCGCTGGAGAATCCGGAGCGGAAGTTGGTGTATCTGCTGGCGTTTCCGAACCGGGAGGCCGCGGCGAGGTCGTGGAAGGCGTTCATGGGGGATCCTGACTGGCAGAAGGCTTACAAGGAGTCGGAGGTGAACGGTCGGCTCGTGGAAAAGCTGGAGAGTGTCTACCTGAAGGCGACGGATTATTCGCCGCGGGTGCGGTCGGTGGCCGCGGGGCCCCGGGTGTTCGAGTTGCGGACCTACACGGCGGCGGAGGGGCGTTTGGGGGCATTGAACGCGCGGTTTCGGCACCACACGGTGAAGCTGTTCGAGCAGCACGGGATGACGAACGTGGGGTATTGGACGCCGGCAGACGCGGACAAAGGGGGGAGCAACACGTTGATTTACCTGTTGGCGCATCGGAGCAAGGAGGCGGCCGAGAAGTCGTTCGCGGCTTTCCGGGCCGATCCGGCGTGGATCGAGGCGCGTAAGAAGTCCGAGGAGGCGGCGGGAGGGTCGCTGACGGTGGCGGGGGGCGTGAAGTCGGAGTTTCTGGCGCCGACGGATTTTTCGGCGATGAAGTAGGGACGTGCAGGCTGGGGGGAGAAAGGACTGAGGTATGGGTTGGGATCGGCGTTCGTTTTTGCAGGCGGCGGCGGTAGCGGCCGGGGGGATGGCGATGGCGGGCCGTTCGTGGGGGGCGGAGGCGGAGGCGGTGGCTCGTCCTTCGCGGATGAAGCTCGGGTTGGTGACCTACAACCTGGCCAAGGATTGGGATGTCGCCACGATCATCAAGCATTGCGAAGCGGCGAAGTTCGAGGGCGTAGAGTTGCGAACGACGCATGCGCACAAGGTGGAAGTGGAACTGAACGCGGCACAGCGGGCCGAGGTGCGAAAGCGGTTTGCAGACAGCAAGGTGGCGGTGATGGGATTGGGGAGCGCGTTCGATTACCACACGCCGGACGGGGCGAAGCTGCGGCGGGACATCGAGGCGACCAAGGAGTACATCGTCTTGGCGCGGGATGTGGGGGCGACGGGGGTCAAGGTGCGTCCGAACGGGTTGCCGAAGGAGGTGCCGGTGGCGAAGACGCTGGAGCAGATTGGGCGGGCGCTGAGGGAGCTGGGGATGTTTGCGGCGGATCATGGGCAGATGATCCGGTTGGAGGTGCACGGTTCGGGGACGTCCTTGCTGCCGCACATCCGGACCATCATGGACGTGGCGGACCATCCGCAGGTGGGCGTGTGTTGGAACAGCAACCAGACGGATCTGGAGGGCGAGGGGTTGGACCACAATTTCGACCTGGTGAAGGCGAAGATTGTGGCGGTGCACATGCGGGATTTGTTCTTGGAGGAGTATCCGTTCCGGCGGTTGTTGGCGCGGTTGAACGAGACGGGTTACCAGGGCTACTGTTTGGCGGAGATCCCGGAGAGCAGCGATCCGGTGCGGGTGATGCGGTATTACCGGGCGCTGTGGCTGGCCTACCAGGGACTGATCTGAGGGGCAAGCGCAGCCCTAGCCTGCGTATTTCACACCCACTTGGAACCAGCCACGGCATGGCTCTCGACCCGACCGTACCCCTCACCCCTTACCTTCTCCCCAACCCCCTGCAACGGATCTTTTTGCGGGGTTGGGGAGAGGGAGAAAGGGAGAGGGGGCATGCCAGCTGTGAAACATCCGGGCTGGCTTCCGCCTGATGCGCCCCTGAGGATGGACTGTCGGGTGGGAGTCTACCTGCGGGCCGTCCGGGGCGCAGGACATTGCGGTTCGTCCGCCGCCTCGCCTCACCGAGGGCGATCGGAGGCAGGTTCCGGAACCGCGCGGTTCAGTCTTCGGGCAGGGGTTTGCCTTTGGTTTCCGGGGCCCAGATGAGGGCGACGACGCCGATGAGGTAGATGGAGGCCATGACGGCGGCGGCGATGCGGAAGTCGCCCATCATGGAGGCGACGTAGCCGAGGAGGGTGGGGACGGGGGCGGCGAGGTAACGGACGGTGTTATAGCAGAAGCCGACGCCGGTGCCGCGGAGGCGGGTGGGAAAGAGTTCGGGGAAATAGATCGCGTAGCCGGCGAAGACGGAGAGGGTGGCGAAGCCGAGGAGCGGGAGCATCCAGTAGGCGTCGCTGGCCGTTTTGAGGTTGAGGAAGACCAGGGCCACCGTGATGAAGCAGAGGAGAAGGGAGCCGAGGAAGGCGAGTCGGCGGGAGACGAAGGAGGCAACGAAGGTGAAGGTCATCATGCCGAGGAAGGCGCCCACGTCCTGGAGGGCGGTGGCGATGCTGCGGACACGGTCGACCGTTTCTTTGGATTCGGAGGCGAGGGCGGTGGAGATGAGTTCTGGGGAGAAGAAGGCGATGCCCCAGAGGCCGGCCATGCCGGCGAGGCCGATGAAGAGGCCGCAGATGGCGTGGCGGCCCCATTTGGGGTGAAAGAGGAGTTCGGAGAGGGAGCCGACGTGGTGATGGGGGCCGCCGGCGGTGGCTTTGGCTTTGCGCCAGACTTCGGGTTCTTTGAGGACGCCGAGGATAGGAACGATGAGGAGGGCGGGGACGATGCCGGCGAAGAAGAGGACGCGCCAGCCGCTGAGGCCGAAGAGGAAGTCGGCTTTGCCTGGGGGGATCACGAAGGTGAGGAGAGAGCCTCCGATGTTGCCGATGGCGGAGAGGGCCTGGAGGGAGCCGAGGGCGAAGGCGCGGAAGCCGCTGGGGACGCTTTCGGCGATGAGGGTGGTGGCGGCCCCGAACATGCCGCCGACGCCGAGGCCGACGAGGAATCGGTAGAGGAAGAAGTCGAGCCAGCCGACGGCGAAGCCGGAGAGGCCGGTGAATCCCGAGTAGACGAGGACGGTGACGGCCATGGTCCAGACGCGCCCGCGGCGGTCGCTGAGGATGCCGAAGATGATGCCGCCGGTGGCCCAGCCGAGCATCATGGCGGTAGTGGCGTAGCCGGAGTATTTGAGGATGACTTCGCGGGCGGTGTCGCTGCCGAGGAGTTCGGTGATGGCGGACTGGCGGGCGAGGAGGAAGAGGCGTTGATCGAGGCAATCGAAGAGCCAACCGCACGAGGCGATGATGACCACCAGCCAATGGTAGCCGGTCACGCCGTCGAAGGTCTTCGGGGCCGGGCCCGGGGGTGGGGCGACGGGGTTCATGCCGGGGAGCGAGGACCGCCCGAGAGCGGTGTCGTTGGGGAGGCTTGCACGACGCGGATGATCCGGGAGCGCAGTGTCGTGTGTCAAGCGGCCGCTCCAGTCCGCCAGCAATTCTCATTTTGAAAGAAGGAGTTCCTCTGCCCGCGCCTCGGCTGCCTTCTGCGACAAAAGGCGCGGGGCGAGAATGCTCCGAACCAAGGCTTCGCACATTGAACCCCTGAGCCGACGCGACTCCCTTGCTCCCTGTCTCTCCCCAACCTGCGCCATCGCTGCGCTGGAAACGGTTGGGGAGGGACGGGGTGAGGGGTGACTTGTGGAGAGGGTGGCCAGAGGCCGGGTGAGGGGCCGTCCGAGTCTCAAAATGAGAATTGCTGCGGGTGGGCGCTTTGCTCTGGCCTTGGGGGCGGGAGCTTGTTAGAAGCAGCGGTCACACGCACCCGTCCCGATTGGCCGCAGCCTGGTCTGACTATGCGCAAAGTTCTGTACATTCTCGGGGAACTGAGCGACCTCGATGTCGATTGGATGATCGCGCAAGGGCGGAAGGAGACGGTGCCGGGCGGGGCGGCGGTGATCGAGGAAGGCCGGCCGGTGGGCGCGTTATACGTGGTATTGGACGGGGTGCTGAGCGTGCGGCTCAAGGCTCGTCCGGATCGGGAGTTGGCGCGATTGGGGGTGGGGGAGATTGCCGGCGAGATGTCACTGATTGAGGCGCGTCCGCCGTCGGCCACGGTGCGGGCGGTGGGGAACGCGGTGGTGTTGGCGATCCCGCGGGCGCGGCTGGAGGCGAAGCTGGCTCAGGATCAGGGGTTTGCGGCGCGGTTCTACCGCGCTTTGGCGACCTTCCTGTCGGACCGACTGCGGAGCACGACGGTGCAGTTGGGTTATGGCGGTGGGGTTCCTTCGCAGGATGAACGGGATGCGGCGGACGAGTTGGATCCCAACGTGCTGGACAGCGTCCACGTGGCGGGGGCGCGGTTCGATCGGATGCTGAAGCGGTTGATGGCAGGGTGACAGGTTCACTGGCTTACCCCCCCCCATCCATGTGAACGAGCTGTTCGTGAAGTTCCGGGAGTGGTTTGGGGCAAAACGGGCGACGGGGGCGCGTCCGCTGTGATACTTTGAACCTGTCACCTTTCCGCTTCAGCCACGAAAACGCCTGCCCCGAGATCGAGGGCATTCGCCCCTTCGGCATCCACTTCCCGCCGGCGACGCTGCAGCCCTAGCCGGGTCCGCTGAACGCTGGGATCGGTGCCTCCACCCGTGCTGGAAGGCAATCCACGACCGACTCCGGGGCGGCGCTGCGGGCGGCTTTGCCATCGCAACCGGCATGCCATGCAGGCGGTGACCCTTTCGGCCTGCGCCTCGTGCAGGGTTTGAATGACAGGCCCCGGCGATCCGGATCCCAGGGGCACTTCTCGGTTGCGGAGGCTCGATGCAAACTGGACAACCTGCACAGGTATGTCTAGCGTCCTGGCATCATCTGAGGACCCTATGCGAAGACTCCGCCTCGCCGTGCTGAACCTCGCCACGCGAGGCATTGAGGCCGATTTCCGCCCCGAACACGCCGCAACCTCCCGCCGCGACCTCCATCCCGCCCTCCGCAACGACACCGCGACGCGCGAGAACGCGAAACCGAAACCACGAAGCCACTCTGCGGGACCTTGGCGAAGCGAAAGACCACTCCTCGCCAACCCGCCCATCAACGACTCCGACTGGTTCCGCAAGTACGACGATGTGCGCTGGCAGTTCGGCATCCCGCTCGGGCTAAACTCCAACAACTGAGCGCAATGCCACGCATCTTCGACAACATCGCCCTCGACCTCCTGCCAGCTCTGCGGGAAACGCTCGAGATCTCTCAGCGCTCCGACTTTTGTGTTGGCTATTTCAATTTGCGCGGGTGGAAAGCCATTGATGCGCTGGTTGAGAAATGGGCAGGCGGACCGGGACAGCAATGCCGCCTGCTCGTCGGGATGCAACGGTTGCCCCAGGACGAGCTTCGCGAAGCCTACAGCCTCCTGCCGCATGAAGACCAAATCAGCAACCAAGCCGTCATCCGCCTGAAGCGCCGACTGGCCGAAGAATTCCGAGCTCAGCTCACCATTGGCGCTCCGACCGACGACGACGAGGCGGGCTTGCGTTGTCTGTCCGCGCAACTCAAGGCGGGCAAGGTCGTCGTGAAACTCCACCTCCGGCACGCACTCCACGCCAAGCTCTACCTCTGCTTCCGCGCTGACCCGAACAACCCCATCACCGGCTTTCTCGGCTCCAGCAACCTCACCCTCTCCGGCCTCTCCGAGCAGGGCGAACTCAACGTGGATGTGCTCGACCACGACGCCACCAAGAAACTGGAACAATGGTTCAACGACCGCTGGGCCGACCGTTGGTGCATCGACATTACCAAAGACCTCATCCAGGTCATCGACGAAAGCTGGGCGCGGCCCGAGTGCCCGCCGCCTTACCAGATTTACGTTAAGATGGCCTATCATCTGGCCGAGGAAGCGCGAGCAGGTCTGTCCGAGTTCAGCATCCCGGCAGACATGCGCGGAGTGTTGCTTGAGTTTCAATCGGCGGCGGTTCGCATCGCTGCGCGGCACTTGGAAAAGCGCGGCGGTGTCATCCTCGGCGATGTCGTCGGACTTGGAAAAACGCTTATGGCCACGGCGCTGGCCCGCATGTTCCAAGACCCGCCGCGCTCACTCGAAACGCTCATCCTCTGCCCGAAGAATCTCGTCGGCATGTGGGAAGACTACGCGCATCGCTATCGTCTCATCGCGAAAGTTGTCTCGGTCACGCAGGCGCAAAACATCCTTCCCGAACTCCGCCGCTACCGCGTTGCCATCATCGACGAGAGCCACAACCTGCGGAATCGCGAAGGCCGGCGCTGGGCGGTCATTTGCGACTATCTCGCCCGCAACGGCTGCAAGGTGATCCTTCTTTCCGCCACCCCCTACAACAAAGCCTACCTCGACCTCGCAAATCAGCTCCGCCTATTCCTCGAGCCCGAGGATGTCGTCGGCATCCGCCCCGAGGAATACCTGCGCCGCGATTGCGATGGACGCCCCGAGGAGTTCACCCGCCGCCATCAGTGCCCGTTGAATTGCCTCTCCGCCTTCGAGAAGAGCGAACACCCCGACGACTGGCGCGAGATGATGCGCCTCTTCATGGTCCGCCGCACCCGCAGTTTCGTGGAGCGCAACTACGCCTTCACCGAGTGCCCGGCGTGCCAAACCATCGTCACCGCCACCCAGGAGGCCTGCTCCAATTGCGCCCGCACCAAGGCCAAGACTGACCGCCGTTTCCTCGTATTGGAAGGCGGTGCGCGATTCCATTTCCCGAAACGCCAGCCCAAGGCGCTCCACTTCCGCATCCGCGACAAGCACCCTGACGACCAATACGCCAAGCTCTACTCCGACACCGTCGTGGACACCGTGCGCATGCTGCATCTGCCGCGCTACGGACTGGCGAACTACCTCGTTGCCACGCTTGACACTCCGCCGACTGCCGCCGAGGCCGAGGTGATGAAAAACCTCTCCCGCGCCGGGAAGCGTCTCATCGGGTTCTGCCGAACGAACCTTTTCAAACGCCTCGAAAGCAGCGGGCACTCGTTCCTGCTCTCCGTCCGCCGCCACATCCTGCGCAACTTCATCTTCCTCCACGCGCTCGACAGCGGCCTGCCTGTGCCCGTGGGAACTCAGGACTCATCGCTCTTCGACACGCGCAGCGATGATCACGACAGCGACAGCACCCTGTTTGGTGACGAGGAAAAGAACACCAAGGAGCCAACCGAAATCACCGCCCAGACGCTCCCCGACTTCGCCAAAGCGGGCGCTGGCGGATACGCCCTTCTGAAGGCCGAACATGGCCGCAACTTCGAGTGGCTGCGCCCCGACCTCTTTGTTGAAGACCTCGCGAAGCACTTGCACCAGGACGCCGAGCGCCTGCTTTCCATCCTACAGCTCACCGGAGACTGGCAGCCGGCGAAGGATGAAAAACTCGCTGAACTTGAAAAACTCCTCACCAAAAAGCACCCGAAGGAAAAGGTGCTCCTCTTCTCGCAGTTCGCCGACACCGTAAGCTATCTGAGCGAGCAACTGCGTTCACGCGGCCTCAAGAGATTTGCCGCTCTCACCGGCGACACCGAAGACCCCTCCGACTTCGCCCGCCGTTTCAGCCCGGACTCCAACAAGGCGAGAGAGCAGGTTTCCGCCTCCGACGAACTCCGCGTCCTCGTCGCCACCGATGTCCTCAGCGAAGGCCAGAACTTGCAGGACGCCGCCATCGTCGTGAACTACGACTTGCCCTGGGCCATCATCCGTCTCATCCAGCGCGCCGGCCGTGTGGACCGCATCGGGCAGAAATCCCAGGAAATCCTCTGCTACTCCTTCCTCCCCGCCGATGGCGTCGAGCGCCTCATTCGCCTGCGCGCCCGCGTCCGCCAGCGACTCCAGGAAAACGCCGAGGTCGTCGGCACCGACGAGACGTTTTTCGAGGACGAGAAACACGATGGCCTCATCCGCGACCTGTTCACCGAAAAGTCCGGCATCCTCGACGACCCCGAGGACGACGAAGTGGACCTCGCCTCGCTTGCCTACCAAGTCTGGAAGAACGCCTGCGACATCGACTCGTCCCTCAAGAAGACCATCCCCGATGTGGCCAACGTGGTCTTCTCGACCAAGGCTCTTTCTGCTGTGCCGCCCAAGCCCGCCGGGGCTGGTGGGGCGAAGCCGGATTCCGGCGTCATGGTCTTTGTCCGCACCGCCGACGGCAACGACGCCCTCGCCTGGGTGGATGAACAAGGCCGCACCGTCACCGAGAGTCAGCATGAAATCCTTCGCGCCGCCGCCTGCGAACCCAACACCCCCGCGCTCCCGCGTCTTGCTGCCCATCACTCGCTCGTGCAGCAGGCCGTCACCGGGATTCAGAAGGACCACACCACCACCGGCGGCCAACTCGGCAAGCCAGCCAGCGCCCGCCGCCGTGTATACGAACGCCTCAAGGACTACGCCGCGCAGGTGAAGGACAGCCTCTTCGACAGCAAGCCACTCCATCAAGCGATCGACGCCATCTACGAAACACCGCTCACCGAGGCCGCTCGTGACCTCCTCAACCGCGAGATGAAGTCCGGAATTGATACCGAAAAGCTCGTCGAACTCGTCCTCTCGCTCCACGAGGAAGACCGCCTCTGCGTGCCGCAGGACGACGTTAAGGCCCGCGAACCAAAGATTATCTGCTCCCTCGGCATCCGCCACGACTCATGAACAAGCCGCTCGAAATACTCATCCTCAACGTCCGGAATCATAAAGTTCTTATCGATGCCGGCCTCGCAGCCATCTACGGGGCTTCAACCAAGGCGCTGAACCAGGCGGTCAAACGCAACGCCGACCGGTTCCCGGCTGATTTCCTGTTTCAACTGACCGACGAGGAGAAGCTGGAGGTGGTCACAAATTGTGACCACCTCGCCCAGTTGAAGTTCTCCAGGACGTGCCCCTACGCCTTCACCGAACACGGCGCCCTGATGGCTGCCAACGTGCTCAACAGCCTCGAGGCCGTTAAAATGAGCGTCTATGCCGTGCGCGCTTTCATCAAGCAACGGGAACTGCTCATGGCGCAGGCCGACGTGCTGAAAAAGCTCGCCCAGATGGATGCGAAGCTGCTTAAGCACGACGACGCCCTCCGCGTCATCTGGCGTGAACTCCAGCCGCTTCTCAACCCGCCGCCCGCTCCTCCCAAGCCGGAAATCGGCTTTCATGTTAAAGAGGAACCACCTCCCTATCGGACTCGGAAACAGAAACCAAGCTCCACCAACCCTTCATAATTCCTCCTTCAGCCTTCATCCCTTCCCAGATGCCGCTCGACTTCCCACGCGCCCGCCCGCTCCTTCAAAAGTGCGACCTGCCCAAGCTCTTCGTCGAGGAACTCGGCTGGGAGCCTGCCCGGCAAAAGCTCACGCTCCGCGTCAACGAAACCGACTTCGTTTTCAGCGCCGTTGCCGAGAAACGCGGCTTCACCGCCTGGCTCTGCGAATCGCCCACCTGTGGCCTGCCCGATCACGCCACCCGCCTGAAGCTCGACCGCAGACTTTCCGAGAGCAGCTTCGAGCATCTCATCGTCTTCGTGACCGGCGACCGCGCCAGCCAGTCTTGGATGTGGGTTCGCCGCGAGCACGGCAAACCGCTTGCTGCCCGCACCCACGAGTACCATCGCGGCCAGCCTGGCGACTCCCTGCTCCAGAAGCTCCAAATCCTCTACGTCTCGCTCGAAGAAGAGGAAGCCGGTCTCTCCACCGTGACCGTGGCCGGTCGCGCCCGCGCTGCGTTCGACATCGAACGCGTCACCAAGGCGTTCTACCGCGACTTCGACACCCACCGGAAGGCTTTCCTCAAGTTCATTGACGGCATCGGCGAGGTGGCCGACCGCGAATGGTATGCCTCCGTCATGCTCAACCGCCTGATGTTCGTCTTTTTCATCCAGCGCAAAGGCTTCCTAGACGGCGACCGCGACTACCTCCGCAACCGGCTCAACCGCTGCAAAAAGGAACAGGGCAAGGACAAGTTCTACACGTTCTACCGCTACTTCCTGCTCCGGCTCTTCCACGAAGGCTTTGGCAAACGCCGGAAGGACCGCGCGCCCGACCTCGAAAAACTTCTCGGCAACATCCCGTATCTCAACGGCGGCCTCTTCGATGTGCATGAACTCGAAAAGCCCGAGCGCTACGGGAAGGACATCCAGATTCCCGACAAAGCCTTCGAGCGTATCTTCGACTACTTCGACCAATACCAGTGGCATCTCGACGAACGCCCGCTCCGCGCCGACAACGAAATCAACCCCGACGTCCTCGGCTACATCTTCGAGAAGTACATCAACCAGAAGCAGATGGGGGCGTATTACACGAAGGAAGACATCACCGAATACATCAGCAAGAGCACCGTCATCCCGTTCCTCTTCGACGCCGCCCGCGCCAAGTGCAAGGTGGCGTTTGACAATCCAAATGGTCCGACTGTCTGGGATTTGCTCCGCGAAAACCCCGACCGCTACATCTATCCCGCCGTCCGCCACGGCACGGACCGGAAACTCCCGCCCGAAATCGCCGCCGGCCTCGACGCCGACCAGCCCAACCTAATCGAGCGCCGACAGCCGTGGAACAAACCCGCGCCTGCCGACTACGCCCTGCCCACCGAAATCTGGCGCGAAGTCGTCGCCCGCCGCCAGCGCTGTGAGGCAGTCCAGCGCAAACTCGCCGCCGGCGAAGTCCGTGAGGTCAACGACTTCATCACCCTCAATCTCGACCTCCGCCAGTTCGCGCAGGATGTCATCCAGAACTGCGAAGGCCCGGACCTGCTCATGGCCCTGTGGCAGGCCATCACCACCATCACCGTCCTCGATCCCACCGGCGGCTCTGGGGCGTTCATCTTTGCCGCGCTCAACATCCTCGAACCCCTCTACGAGGCCTGCCTCGACCGCATGGAAGCCTTCCTCGCCGAGTGGGGCGAGCACGGCAAAAAGGCCCATCCCAACTACCACAAGAAATTCACCGAAGTCCTGGCCCGCGTGGACGCGCACCCGAACCGGCGCTACTTCGTCCTGAAATCCATCATCCTCAACAACCTCTACGCTGTGGACATCATGGAAGAGGCGGTGGAAATCTGCAAACTGCGCCTCTTCCTCAAGCTCGCCGCCCAGGTCGAGCCCGACGCCGTCCGCGACAACCTCGGCATCGAGCCGCTGCCCGACATCGATTTCAACATCAAGTGCGGCAACACCCTCGTCGGCTATGCGACGGAATCCGAAGTCCGCCGCAGTATGAAGGAGTTTGGCGGCGGACAAATGAAACTCCTCGATGAGGGAGAGATGAACAGCTACGCCCGCTTCCATACGCAATGCGCCGACCTCCAGCAGACCTTCGACAAATTCCGCCAGCTCCAGACCGAAGGCGACGGCTCCATCCCCGCCGCCCACAAGCAGGAACTGCAAAAGCGGCTCAAGGCGCTGGAAGACGAACTCAACCGCCACCTCGCCGGCGAATACGGCGTGAAGGTCAACGACAAGGCAGCCTACGCCCAGTGGCTGAAAACTCACCAACCGTTCCACTGGTTCATCCAGTTCTACGGCATCCTCAACAGCGGCGGCTTCGATGTCATCATCGGCAATCCGCCGTATGTGGAATACCGGACGGTACGAGACACATATCGGCTCCAACCGCGAATCTACGCCTGCGAAGAGGCTGGAAACCTCTACGCATACTGCATGGAGCGCTCTTGCCGGCTACTGCGCCGCTCAGGTTCGTTAGGAATGATTGTTCCGGCAGGAATTCTTGGTGTTGATGAAGCCGTCTCATTGCGCAATGTGCTTTTGAACCAGTTCAACCAGAACTGGTGCAGCACCTACGCAATTCGTCCATCCAAGCTCTTCGACGGCGTTGACCAGCGACTTTGTATCTACTTGGGCCAGCGCTCGGGTGACGGTGAAACCCACATTTGGACTACCCGCTACCACCATTGGACTGCTGACGAACGATCGGCGCTCTTCGCTAAACTCCAATACTCACGGTCGTTCTACCACACGAGACTCAAACGCATCCCGCAACTTGGAAGCGACGAAGCCACGAGCATTTTGCTCAAATTGGAAGGAAAGAAGCACAAGCTGGCAATCCACTACTACGCAGCAGGAAGGCAAGGGCTGTTGATGCACTATCATCGCAGTCCGAGGTATTGGATTCGTGCAATGGACTTCGAGCAGTATTTCAAGAGCCCGACACGGTCGCGGTCAGTTCATCATTTTCGTGACATCTACTTTGCCGAGAGGAGGTGCGGGAAGTTTGTCGGCGCGCTTCTGAACTCGACGTTGTTCTTCTTCTGGTTCGTATCCGTCGGCAACGGAAGGAATGTCACGGGAACAGACGTAGAGGAGATTCCCGTCGGGGATGTGGATGCAGCGGTGCTCACCGAGGCAAGCCAAGTCTTCGACAGACTGATGAAGGACTATGACAAGAACTCGTTCGTGCGTGAGCGGGAGGATTGTGAGTTCCAGGAGTTTAGGCCAAGTCTCTCCAAACCCATCCTGGACGAAATCGACACGGTTCTGGCTGGTCACTACGGGTTCACGGCGGAGGAGTTGGATTTCATCCTGAACTACGACATCAAATACCGCCTCGGCCGCAGCACAGGAGAGGACGAGGGTGAATGAGCGTTCCAGTGCCAACGCCCATTTTCAGGATGGTTCACGTGGACAGTCTGCGGACGATTTTGCAGCGCCGCGCGCTTCACTCGGCCAACTCCAATCCCGCCGACGGCCTGCCGTATCGCACCATTCACAACGTGGACATCCAGGGCCAGCGCCACATCCGCAACATCCCGTGCGGCCCCGGCGGCACGCTCCACGATTACGTGCCGTTCTACTTCGGCTACCTCTCGCCCATGCTCCTTCAGTTGAAGACCGGGCGCGTGACCGGCTACAGCGAAGGGCAAGCGCCACTGGTCTATTTGAAAACCACGGTGCAGGCCGTGGCGCAGGCGGGCTTGCGGTTCGTCTTCTCCAACGGCCACGGCATCGCCGCCTTCACCAGCTGGTTCGACGACGTGAACCGGCTGGACGAGGTGGATTGGCACATGGTGTATGAGCGCTATTGGCGCGACGAGGTGAACGACATGGACCGGCAACGCCGCAAGCAGGCGGAGTTTCTGATTTACCAGTCCTGCCCGTGGACGTTGATCCAGGAGATCGGCGTGTTGAACGCGCCGATGAAAACGCGGGTGGAAGAAATCTTGAGCGGTGTTGATCCGGCCATGAGACCGGTTGTCAACATCCGCGCCGGTTGGTATTATTGAGCACCGAAACGACCATGATTGAACTGACTCAAGGCAACATTTTGAAGGCCGAGGCCGAGGCGCTGGTCAACACGGTGAATTGCGCCGGCTTGATGGGCAAGGGCATCGCGCTCCAGTTCAAGAAGGCTTACCCGGAAAACTTCGACGCCTACCACAAGGCGTGCGCCGTCGGCAAAGTGCAGCCGGGCCGCATGTTCATCTTCGATCTCCATTCGATGCTTAACCCGAAGTATGTGGTCAATTTCCCGACAAAGCGCGATTGGCGTGCCAATTCGCGGTATGAGGACATCGAGAGCGGCTTGCAGGCGCTCGTGGCGGACATCCGCCGGCTGGGCATCCGCAGCATCGCCATGCCGCCGCTGGGTTGCGGCCTGGGCGGGCTGGATTGGAACAAGGTGCGCCCGATGATCGAGCGCGCCTTCGCGAATCTGCCGGATGTGCGCCTGCTGTTGTTCGCGCCGTCGGGTGCGCCCGAGGCCAAGACCATGCCGGTGCGGACGGAACGGCCCAAACTCACGGTCGCCCGCGCCCTGTTCATCCGGTTGATGGATCAATACGCCGCGCAGTCCTACCGGCTGACGTTGTTGGAGATTCAGAAGCTCGCGTATTTCTTGCAGGAAGCCGGACAGCCCTTGCGGTTGAAGTATCAGGCCGGCCACTTCGGCCCATACGCGCCCAATCTCAACAAGGTGTTGGAAACCTTGGAACGCCATTACACGTCGGGCTACGGCGACAGCCAGAAGCCGGACGTGGAGATTGAATTGCTCGATGGCGCGTCCTCGGAGGCAGAGGCGTTTTTGGCCGGGCACGCCGCCGAACACGAGCGGCTGGCGCGAGTGAACCAGTTGCTTGAAGGCTACGAGACGCCATACGGCTTGGAGTTGCTTTCATCCGTCCACTGGCTCGCCTTGCATGGCACTCCTGCCGCCACCAGTCCGGCGGCGGCCGTCGCGGGCATCGGCGCGTGGAATGAACGCAAGCGCCTGATGTTCCGCCCGGATCACATCCGCCTGGCGTGGGATCGACTCACCACCGAACGCTGGGTCAATTAGCCATGACCGTCCTGTCACCAGACGATGCCAGATGGCCACGTCTGGTAACGGAGCGACTCGGCGATGCCGCCCCGCCGAAATTGACCGCCCTCGGCAATCTCGATCTGCTGGCGCTGTCCAAGACCGCGCTGTTCTGCTCCGCCCGTTGCCCCGGCAGCACCATCCTCGCCGCCTACGACCAGGCCGCCCGCTGGCGCGACGCCGGCCGCTGCATCATCAGCGGCTTCCATTCCCCCGTGGAGCAGGAATGCCTGCGCATCCTGCAGCGCGGCACGCAACCCATCATCCTCTGCCCCGCCCGAGCCCTGCCCAGCCGCATCCCCGCCGAATGGCAGACTCCAGTGGCCAACGGACGGCTGCTCATCCTCTCCGGCTTCACCGCTGCGGAGAAGCGCGTCACCACCGAACTCGCCACCCGCCGCAACGCTCTCGTCGCCGCTCTCGCCGACGAAGTCTGGTTCGCCCATATCGCCCGCGGAGGCAGGTCTGAACACCTCAGCCGCCGCCTCACCGCCTGGCGCGTCCCCTTTTCCACATGGGACAATGAGTGACCCCGCCGCGCAGACCTGCAAATGGCTTCAGGCTGCAAGCACGCTGCCGCGAGGCATCCGGCCAGCCCAGGCCGGGCGCATCCGCCACCATGACCGCCCCTACTCCCGCACCGCCACCCCCTCCGGATCGCCCCCCTCCTCGTCCGCCAACCGCAACGAAAAGCCCCACGCCCCCCCGATCTCATGCAGCCCAACGACCACCGCCGTCTCCCCAGCCGGCAACTCCGCCGTGACCCGGTCCTGATCGAACTCGTGATGATGATGCCCCAACCGCTCGGGAAACAAATCGATCCCCTTCTTCCCGGGTCAATACCACCGGCGCCCCACGCACCGTCCGGGAGAATGAGGCGACAGGTTCATCGTGAGGTCCTGAAGGGCAACGCCATGCCCCCCTGTTCATGACTCCCTCGCCTCCGTCGGACGGAGGAGAGGGGCGGGGAGAGGAGGCCCCCCCCTGCCATTGACGATAGGGTGACAGGTTCATCGTGAGGTCCGTCCTGGCCAGCGCGAGGTAGGCCGTGCGTGAACGAACCACAGCGAACCTGTCACCTTGCCTTGGACCCATTACAGCCTGTAGTCCGGCGGGAGCGGCCGAGTTTAAGGAGGGCCTTTTTGGAGCGCATGGCGTGGACGATGGCGGGGTTGACGAGCCAGCGTTGGCCGTTGAAGTAATCCTCGAACATCCAGGGCCGTCCGTCGGGAACGGAGTCGGCGTAGCAGCCGAGCCAATCGGAGGCCCAGAGGTCCGACGTGTGGCGCAAGGTATGGAGGTGGGGGTTGCCACAGAGCATTTGGGTGGCGTAGGCCAGGGGGGGTTCTTCGGTGACGTCAGCGTAGCCGAGCTTTTGGGCGACTTGCCAGAAGTCGAACGCGAGGTCGAAGAAGGTAGGGATGACGTCGCGGTGGACGATCCAGAATCCGGCATTGACGTTGTAGATGGATCGTTGGTGGACGCCTTTGAAGCGCATCAGTTTGGCGTAGTCGGGCAAGGGGCATCCCCACCAGTCGGGGCGGACGTTGGCCGGGTCGCAGGCATCGGCCTCGAGGCTGCTGTGAACGGGGGCGCCTTGGAGGACGGAGAGGACATCGCCGGGGTGGCGGGTGAACCAGGTATCGGCGTCGAGCCAGACGAAGTAGTCGTAGGGCAGGCGGCTGACGCGTTCGCGGAGGAAGTGGAGTTTGAAGAGGTAATGGGCTTTCTGGACCTGGCGGACGGGATGGGAGCGGGCGTCGTTGATGGGGCGATCGGACCAGATATGAAAATCGTGGAACACGCCGACGCGGCGGGCGGAGAGGACGACGGCTTGCATCATGTCGACGTAGGGGCCGTCGACGACGGACCAGTAGCAAAAGCGGGGTTTCATGCGAAGACGCGGAGCCAGGCTTGGCGATGTTCGGCGGCGTTGCAGAGGTGGTGTTGGGCGTGGTGGCGGCAGCGGGCGGCCATGCGTTGGCGTTTGGGGTAATCAAGCCGGAGCTCGCGGGCCCAGGCGTGGTAATCGCGGAAGTCGTCGCACAGGTAGCCGGTATCGCCCTGGAGGATGAGTTGGGGGAAGTGGTGTCCGTTGGGCACGAGGGGGATGCATCCGGTGAGCATGGCCTCGACGGTGGATCGTCCCCAGGATTCCTTGAAGTGATGGCCGAGGGGGTAGACGAAGAGGTCGAGACTATGGAGGAAGGCGACTTGGGATTCGGCCTCGGCGGGGAGGAGGTCCCAACGGGAGTCGAACCGATGCCAGCGGTATTTTTTTTGGAGGGTGGCGTCCCAGGCCATGACGCGGAAGCGGGTGTCGGGCAGTTCGAGGCACTCGTAGAAGACGGGGAAATCCTCGGGATACTTCTCGGGAGCGGGGCGGGAGAGGCGTCCGATGGTGAACGAGGGGTGGCGGCGTTCGCGGAAGGGGAAGCAGGCGGGGTCGATGTAGTTGCCGGTGATGGCGGAGGGGAGGTGGCTGGCGGCGGCGTGGAGGCGTTGCTTTTGGAATTCGGACACGTAGAGGACCTGGTCGACGACGCCGTTGCGGAGGGCATCGAGTTCGCCCTCGTGGTGCCACATCATCTCGCTGGACCAGAGGACTTTGAGGCCGCGGTCTTTGGCGCGGTGGGCGATGCGGTCGGTGAAGAACCGGTGATTGGAGAGGGCGAGGGCGCAGCCCTGGAGGCGGCGTGGGAGGTTACTGAGGGACGCGGTGCGGACGCCGAGGTGATGGAGGAAGCTGGTCCAGGTCTGTTCTTGGAGGCGGGGGCGGTCGTTGGGGATGACAGTGAACTGGACGTGGCGGTGGAGGAGGCGGAGGAGGTGGACGAGTTTGGTATCGGCGCCGCCGAGGTTGGAGGGCCAGCCGAAGACGTAGACCGAGGGTTTGGGGGCGCTCATGGGGGGGGAAGAAACGGCGCAGCGCAGCCGGCGTTGGGACTGAGGGGGCCGACTGCGCTGAAGGCAGGCAAGTCGTGGGTCTTCCTGGGGGAGGGCCCACGGCCCGCGCGGGGATCTCGCGGATTAGGCGCGGCGAGAGGAGCTGGACGAGCTCGAGGACGAGCTGGTGCGGAGATTGGGGCGGTTGCGTCGCCCGTAGGAGCTGGAGCTGGAGGAGGAACTGCCGCCTCCGGAGATGGACTCCAACTCGGCGTCGGTCAGGGGTTTTTGGGATTTCTTGTCTTTGCTCATGGCGGGTGTGCTGGGGTTGTTGGATGTTGTTTTGCTGGGGTCGATCCCGGGTGTCTGGTTCGGGGTCGATTTGCAGAAGTTGAATCAGCATGAGTAATGCCAATGTAGTAGATGCGAAAATGTGAGTAGCTAGCGAGGCGTGACCTCAGACCCGCTCCGGCCCCCATTTTCGTGCAACGCGCCTTCGCCGTCTGGACCCCAATTTCCACGCCTCGCTCTGTAGAATCCTTGCCGGCAGGAGGGACGGGACGAGAACCTGACTCGACTTGATCAAGTTCTGGGCGGCAAGGATTCTAGGCGAGTTGACGTCGGGCCAGGTCCGCGAAGAGGCCGGGCTGGCGGAGGAGGTCCTGGTAGGTCCCGGACTGGACGAGGCGACCGGCTTGGAGGACGAGGATGCGGTGGGCGTTGAGGATGGTGCTGAGGCGGTGGGCGATGACGACGCGAGTGGCCTGGAGGCGGTCGAGGCTTTCGCTGACGATGGCCTGGGTGCGGTTGTCGAGGGCGCTGGTGGCCTCGTCGAAGAGGAGGATGCGGGGTTGGGCGACGAGGGCGCGGGCGATCATGAGGCGTTGGCGTTGGCCACCGGAGAGGGTGCCCGCGCCTTCGCTCAGGACGGTGTGCATGCCCATGGGCATGGAGTCGATGTCCTCGGCCAGGCCGGCCAACTCGGCGGCGCGCCAGGCGTCTTCGAGGGTGAGGGGGGAGGTGCCGACGATATTGTCGAAGATGCTGCCTGGCATGAGTTTTCCGTTTTGGAGGACCACGCCGAGTTGGCGGCGGACGGCCTGGACATCCAGGTTGGCGAGGTCCATGCCGTCGTAGAGGATACTGCCGCTTTCGGGGCGTTCGAAGCCGAGGAGGAGGCGGAAGAGGGTGGACTTGCCGGAACCGGAGGGGCCGACGATGGCGACGAACTCGCCGGGTTGGATGGCGAGGGAGAGGTCGTGGAGGACGCGAGGGGTTTCAGGGCGGTAGCGGAAGCGGACGTTGGAGAGTTCGAGTCGTCCGGCGAGGTCGCCGGGGTCGGCCTTTCCCTGGTCGGATTCGGGTTGGGCTTGGAGGATTGGGCGGGCACGCTGGTAGATGGGGATGGCGTCGACGATGGCGAGCAACGAGGAGCTGAGGGCGAGCATGGCACCGAGGAAGCTTCCGAAGGCGGCGTTGAAGGCGAGGAAATCGCCGGTGGAGAGGCCGCGGGCGGTGAGGTGGGCGAAGCCGGCGAAGAGGGTCATGGAGGTGACGGTGGGGAAGACGGTATCGAAGACATTGAAGGCGTTGCTGACGGTGGCGCTGTTGCGGTCGAGGTGTTTTTCGGCGGCATAGAGGCGGGCCCAGACGGCGAAGGCTTGGCCTTCGGCGCCGGCCACGCGGAGTTTGGCGATACCGGTGATGAACTGGAGGACGAGGCCGGAGATGCGTCCTTGGAGGTCGCACAAGGGGGTTTGGTAACGGAGGTTGAGGAGGCTGGCGGCGATGGAGGCGGCGATGGCGATCATGACCAGGCCGAGGGCGACGAAGGCGAGGGGGGGGCTATAGAAGAAGAGGAGGGCGAGGCTGAGGAGGGCGGAGAGTCCGCCGAGGGTTACGTTGACGAGGGCGTCGGACATGATCTGCCGGACGGCATTGATGCCGTTGGCCCGCAGGGCGAGGTCGCCGGCGGTGTAATCGCGAAAGAACGGGAGGGGCAGGGCGAGGAGGCGATCCCAGACGGAGCTTTGGATCGTGGCTTCGCTGCGGGTTTCGACGCGGAGGAGGGCGATGCTGCGGGTGATGTGGAAGAGGACGCTGGCGACGGCGGCGACGAGGAGTCCGAGCGTGACATGCAGCAGAGGTCCCTGTTCGGCGCCGGGGATAATCCGGTCGAAGAGGAGTCCGGTGGCGATGGGGGTGAGCAGGCCGAGGAGGCTTCCGGCCAGGCCCATGAGGACGATGGTGACGAGGTCGGCGTGGCACCGATGGAGGCCGAACCGGATGATCTCGGCGACAAGGAGTGGGCGGTTGGGGAAGGGCCGGTAGAAGGTGTAGGCGATGGGTTTGAGGCGTTGGACCGTTTCGGAGGTGACCGCGGAGCGGGATCCGTCGATCGGATCGGCCAGGACGTAGCGGTTGGCGGCCGTGGGGAGGAGGGCGACGGGCCGGTCGGAGTTCTGCAGGAAGCCCAGGAGCGGTCCGTTGTCGCGGGTCCACCACTGGTCGGAGAGGACGACGCGGCGTTGGCGGAGGCGGGAGGCGGCGGTGATCTTGCCGAGGGGGTCCTTGGCTGGGAGACCTTTGTGGGAATCGGGGTGGGGACGGAACGTGATGTCGAGGTGGGCCCCCACCAGGTGGAGGGCGGCGAGGAGGGGATCGGTGGGGGCGTCCTGGGGTATGGGGGTATGGGGTGTGGGGGTGACGACGGAGGAGAGTTCGGCGACGGCGGTGGCGAGGGTTTGGGAGCGGGACTGGGTTTTGGTTGCGAGTCGGGTGGCCTCGGCGGTTTGGAGGTGGTGGAGGTGGCTTTGGGCCCAGCGGAGGGCGAGTTGGTGGACGCGTTGGAGGTGAGGGGGGGGGTCGTCGAGGCGGTTGAGGGGGAGG
>CAZVRY010000110.1:0-20838 GCA_964629545.1 uncultured Verrucomicrobiota bacterium | reverse complement strand
CCGGCGATCTTGCGAATGCGGGCCAGCGATTCGTCCACGGGAATGCCCTGCACCTTGCCGGTTTCGATCTCCTCGATACGCCGGTCGATCTCGCTTTTCCAGGCCGCTTCGATCTCCGGCTCGATGCCTCCATGTCGCTCCAGCAAGATGCGGTCAACCAACTCGGCCACAACGTCGGTGGGCAGTTGGCGGGTTTCCTCAACGATTTGTTCCAATGTCATTGGCACGGCCCGGAAGATACACGATTCAAGGTTGCGTCTCAAAGTCAGATTTCGGGTCGGGCAGCCGGGCGGCGGGATGGCAGCGCGCTTGGACTTCCTGGAGCTGCTTGATCGAGACCTCGGTGTAGATGGACGTCGCGTGTGCAACAATGGGGTCAAGTCACAATAGGTGACAAACGGATCGACGTTGAAGACCTTGAAGCCATGGCAAGGAAGCTCCGGGTGGTCGTGGCGGGCGGGGGGTATCACGTGATGAAGCGAGGCAGCCGGCAGGAAGCGATCTTTCGGACGGACACCGATCGCCGCCGGTTCTTCGGCCGCCTGGCGGAATGGCCAGAGCGGTTTCGCACGGAGATCCACGTATTCGTGTTGATGGACCACCATGACCATCTGGGGGTGCGGAGCCAGGATGCCAACTTGAGCGAAGCGATCCGTTGGCTCCAGGTGTCCTCCAGCAGCACGTTCAACTGGGCCCACCGGATTCGAGGCCACCTGTTCCGGGGACGCAGGTAGGCGTCAATCCCGAGATCCGGGCTCGTTCGCTCCCCTCCGAGCCGCCGAAAGTTTGGCAAATATTTGGAAATGCACCAGAGTGCGCCACAGTGCACCACAGTGCGTCCAAAAGAGCAGCGGGGATGCCAGAAAACCAAAAAGCCGCTGAAAATCAGCGGCTTAAGTCGTTGCCATGCAACGGAAATTGGTTGCGGGGCCTGGATTTGAACCAGGGACCTTCAGGTTATGAGCCTGACGAGCTACCGGGCTGCTCTACCCCGCGGTCAATTGCTGGGAGACGGTAGGCCGGGACCAGCACACATGCAAGCGATATTTGGCCACCATCCTCGACCGCGGAGGGATGGGAAGGGAAATCCGTGTGACCCGCGACGGACGGCGAAAACCAGAACTTGATATGTGCTGGCGGGTTCAAGTCCAGATCGTCGCCCTAAGTCCAATTACTCCAATTCACCCTCCCGCGCCTCGGCCAGCACCGCCAGATCGCCGCTTTCCACGCGCGCCGCGTCGGGCGGCGTCGCCTCGGACGTCTGTGCGGCCACAGGGTTGGCTGGACGCTCCCACCGGAAAACGGAAAGCGCATTCAGTTCGCGGACAAATACCTGGTCGTCCGCCACCGCCAAGTGCGCCCAGGTCTCGGCGTCGGTGAGTTTGCGCGAGTCGAGTTCCTCTAATCTCTCCCTGTTGGCGCGGATCAGGAACAACTGCCCGCGCTGGTCGAGCGCGAGGATGCGGTCGCCTTGCGCGACCAGGCTCCAATACTTGCCAAAGGACTTGTCGCTGGTCCAAAGCTCGCGGCCGGTTTCCACTTCGATGGCCATGACACGCTGGCTCTTCAGATGGTTGTAAGCGACTCCCTCGATCACCACCGGTGTGGTCATGTAGCCTTGCGCCTTATGCCGCCAGACCTCCCCAACGGTGAACTTGCCGCCGGTTTGCCTGACGTTGAAACCAATGGTCCTACCCCCGTAGGTGCTGGTGAAAAGGGTGTCACCAAGGATGACCGGCGTGAGGATATTCATGCCACGGAACGCCTCCACGGGCTGCTCCCACAGAACCGTGCCATCACCAGGATGCACGCCCGCCAGCTTCTCCCGCGTTTGCACGACAAGCTGCCGCTGGCCGCCCAGGGTGGCCATGACCGGCGACGAGAAGACGCTGCCCCACATGCCGCCCTGGTCTTTGAGCGTGCGCCAGAGGATGTCCCCGGTGCGCTTGTCCAACTTCACGAAGCTCGCGCCCGCCTGCACATAAACGGCCTCGCCGTCCACCAGCGGCGAGCAAACGAAACCAAAGTCCGGCACCGGCGCATCCAGTTTGGTCACGAAATCCACGCGCCAGCGCTCCCGGCCGGTCGCGGCATCCAGGCAGACCAACACGTCCCTCATGCCCGCCACGAACAGGCTCTCGCCATCACAAGCCGGCGTCGCCCGAATCCAATCGCCATTCGACTTGGCAAAGAACGGGACGCTGACCGCCCCGGGCCATTCCGTTCGCCAAAGTTCCCGGCCCGACGCGCGGTCGAATGCGGTGACGACCTCGACCTTTTTCTCCTTGGTCTCGGTGGTAAACACGCGCCCACCACCAACAATCGGCCCGGAGTAGCTCGGCCCGAGTTCGACGCGCCAAACCTGGCGCAAGTGGCTGGCATCCAATTTGTCGGGCCAGCTCGGACCCGTGAATTGCCCGTCGCGCTGCGGGCCGCGCCATTGCGGCCAGTCGCCGGCCAGAAGCCCCGCACTGATGGAAAGGAGGGGCAACCAGGAGGTGATCAGAATCTTCATAATAATAACTTGAGCGCTTTTACGCATTCGCTTCTGCGGCCCGACAACCTCATCGCGGCCGGCAGTCGCAGCGGCCGACCCGGCTCGAACCGCTCGACACGCCAGCAGCCCGCCACGTCGCGCCCTGCGACCGGACCGGGTCGCGGGGACCGCGCCGCATGCTGATGCCGCCAAGGATCCAGAGCAACACAGGTCTACTATTTGTCTAATTTTTTGCGACTGTCAATAGCCAGGCGCTAAATAGGGCACTTTATTCATCCATATCTTTATGTTCAATACTTTACGAATACACTAAGACCGATCAGATTGTCGCTAAGGCGGTATTGTATATATTTTGTATACACTTCTGAATGAAGCCGGCTCCGGCCCCTGCAGCGCGGAGGCAGCGCGCACCCTCACCGTCGCGAGGTAGCAAACTGGCGTGGTTCCCTTCATCTCTCTGGGTGGTCTCGGTGACCCGGACAACCGCGATCTCCGTAGAAAAGCACACTTGTCTTTTCGCCCGCTTGAAGGAAAGGTAACGGCGAACGGTCGAACTCGTTCTGCCTTAGCGTTTGTCTATGTCCTCCATGCAAGACATCCACCGCCTCCACCGGCACCCCGTGGTCGCCTCCCGCGTCCGCGGAACAGGGTTTACCTTGATCGAACTCCTGGTCGTCATCGCCATCATTGCCATCCTCGCTGGCATGCTGCTTCCTTCCCTGGCCAAGGCCAAAGCCAAAGGGCAAGGCATCATGTGCATGAGCAACACGAAGCAGCTCATGATCGGCTGGAGCATGTACGCCAGCGAGAACCGGGAGCGATTGCCGTTCGCCTACTCGGACGGCGCTCCGCGTGGCAGCGCCAACTGGAAGGCCGGGTGGACGCACGGCATCGTCAGTTGGAGCGCCGCTAACGCGGACAATTGGAACTGGACGAACACCATCGCCGAAGGAGCCATCTGGGAATACGTCGGCCGCAGCCTGGGCATCTACCGATGTCCCGCCGACCGCTACACGGTCACCCCCAGCTCCGGCCCCTTCCGAGGTTCCGCCATCCAACGGATCCGCAGTAACTCCATGAATTCCTGGTGCGGCGGCAACGAGGGCGTCATGACCTGGTTCACCGATGGGACCTTCCGCGGCTACCTCACAACGGGCGACTTCGTTGACCCCGGCCCCAGCAAGACCTGGGTCCTTGTGGACGAGCACCCGGACAGCCTCAACGACGGTTTCTTCTGCGTGGACATGCGGGGCTATCCCGCACCCGGCGCGGCCGCCATGCCCGATATCCCCGCCAGCTACCACAACGGGGCCTGCGGGTTCGCCTTCGCCGATGGGCACTCCGAGATCAAGAAGTGGAGGGATGCCCGGACTCTCCAGAAGGTGAAGAAGGCCGCTCTGACGGTCCCCGCCCAAATGCCCAACAACCCGGACATCCTTTGGCTGTGGGAGCACACCACCCGCAAGCTCAGGTAGCCGGCTCCACTCCGACAACGCGGCGATCCGGAACGAGGCCGACCGCCGTGGCGGCTGGCGCCCGGGTTTGAGCCTCCGCACGCGACGGCCGACCGAGGAGCCGCGCCGACTCAGCCACAATTACTGTCCCCCTGGGACCGTGTTTGTCAGTCCCCCTCCCCTATCGTTGGAGTATGAGAGCTAAAGCGGACACCCACTCACGGCGCACATTCTTGAACTTCCTCTCGAGGATGGCTTTCGTCCCGGCGGCGGTGGTCTCGGCAGGACCTGCCGAGACAGTCGCCACGCGGCCCGGCCGCCAAGTCCTTTTGAATGACTTCGCCATCGCCGGGTTCCAGTATTATGGTGGTCGATCTGAACTGCCGAACCTCACGGCCGGAACCCAATTGACGCTTCATGCCGAACCGGCAAACCCGCATGATGCTTTCGCCGTCGAGATCTTCCACGGCTCCGTCAAACTGGGCTACGTGCCCCGGCTCTGCAACCGCCACATCAGCCGCCTCTTGCGGCAATCTGTGCCGCTCGCCTGTGAGGTGGAATCGGTCAATCCACATGCTCCTTCTTGGGAGGCATTGCACGTCAAGATCCTGCTCAGTGAACCGCCAGTCAGGGCCCAGGCGGGCTGACCCTTAGGGTCGGAAGTTGTTTTTGCACAGACCCTTAGCGCACCTCCGCGCGCACGCGCAGAAACCCCAGGGGTTGCCAACTCGCCGGCGTCAAGACCCACGTGCTTTCCACAGCCCCCGAACCGTCGAAGAGCCCGCGCACCGTTTCGGTGAACTGAAATTCCGAGGGCGCCCCACTCCAGTGCGCGAGGTCGGTGGAACCCTCCACCACGTAGCGCACGGCCGCCCCGGCTCGTCGCCGGAAGGTGGTCTGGAACACCTGCCCATCCCAAGCGCCCGTCACGCTCACCCGGAACGAAGGTCGCGAGCCGGCGTTCCTCGGGTCGGTGCAAAAGGCATACTCCGAGGCGTTGTCTTCCCCGTCGCCATCCGCATCGCCGTCTCGCGCTGCCGACAGGCCGCCGAAATGTTGCCACTCCCACTCGTCGAGCAACCCGTCGCCGTCGGTGTCGACAAACGCGGCCGCGTCCAGGAACGCCTGGCGGAGCGCCACGTAGTTCGTGGCCCTGCGCAAATCACGGTCGGTCACGTTAAATACCGTCACCAACCGATTCCCGGGATCGAGGATCCGCACGTCACGCCAGACCGCCTGCCAGAGCGACCAGGTGGAACTCGCGGGCGTGTCCTGCAACCAGGGCAGGTCCCGAAAGGAGGTCACCTGCGAATTGTAGCGGTCCGCGCCGATCTCATTGATCCCCAGCACCTCAATGTTGATCGCCGGGTTCATCGCCTTCAGCTCTCCCGCCATGTTCTCGAGGTACCCAAACTGGGTACGGCAATACCCTCAGCCCGCGGAGCCAAAGTAGAAGCCCGAGACCTGCAAGATGTAGTCCCGCGGCGAGACCGGCGCACCGTAACGCTGCGACCGCGGGTTCACGTCGGTGAGTTGAAAATCCGCCACCGGCTGGGCAAGAGCGGGAGTCATCCCCACCACCGTCACCAACACCGCCAAACCGCGTCCCCGCGATGACTTGAACATGGCCCTATCTATGGCAGATCGCGAGATCATTGTCATGAGGCAAAGTAACCAGTTTCGCCGATCTCCGCGCGCGTGCTTCGGCCTGTCCTTTCTCGCCGCATGCGTTAGACTGAGTCATGCCGCCGCTGCCTCGCCTCCGGACCCCCCGACAGGGTCCGCGACGCTTGCTCTTCCTGATCGCATGGATCCTGGGCACCGCTCCCCTCCTTGGCGCCCCAGCCACCCCTCCCCCGGCCCCTCCTTATCGCTACATCATTGCCGTCGACCTCGCCGCCGAGATGAAGCCTCGGATCGAGAACCTCCGCAAGACCGTCGTCGACCTCTTCCTCGGTGGCCTCAGTGACCTGGTTCAGACTGGCGACGTGGTCGGCTTCTGGACGTTCCGCGAGTCCATCCAGACCAACGCGATCCCCCCGCAAGTCTGGATTCCCAGCCTCCGCCGTGACCTCGCCCACGCCGCCGACGATCTTCTCAACAAGCAGTCCTTCCGGCGCAAAACCCAGCTCAAGGACCTCATGCTCCGGCTCCGCCTTGCCTCCATCCAGTCCGGCCTCCTCACCGCCATCATCATCACCGACGGCTCCAAGCCCATCGCCGGCACCCCCTTCGATGAACGCATCAACAGCCTGTTCACCCAACACTTCGAGGAAATGAAGAAGGCCGAGCGGGTTATCACCGTGTCCCTCCTGGCCCAACGCGGCGAGTGGATCGCCTGGTCGGTCGGCCCCGGCGGCGCTCGCGTCGATATCCCCTTCCTCCCCCAACCCGAACCTGACCCCATCCTCGCCGCCCAGACGAACTTGCTTTTCAACCCCTCGCCCACACCTCCCACCGCCCCTGCCCCCGCGCCTCCTACCCCACCTACCCTCCCCAAAGAAACAGCCACTGCACCCAGCGACGCCACCGTCGCTGCCTCGGCTCCCCTCGTCCCCTCCCCCGCCCAAATGCTCAATCCCTCGCCCTCGGACGAGGCCACTACTCCGCCCCCCTCCACGAAGCCTCCGTCCTCGGACCTTCCGCCCGCCTCCATACCGCAGGACGAAGCTCCCCCCCACACCCCCCCCCCCCGCCCCGCCCCGGCAGCGCCGGGCGGGCGCCCCCCCCCCCCCCCCCCCCCCCCCCGCCCCGGAAGCGCCGGACGTCCTCCCCCAAACCACCCCCGCCACCCTCGCCCTCCCCCCCCCCGCTTCGGTGACTTCCCAACCGCAACCTAACGAAGCTCCAACTGTCACCGCGCCCATCCCGGCCGGTCCGACCCAGCCTCTTTCCGCCCCCAGTGTCTCAACCCCTTCCATCGGCCTCGTGGCCACACCCACACCCGATCCCCGCACTCCATCCACCCCCGCAAACCCACCTCCCGACGGCCTCGCACCAACCCTCGCCTCGACTGCAAGACCGGAGCCCTGGAAAGTCGGCCTCGCGCTCCTGGCCGCCGCCGTCTGCCTCGCCGTCCTCCTCCTCTTCACCCGCCGAAGAGCAGGCCAGCCCAGCTTCATTTCCCAATCCTTCAATCGGGACCGTCGCTAACCTATCCACCCACCCGCAACCAGAGCCCTTTGAGATACGCGGGCTCGTCGCGGGTCACCGGAAAATCCGGTGGCTGTGGCGCGTAATACCGGCTCTGGATGGAACGTCCCCGCCCGATCACCGCCCCCTCCACGCACTGGACGAAATCCCCGGGTGCCCACCCTCCCTGGTTGCAGCTCGCCAATAACACCCCGCCCGGCGCCAACACGCCGAGCGCCGACGACACCAATCTTCCATAATCCGCTTCCGCCCGGAACACGCCTCCCTCTTTCGATTGCGAGAACGTGGGCGGATCCAGGACCATCGCTTCGAACCGGCGCCCCTTCTTCCCCAAACGCCGCAGCCAGTCGAACGCATCCCCGAAAACGAACTCATGATCCGCCGACTCCAGCCCGTTCAGCTCAAAGTTTCGCCGGCCCCAATCCAGATATTTGCGCGACAGGTCCACACTCGTCACGCGCCACCCCGCCAACGCCGCCACCACGGAAAACCCACAGGTGTAGGCAAACACGTTCAAGAACCCCGGCCTCTCTCCGCCCCCGCTCGCCCCAGGCCGCACCCCGCCAAATACTGCCGACACGTGATCGTTCAGCACCCTTCGCCGATTCTCGCGCTGGTCCAGAAACAATCCGACCGAATAGCCCTCTCCAAAGCGAACCTCGTAGCGCACCCCATGCTCCATCACGTGCATGGCCGGCGGAGCCTCCGCGCCAGTGACCCAACGGGGCGAAACCGTTGCCCCGCTCGCCTGCCTCACCTGCCGGTCCCGCGGCCGTTCGTAAGCCCCGCGCACCCCGCAGAATCCCAACGCGTCGAACCAGCGCCCCGCCTCCCTTCCGGGCCCCGGTTCCGCCGTCTGCACCAGAACAAAATCCCCCCATTGCTCCACAATACAATGTCCCCCAGACCTAGCCCCCCGCCCCCCCGCCGGGTCGTCCGCCCACCCATGCCACCAGCGCAACGCACTCGTCTCGCCCGGAACCACCCACGCCTCCCGCAACCCCCGCCACATCGGCATCTCGAACGAGGGCGGACACTCGAACTCCGTCCGCCACCCCGTCGCCGGATGCGCAAACACTAACCGCACCGCATGCAGCCAAATCCGCCCGGCCGCCTCCCCTCCATAGCGAACGTCCCCGTGGATCGGCATCCCCAGATGCGCCGCGTGCACTCGAATCTGATGCGTTCGTCCCGTCCGCGGGCGGGCCCGCACGAACGTCAACCCGCCGCCGCCCTCTCCCCCCCCACTCGCTTCTATCGCCCCGCCCCCGCTCCATCCCTCCAGCACCTGGAATTCCGTCTCCGCCTCGTCGTCCCCTCCCTCCCCGGGTTGCACCGCATAATTCTCTCCCACGCGCACGATCCGTGTCCGCACCACCCGTTCCCGAAATGGAACCGGGCGCCGCGTGGCCAAGACATACTCCTTCTCCACCCGGCGGCCCGCGAACTGCTCCGTCAGCGAGCGATTCGCGTCCTGCGTCAGCCCAAACACCAGCAACCCCGAGGTTTCTTTGTCCAACCGATGGATGATCGCCAGCCGGGCCCACCGTGGCTCCCGATCGCGCAGCCACTCGAATATCCCTGCCCCCGCATAGGGCGACGGCGCATGCGTGTTCCATCCCGCCGGCTTCCGGACGACCAGCAGGTGGTCATCCTCGAAGACCACGCACGGAGGCAGCCCCTGTCCGATCATCACCAAAACTGCCAAGCCCCCTTCCCCATCACCCATGCCCCCAGCAGGAAATTCGTGATCGCGTGCGCCGTGATCGCATCACCCAATCGCCCCCGCCAACAGACCAGCCCTTGGTAGATGAACCCGCACAACAACCCCGGCAACCACTCCCGATGCTCCACCGCAAACAACGCCGAGGTCACCAGGAACGCCGTTCCATGCCACACCCCCAACGCCACCGTGTGGAACTCCGGCTTCACCACATAGCGATACACAAAAGAACGGAAGAACACCTCCTCCAACGGCGGCACCACCAACGAGGAACCCAACAGCCTCACCGCAATAAACGCCCAAGCCCAAACTGTCCCTTCCCCGAACGCCAAATGCGGATTCCACGGCTTGGCCTCCCCCCCCAGCTTCGGATACCACCCCTCCAAGCCCACCCAAATCACGAAGACCAAAATCCCTGCTCCCACCGCCTCCCAACTCAGCCGCCAGCGCATCTCGCTCACCAGCGGCCAGATCACCCAAAGTAACCCGGCCCCCACCACCGTCTTGAACAGGTAACCCCAAAATCGCGACCCGTCCCCCAACGCCCCCTGGGTCAATCCCAAAAGCAAAAACACCACGAACGGGACCACCCGAGCCCGTAACGGAGACGCCCCCAACCACTCTCGTAGCATCTGCATCCCTGAATCACCTCCTGCTAACGCGCTTCCATCCGCAACTCCCGCGCTTCTCCCCGCCAACTCACGGTCACACTCTCCCGCTCGATCTGCGTGACCTTCGCCCCCGCCACCATGTCGCCCACATACACCACCTCGTCGTTCACCACGGCCGACGGCTTCCTCAACCGATAGAAAATGCCCTGCAGCCTCAACGCCGGGAACGACAACGACGGCTCTCCAACCCCAACCGACGCAGGCCCGCGGTCGCCTGCACTCGTAACTGCCCCGCCCCCTCCCGCCTCCCCCGTCCCCAATCGCCCCACCCCCGCCAACCCAGGAGTCTCCTGAGACGAACCCGCCGTCTCCGGGGCTCCCGGAGATCCTGCCACGCCCACCGCACCCGCCACCACCGGCACCGCCCCGGGGGCCGGACCACTCGTCCCCGCGCCCGCCACCGGGCTGCTGCCCGCGGCCGTCCGCACCACCAGGGTGGTGCTGACCACGATGGGCGCCCGCGCCGGCACCGTCGCCTCCGCGGTGGGGGTGGCCGGCCCTTGCGACCTCGCCGATTCGACGACGGCCATTCCGGCGTCCAACCGTCCCTGCGCCGGGGCCCCTGGCGCCCCCGGCGGCATCCCGCCGGCAGGCGGGCGTTTGAAACCCTCATACACCAGCCACACCCCGCTCCCAAGCAACGCCAGCACGATCAGTGGATACACCACCCACATCCCCCCCCCAAGCCCGCGCCCACTCTCGACCGGTTGCATCGGCAACCCCACCGGCCCCGCAGGCGGACGGGTGACCTGCTGCTGCTGCTGCTGCTGCCGAGCTCGCTTCAGTGCATCGTTTATCAGGCTCATCCTTGACCTTTCCCCTCCAGTTCACTGATCGCTAGACCCACCGTCTGCCAGTCCACCTCCTCCCGCCCCTTCACATACCCCGCCAACAGACACTTGTCGCACACCGCGTTCACCAGACGCGGCACTCCCTGGCTGTAGCGGTGAATGCGCCAGACGGCCATCGGACTGAACGTCGGGGTCCCCCGGGCCCCCGAAATCTGTAACCGATGCCGAATGTACTGCCCCACCTCCGGCAGACGGAGCGGCGTCAGATGATACCGCACCGTGATCCGCTGACGCAGTTGCCGCATACGATGTTCGTTCAACCGGTCCCGCAGCTCCGGTTGCCCCATCAACACGATCTGCAACAGCTTCCGATCGTCGGTCTCCAAGTTCGACAGCAGCCGGATCTGCTCCAATAACTCCGTGCTCAGATCCTGCGCCTCGTCGATGAAAAGCACCGCCTCCCGCCCTTCCTCCACCAGGCGCAACAGGAATTCGTTCAACCCTGCCACCACCTCCAGGCGATCCTGCCCCTTCACGTCCAATCCAAACTCCATCGCGATCGCCCGCACCAACTGATCCACTTCCAACACGGGGTTCAATATCAACGCCGTCGCATACGTCTCCCCCAACTGCTCCAATAAGGCCCGACACACGGTCGTCTTCCCCGACCCTACCTCCCCCGTCAACTGCACAAACCCCTTCCGCTCCCGTATCCCAAACAACAGATGGTTGAACGCCTCCCGATGACGGGCGCTGTAAAACAGAAACCGCGGGTTGGGCGTCAAATCGAATGGCGGCTCGTGCAGGCCGTAATATTCGAGATACACCCACCCCCTTTATCGCATCCCAAGCCCCGCGCAAAGCAAAAGCCGCCACCCCCCGCCGCCCGAATCGAATCTGAGCCCTGCCCCCTCCACCATGTAAACGGCCAACCCAAGCCCCCGTTCCACCACGATTTCGCGTGTTCCATCACGGCAAACGCCCGGCGCGTTCCCCGTCCGGACCAGCTTCCCCTCCCTCAACGATCCTCTGCCGACACCTTCCCCGGCTCGGCACGCAAGGGCTCCCGCTGCTCCACCAGCAACCCGTCGATCGGCGTAAAATCGTCCGTGAACACCGGAGCGGACGACGCCGAGGCCGGAGGCGCCGTCCTCATCACCCCCAATCGCGCCGGCACGCTCGGCGGCAAGGTCAACCGGCGTTGCGCCAAATCTGCCAAGCGCCGCTGGGCCAGCGGCAACGTCATCGGGTGCGCCGAGCGTGTCCCCAGCAGGACCACGTTCCAGCTCTCCCGAGCCGGAAACAAGTAGACCTGCGGGAACACAGATCGCATCGTCCGATACATCGCCCCCACCAGGTCCGCCCGGTTCCCTTGCACCGTCCCAATCACGTTATACGCCACCACCCCGTTCGTGGTCAGCCGATCCCGCACCAACTGGAAAAACTCCTGCGTCGCCAGGTGGGACGGAATGTAGGATCCATACCGGTTCCGCGAATACGCATCCAACACCACCACGTCGTAACGCTCGGAGGCCCGCTTCAGGAACTGCCGCCCGTCGGCCACCTGCACCCGCAACCGCTCGGTCTCCCGCAGTTGAAAGAAATCGCGCGCCACCTGCAGCACCACCGGGTCAATCTCCGCCGTCTCCACCCGCACCCCGGGGTGATACGCCTGCCACAACCGCTGCGCACTGCCGCCCCCGAGCCCGATCATCAGCACGTTCGTGATGCGATCGTTCCATAACCATGCCAAATGGAAGTAATCCACATACTCGAAATGCCCCGTCAACGGCTGCCGCACCGACATCCGACTCTGCTCCGCCCGATCGAACGACAACACCCGCACCCCCTCCGTCTCCACCACCCGGATGTGATGATGCGCCGTCATCGTGTCCAGGAGCACCGCCCCCTGCAACGATGACCACGCGACGCACCATCCCACCAACACGCTCCTGCCCCGGATCCACCCCCGCTTCATGACGCTCCCTCCCCCCCTGGGTCCCGTCCCCAACGATCCATCCCCCAACAGACCGCCGCTAAACCCAGGGTCAGCACCCCCGTGACCCGAAAGAGCGTCGACAAGGGCAGCCAATCGATCAGGACATACCCTGACATGAAGACCCCCGCAATGCTGCCCGCCGTGCTGCACGCGTAGACCAAACCGCTCACCCGCCCCACCTGCCCCAATTGACGGGACGCCAACCGGATCACCGCCGGGGACAGCGTGGCCAAAGCAAAACACGGGAAGAGAAAGATCAGTGCGCTGCCTAACGCGGGATCCAGCTTCTGCCATACTTGCGGTATCGGCCGGTCCAGGGGGTGACGGCTGACGATCACTTCTATGAGCCCGCCGGCGTAGGAAGGAAGCAGAAACACCAGGAGCCCGGCCGGGACCAGCAGGAACACCAGGAAGCGGCCCCGGCCATACCGGTCAGCCAAGGCCCCACCCACCGCATAGCCCAACGCCAGGGCAACCAAAATCACCCCAATCTGACTGGTCCACACGTAAAACGAACTGCCGAAATCCCGGGCCAGAAAGCGAGCCCCCACAATCTCCAACACCATGATCGCAAACCCTCCCCAGAATACCACCGCCGCCCCAGTGAGAGTACGCCCCATGCCGACCTCAGTTCCCATGCAGCACATACGGCTCCACCCGGTCCTGCCCGAGCTTGTATCGGGGAAACGCCTTCAGCGAAAACGTCACCCCCACGCTGACATCCGCCGGGCCCGTCCGCGACTCGCGAATGCGAAAACTCAAGGCGCTCGTCCAACTGCGCATATCCCGGTAGACCGTATACTCCTGCTCTTCCATGGTCCCATCCCGCGCCTCGAACTGCTGCCGCATCCGGAATCCCCAGTTTTCGTTCAACCGGAAGTACAAGGTGCTGAAAAACAGATTGTTGCCGTAATCATCCCCATACTGAGGCTCATCCCGCAAATACCGATGCCCCACCCCCCAACTTACCGTCCCTCCCGGAACCAACGTGAGCCGATGGTCGCTCTCCCGCAACTGCCCGCCTCCGATATCATAGCGGATCAGCGAGCTCAGATAGCACCACGATCGCGGCCTGAAGTCCGCGTCGGAAAACAGGTCCGAAAATGTTCCCTGGCCCGGCCGCGGATCCAAGCGCCAATCGGTGAACAGGGACCAGTGCACCAGGTTCTGCACCTCCCCGTCCCGCCGAGTCTGAATCTTGTTACGTAACCCGAAGCGAAAGACATTCTGACTGTCGATGGAGTCGATCGCATGGTAGTCGGGATAGTCCAACGGAAGCATCCGCAAGGTCTGTATCTCGTAGTCAAATTGCGGCAACTCCGGCGGACGCTCGGTCGGCTCGGGCACATAGACGTAATTCACGGACGGCTGCACAATATGACGCAGCCCGTTCACCTGCAACGCCCCGCTCCGCGCCCCCTGCCAAACCCGGGAGGCCTTCGCCGACACCTCAGCCCCCGTGTTGAACACCCAGCGGTCCTCCTCCTCCCACGTCGTCCCCACCCCCTCCGACTCCCCATAGTGCGTGAACCGCCCCCCCACCCGCGGCGTCACCTGCAGCCAGCCAAACAGCGTCCGCGGCAAGACCACCTGGTGCAGCGAATCCCCCCGCCACGCGGCGTAATCCATGCCCTGCCCCGTCATGTTGCGGAACCGAAAATACCCCAACGAACTCTCGCCTTCGTAGTAGAAGGGTGACACCCCCAAAGGTTGGCGAACCGCCGTCAACCTCACATCGGGCAACCGCTCCACCGTCTGGTAGAAGTCGTTGATCTGATACTGAGCCACCGCTTCCAAACTGAAGTCCGGCCAGAGCCGTTCCACGTTCAGATAAGTGGCCGGCTGCGCGTTGGTGCGATACTCGTTCTCGAAGAAATCCCGCACCACATAGGCATCCCCCTGCTCCCGCACCACCGCCCGGGCCGTCCAGTTCGTCCCCAACCAGGCCCGATGCGAAAACGAAAACCGCTGGCGGTCCTTCTTCAATTCCACGTCGTCCGGCGTCATCCCCGCATGCACATCCTCGTCCCGCGTATAGTAGAACGCCCCCATCCCCTCGCCCCAACGACCCAACTGCCACTGCAAATCCGGCCCCAACCCAAACCCCCGCCGCTCCCGATAGTCCAAATGCACCGCCCCGCTCAGTTGATCGCTCGCAAACCAGTTATACTCCGTCAGCAAATACGGCCCATACATGCTCCGGTACCCCGGCAGCAAGACCCAGTTGTTCGGATGCCTCTCTAAACTCCGCCGCATGCGCGGCCAATACATCACCGGCGTCGACCCCAGGTAAAACGTCGCCCCCTCCACCAACACGTGCTTGCCCGGCACCACCTCCATGCGCCTCGCCCGGACCCGATACGCAGGCTCCGCCAAGTCATCGGTGGTCAGAAAGGAATAACTCGCCCCGTAAACCCCATTTGTCTCCGCCGCGACCAACCGCTGACCCGCCAGAAAAAAAGGCGACTGCCCCGTCCGAAACGACTCCGCCCCCATCTCCTTGGTGAGAAAGTTGTAAGTCAAACTCTCACTCTGCCAGAACTGCCCGTCCCGGTGCAGTTTGACCTCTCCCTCTGCGGCCACCCACCCCGATAACCGGTCCACCCGCACCGTCTTGGCCGTCAGGACCGCCCCGGCATGACGCACCATCACCCCATTTGGCCCCGTCGCCTGCCCAGTCTCCCCCTCGATCTCCAACTCCGCCCCAGCCCCCAACGCCACGACCTCCAGCGAATCCTCCCCTCCCTCCGCCGCCTGCAACCCGCCGCGCGTATCCCACAGCAGCATGAGCAGCATCCATATCCGGTACACCCACTTCATCGGTGAAGCGAGGTAACCAGAAGCCATGCCCCCTGCCAAGGGAGTTTATCGCCCACACCTGGCCCGCCGAATGCTATCCAAACCGCCAGACCGTCGCATGAACCCGACTCGACCCCTCGAAGCCCCCTTCGCGCTGCCGCTAAGCCGCGACGAGATCCGCTTTCACCCAAGGACTTCGTGGATCTCAAAAGCGAGGCGCAGGAAGACGCCTGCGAACCTCGGCCGAGGGTCCGACAGAGCGAGCCTCGAACCGTGCCCCTGGCCGCGCCCCCCTTGGACCCCTCGCCGGCTCACCATGGGGCCGGGACTCCTCAAGCCTCCCTCCGTGCTACGGCGCCCCTTGCGCGGCCTCTACCTCATCGAACTGCGACGACGCCTGGCCCGACGCGATGGGTTGGGCCCCGGACCACTTCCCCGATCCCGGCCCCCTGCACGCCCAATAACCAATTAGCAGTCAACTCCTTCCACGCTGCTTGAACTCCACTTCGGTGAACCCGAGTTGAAGCAGCAAGGCCCGCACCTGGTGACGCGCACGCTCCATCGCGTCTTCCACAATCCCGCTCTGCCGCGCCGCCCGCCGTATGTCATCGATCGCCTGCCGACGCGCATCCTGCTGCAAGTCCTTATCGAACGTCCTCAAGCCCCCGGTCCGATGCTCGATCACCTGGGTCCGCGTGTCATCCAGATAAACGTCGAACATCGCCGGCGGCGGCAACGCCACCTCTACTCGTTGCCCCGTCACCGTCAGATCCCCAGGTTGCAGCCCCTGCAGGTCAACTCCCGCCTTCACCACCCCGTGCGCCACCAACAACACTCGGCTCTCCCCGTACCACTTCACATCCTCCAAAATCACCACCTTCTCAATGACGTACTTCACCGTCACCAACTGCGATAACCCCTGCACCTGCTTCAACACCGCCGCCGTGTTCAACACCGCCGGCGCGGACCGCACTAACTGAAGACGCGGCAGGACAAATCCCACGATCACCCCCGTGCCCGCCGCAATCGCCAGCAGCAGCCCCAATATCATCAGCCGGGTCCGAAGCACGCCACCACTATAACCCGCGCGACGGCCTTGCAAAGCGCGAATGCCACGCCTGACGCGCCAACCCCGCACCCCCGCCCCACCTCAACCACGCCCCGCGGCGCACCGCGGCACCCGCACCACCCGAAATCGCGCCGACTCCTCCCCATGCTCCAACAGCGTCCCCCGTAAATACCCCCCATCCTTCAACAGTTCGATCCCCGCCAAAGCCGGACAGAGAGTCACCCGAAAGGGCCGCCACGCCCTCGCCTCATGCAGCGCCGTCGACAGGCGGCGAATCGTGTTGCCCAAAAACCGGATCCGCGGCAACCCGCTCAACAGCCGGCTCTGCCACAGAATCAACCCGGAATGCAGATGCCCAATCACCGTCCGCTCGATCTGCGGCAACCGCTTCCGCACCTCCGCCTCCTCCGCCAGCATCGGCAACGCCGTGGGATCGTGGCAAAACAAGATCACCCGCTGGTCCGCACGAACGGTGCTGAACATGCCCCGCACCTCCTCCCGATGCCGCTCCCGCGCGTCAACCCATGCCGACCATTCCTCCGGCAACGCCTCCGGGCGAAAGACCGACAGCGCCAGCAGGGACGAGGTCACCCCCACCAGCGCATAACGCCCCCACTCCACCTTCCAACCTGTCTCCAATCCCAAGCTCTCCCGAGCCCCCACCAAACTGGCCCAGCGCAGCCCGCCACACCCCCCAACCATGCTCATCTTCCCCAACTCGTGATCGCCCATGATCGCCCGCAACCGGCCGCCATACCTCTGCCGCAACTTCCCCAAACAAGCCTCTGCACTCGCCATCGCCGCCCTGTCGCTCACCCCCACGAAAGCCGTGTCCACCGTGTAATCCCCATTCGCCACCACCAGGTCCGGTTCCTCCGGCCGGCTCAACACCTCGTCCAGCAGAGGATTCTGACCAAACGGGTCCCGCAACCACACATGCCGGCGATACCACCGCACGGCCAGACGCAGGAGGGGGCTCGGGATGGTCCTGAACTCGTAATCGATCCGGGACCGCTCCTCGGCCTCGGCGAAATGAATGTCGCTTAACACAAGCAACCGGAAGGAAGCCGGCTGACTCTTGGCTGCGATCAGGCTCGACATGGCCTCGGGCGGTAACCCCCAGAAACAAGAACAGGCCTGGGTGCATTGACCCAGGCCTGCTTGAACTCAAAACCTTCGACCCGACTTACAGCGTGTGACCGTCGGCCGACTTGCTGCAGGAAGGCGACGTGCCCACGGCCTGACAGGTGTAGGCGCCGCTCGACGGGCAGGACGGCATCACATTGCCCTTCAGATACGGTGTCACATCCGAATCCCCAACCGAGTCGCCCGTCACTTTCTTGTTCTCCAGCGCCCACTGCTCCTTGGCCCCGTCGATCTGCCGCAAGTTGTTGATGCAAGCATTCTTCTGAGCCGTCGTGCGCGCCCTCACAAAGTTCGGAATCGCAATCGCCGCCAGCAACCCGATGATGGCCACCACAATCATGATTTCCACGAGGGTGAAGCCCGACTTCCGCTGATTCTTGATCTGCATACGTTCCAGCCTTTCTTCTTGTTTTGGTGTTGGTTTTACTGCACGCGGCCGTGAACCTCGCAGAAGGCATCGGTTATTTATAAGAACGGTCTGGCTCACGTAGGATTGCCTTCCGCGACCGCGGAAAGGAACTTAGCAGGAACCACGCCTAAATCCAAGTTGAAAAAACCTCCGAACCCCACCCTCGGGCAACACGTGCCGCTGGCCCACGGGGCCGCCTCACACCACCCGCAACGCCCGGTCCACCGCCGCCAAAAGCGCCTCCCGTGTCAACGGCTTCGCCACACTCGCACACGCCCCCAACTTCTCCGCCAACTCCAAATTGTCCTCCTTCCGCAAATAATCGCCCCCCCCGGACATCGCAATGATCGGCAACGTAGGAAACTCCGCACGCAACTGCTCGATCGTCTCCAGGCCCTCCTGGTCAGGCATCACAATATCCGTAATGACTAGATCCGGAAGCGACTGCCGACAGCATTCTATCCCCTGCAACCCGCCCACCGCCTCCACCACCTCATGACGCTCCAGACGCAATACCTCGCGAACCACCGTCCGCCAGTTCTCGTCATCGTCTATCACCAGGATCTTCGCCATGTCGCCATCGTTGGCGCACTCCCCGCCCAAAGTCAATTCCGCCCCACCCCCCCCGTCGACCGCGCCGACACCAAACCCCGCGCCACCGCGTACCGCGTCAACCCCGCTGCATTGTGGATCCGCAACTTCGCCATGAGGTTCTGGCGATGCGTCAACGCCGTGCGCTCGCTCACCTTCAACACCCCAGCGATCTCCTTCGTGGTGTAACCCTCCGCCACCAGCGTGATCACCTCCACCTCCCGGCGCGTCAAGCCCCCCCCCGCCTCCCCCACGCCCCCCGCAGAACCCGCGACCAACACCCCCGCCAACTCCGGGGCCAGGTACCTCCGCCCCGCCCGCACCATGTCCAGCGCACGCACTAACTCCGCCGGCGAGGTCTCCTTGAGCACATAACCATCCACCCCCGCCCGCCAACATTGGCGCGCCACCGCCGGCTCGTCGTGCATCGTCAGCATCACCACCCGACACCGCGACCGCGTCCGACGAATCCGGCCCGCCATCACCACCCCAGAGTTGCCCCGCAAACCTACGTCCAACAACACCAAGTCGGGCCGGAGCGTCCCCACCAACCCCAACGCCTCCTCCCCGTCCGATGTCTCCCCCACCACCTGGAACCGCGCCAAACCCGCCAGACAATGACGAAGTCCCACCCGAAAGATCGGGTGATTGTCAACCAATACGATCCGAGTCGCGGACCTCCTCATATCACGTCCTCCACCCGTGGACCGGTCAAAATCCTCCTCATCGTTTCTCCTCCTTTTCCAGCCGCGCCCCGCCTTCCGTCCATCCATCGCTGACGGAATGGACTGGGGCAGGACGATCGGCCTGCCGTCGGGTCAAGCCGCCTACCCGAGGAGACTTGCCACTCTCCTCCCGCACGTCAACACAACTTCGGGAAAAAGCTGTGCGCGGCCGCGCACGTCTCCGCCGCCAGCACGTCCAGTGAGCTCCCCCGAAGCGCCGCCGCCTGTTCGGCAATCAGCTTCACGTAGGCCGGCTCGCACCGTTTGCCTCGATGAGGCACCGGCGCCAGGAACGGACAGTCCGTTTCCAACATGAAGCGACCCGCCGGCGCCGCCACCACACTCCTGCGCACTGCCTCCGCGGTTTTGAACGACACGATCCCCGTGAAACTCACGTACCCCCCCAACCCGATGACCTGCGCCATCTCCTCAGGCCCCCCCACAAAACAATGAAACACCCAGCGGACTACCCCAACTGTCGGCCGCACCACCGCCAGCACCTGATCGAAACACTCGCGCTGGTGGATGATGCAGTTAAGCCCTAACTCCGCCGCCACCTCCAACTGCTGTTCCAGCAACCGCTGCTGCTTGGCCACCACCGGCTCGTCATCCGCAACGTTCCCCGTCTTCTTCGACGGCAGCCGGTAATAGTCCAAGCCCGTCTCCCCAATCGCCACCACTTTGGGATGCTTCGCCAATTCACGCAGCTCACCGCGAATGTCCCCCGGAGCCTCGCTCGCATGCCCCGGATGCCACCCGACCGCCGCGAACACCCCCGGAAACCGCTCCGCGAGCGCCACCGCGCGCGCGCTGCTGGCTAGGTCGGTCCCCACCGAAACCACCCGCGTTACCCCAGCCGCCGCGGCCCGCACCATCACCTCCCCGACATCCGGTCCGAAATCCGGGAAGTCCAAATGCGCATGGGTGTCGTAAAAGGCAGCCATGCCCCCATTCAACCCTGACTTTCCACCCTGCGCCAGCCACTTCGCAAACGCTCGCGCCCCCCCGTCACAAACCCATCGGCGCGGAAACCATGGCCCCCAGCCAACCCTTGCTTTGGCCATGCCTTGCCCTAAAATCCCCCCCACTCGTACCCATGCGCCCCACTCGCTTGCTCATCATCGAGGACGACGACCTCCAGTACGAACTTTACGAGGAAGCCCTCGGCGACTTCGAACTCACCCGCGCCACCAGCGCCTCACAAGCCCTTGACCAGATCGCACAACACCCCCCCAGCCTCATCCTCCTCGACCATATCCTCGCCCAGGGTGAGCGCGGCCTCGATTTCCTCGCCGAGTTCCGAGAACTCCTCCCCTACGTTCCGGTCATTGTCGTCTCCGGCGCCCTCGAAGCCCACCAGCAGATGACCGCCCTCCAAGGCCCTCGGCGCGCCCACTACTGCCTCACCAAACCTGTCGACCTCAACGAACTCCGCCGCACCGTCGAAGTCGCCCTCTCCGAATGCGGCGAAACCGAGGTCGTCCGCCAGTTCGAAGCCCTCGAACGGTCCAAACGCATCGACGTCCAGGACCTCCTCAGCCGATCCACCGACCGCCTCAGCCGCCAAACCCAAATCCGCCAACGAGTCCTCAAGAGCCCCGACCGCCCCAACATCTCCGCCCTCGCCCGCCAATTCCGCGTCGCCCGCCGCACCGTCATCCGCGACCTCCAAGAACTCATCCGCCGCGGCGAAATCCCGGCCGAAATCTACCCCAAGTGGGAAGGCAACGACGCGGATGCCGACGACCCTGATCTGCCTTAGGGTCTGTGCAAAAATAACTTCCGATTTTGGCGGGAGCGCCACCGGGCCG
>CAZVRY010000109.1:0-20881 GCA_964629545.1 uncultured Verrucomicrobiota bacterium | reverse complement strand
GGGGAACGCCGCTGGCGCGCCGCCCAGGAGGTGGGCTTGACCGAGGTGCCGGTGATCGTGCGGGAAGCCGACGACCGCAAGGTGCTGGAACTGGCCCTCATCGAAAACCTCCAACGGGAGAACCTGAATCCCATCGAGGAAGCCCAGGGCTACGCCCAACTCATCGACCAGTTCCAATTGCGCCAAGAAGACGCCGCCGCGCGCGTGGGCCGCAGCCGCACCGTGGTCGCCAACGCCCTCCGCCTCCTCCGCCTCCCGGCCGAGGTCCAGGCCTTCGTCCGCGATGGCCTGCTCTCCGTCGGCCATGCCAAAGTCCTCCTCGGCCTGCCTTCCCCGGAAGAACAGCAACTCGCCGCCACCAGAATTCTCAAGGACGCACTCAATGTGCGCCAAACCGAAGACCTGGTCGCCCGCTGGTCCACCCCCGCTCCCGCCGCCACCCAAGCCTCCCGCTCCCGCGGCCCTAACGGCGAACGTGACGTCCACGTCGTCGCCCTCGAAACCCGCCTCCAGGAACGCCTCGGCACCAAGGTCCAGCTCCGCTACCGACACGGCAAAGGCGCCCTGGAAATCCGCTTTTTCAGCGACGACGACCTCCATCGCGTACTCCAATTGATCGGCCTCACCCCCGAGTGAGACGCCGGCTCCCCGCCACCCACCACCGCACCCGCCCGCCGAAACCGATGCAAGCCTCGGATTTGAATGAACAGTGCGCCCGGCGCCTCGACGACGCCGCCAACCGCCCCGCCCACCTCCAAGCCTTCCTTGGCCTCGACGGCTTCGTCGACGCCATCATCCACGTCGTCGATAAACGCCTGGACGCCTCTACCTTCGAACGCGTCCCCACCATCGCCGCCCTCGCCCAACGCCTGGCCGCCGCCGCCGGCCGCAGTACCAACGTCGAACTCGTCACCCAGTTCACCAAACTCGGCGGCAACGGCCCCATCATGGCCAACGCCCTCGCCAGCTTCGGCCTCCACGTCACCTACGTCGGCGCCCTCGGCTACCCCTCCCTCCACCCCGTCTTCTCAAGCTTCGCCGAAAAAGCCACCGTCCACTCCGTGGCCGACCCCGGCCTCACCGACGCGTTCGAATTCGCAGACGGCAAAATCATGTTCGGCAAGCACACGCCCCTGGCCGACATCACCTGGCCCGCCATCCAGGCCCGCCTCGGCCGCGACAAATTCGCCTCCGGCTTCGCCTCGTCCCACCTCGTCGCCTTCGTCAACTGGACCATGCTGCCCCACATGAGCGACGTCTGGGCCGCCCTCCTCGAAGACCTCTGCCCCACCTTCAACGGCGACCGACGCACCCTCTTCTTCGACCTCGCGGACCCCGCCAAACGCCTCCCCCAAGACCTCGAACGAGCCCTCCAACTCATCGTCCGCTTCGAACAATACTTCGATACCATCCTCGGCCTCAACGAAAGCGAGGCCTGCGCCGTCGCCCAAGTCCTCGGCCTGCCTGTCCCCGGCCACCAACCCGACCAAATCCGCCACCTCACCCAAGCCCTCAGCCAGAAACTCCCCGTCAATACCGTCGTCGTCCACCCCGTCGCCTTCGCCGCCGCCGCCACCCGCGGCCAACCCGCCGCCCTCGTCCAAGGTCCCGTCGCCTCCCACCCGAAAATCACCACCGGCGCCGGCGACCACTTCAACGCCGGGTTCTGCCTGGGACGCCTCCTTGGCCTCGACCACCCCATGAGTCTCCTCACCGGTGTCGCAACCAGCGGCTTCTACGTCCGCACCGCCCAAAGCCCCACCCTCCGCGACGTCGCCCACCTCATCCGACACTGGCCCGCTGACTAAGCCCCCCCATGCTCCTCCCCGTCGTCCAATACGGCCACCCGGCCCTCCGCCAAAAAGGGTCGCCCATCGAGTCCATCACCCCCACCCTCGAGCAACTCATCGACGACATGTTCGAAACCATGCGGGCTGCCCACGGAGTCGGCCTCGCCGCCCAACAGGTCGGCCAACCCCTCCTCCTCACGGTCCTCGACGTGCGCGGGGTCGCCGACCGCCCCTCCACCCTCTCCATCCACGACACCCCCTCCGAGGTCGACGACTTCATGCCCCTGGCCCTCATCAATCCTAAAGTTACCCCCGTCGCCGACCCCGTCGCCGGCCCCGAAGGTTGCCTGAGCTTCCCCGACATCTACGCCGACATCGTCCGCCCGGAATCCGTCGACGTCGAGGCCTGGGACCGTCACGGAAAAAACCTCCAGTTCCGCTGCGGCGGCCTCCTCGCCCGCGCCATCCAGCACGAACTCGACCACCTCCACGGCATCCTCTTCATCGACCGCATGAGTTCCAGGCGACGCCAGGAACTCCAACCCGAACTCGATCGCCTCCAAGCCGCCACCAAAGCCGCCCTCCGCACGAGCTAACCCCCGCCAAATCCCCAATCCCAAATCCCAAATCATAAATCATAAATCATAACTCATAATTGGCGATGCCCCCCCACCGCCTCCTCCCCTGGCTCCTCCTCCTCCTTGCCAGCCCGGCGTGGTCCCAGTCCGCCCGCCTCACCGCCCGCCTCGATCAGCCTCGCCTCCCCGTCGGCGCGATCACCGTCCTCCGCGTCTTTGCTGAACTGCCCCCCGCCAGCCAGGACGGGGTCCAACAAATCGCACGCTGGCGCCTTGACCTTCACTCCAGCCACCCGGCCGTCGCCAACGGCCGCTTCCAGGAATTAACCCGCCCTGCCTCCGACCACGGCATCGATGGCTCGGACGGCTTCCAGGAAGAGGGCGCGCTGCGGGATGTCGGGGATTCCCTGCTCCTCACCCCCAACGCCGGCCGCGCAGGCCCCGTGGAGTTGTTCGCTCTTCCCATCACCGCCTACACCGCCGGCCAAACCCTCTTCTCCCTCCAACCCCCGGCGGCTGCCCACCCCGTCCTCGTCCTCACCACCAACGGCACGGAACTCCCCGCCCACGTCGACTGGTCCAACGCCACCGCCTCCCTCGAAGCGTTCGTGGAAACCGAAGTGCCCTTGCCTAGTCGCGTCCGCGTCGTCCCCACGTTCGACCTCGCCGGGCAGGACTTCACCCTCCGGTTCCTCCCTCAACCCGGCGTCGATCATGTCGTCGAGTTCTCCGACCACCTCGCGTCCGCCTGGCACCCCTTGCCCGACGCTCCCCATAACTCCGGCGAAGTCACCGACCGCCCCGCCACCGCCACCCGCTTCTATCGAGTCCGCTCCCTCCATGCCTCCACCCACCCGCGCCTCGCCATCGATTACGTCCCCCGCCTCGTCTCCGCCGGCGAGAACACCGTGATCGAGTTCTTCGCCCTCGGCGGTTGGACCCACGAACTCGAATTCCGCGACGCCCCGGACTCGGAATGGTCCCGCTGGCCCGGCGGCCCCTATAACGGCGGCTGGATCCCCCTCCCCGGCGCCTGGCCCGAACGCGAGTTCCGCATCGTCGCCCGTCCACGCATCGACCGCGCCGCCCTCGACGCCTTCCTCATCGCCGGCCAGTCCAACGGGGTCCTCTTCGACTACGGCAACCCCGTCACCGTCTCCAATGTCTGGAAACTCGACGGCAATCACGGCTTCGTCCCACTGACCCGCCCCGCCGATGATCCCCCCTTCCTCTTCAGCTACTCGTTCTCCGTCGGAGCCGCCGAAGCACTGGCCGCCGCCCGCGCCCACCCCATGCTGATAATCCCCTGCGCCTTCGGCTCCACCAAGATCCACCAGTGGATGCCCGGCACCAACCGCTTCGACCGCAGTTCCTACTTCGGCTACGCCAACTTCCGCCGGTGGGTCGCCGCCCCCCACGGACTCAAGGCCCTCTGGTACTACGGACACGAATCCAACATGACCGACGGACATTGGCTCGACCACTACTCCGAAGACTGGGCCGCCCTCATCCAGGCCTTCCGCAACGAGTGCGGCCCCATCCCGGTCATCTACGCCCAAGTCGCCAAACACGCCGATCCCCTCTTCCAAAACCGCCTCCACGCCGGCGCGGAACAACAACGCCTCGCCGAATCCGGGCAACCCCACGGCCTCCCACACCACCACCTCGTCGTCACCTTCGACCTCCCCCTCATCGACCCCATCCACCTCTCCTCCACCGCCCAACGCCTCCTCGGCCACCGCTTCGCCCTCGCCACCCGCCAACACGTCTATGGCGAACCCGTCAACGGCACCGGCCCCCGCCTCCTCCGCCTCCACCACCCCGACCACGACCGCTCCCTCATCGCCATCCGCTTCTCCCGCCCCATCAACCCCGCCGTCAATGCCTACGACCACCAATTCCGCGTCTTCGTCGACGGCACTGAGACCCCGCCCCTGTCCGTCCACCGCGCCCCTGACCCCTCCACCGTCCTCATCACCCTCCCCGCCCCCGCAACCGGCCCGGTCACCGTCAGCTACGGCGATGTCCCCGCCGCCGCCCCAGGCCTCAGCCTGCCCCACGTCGTCCAGGACGAGGACGGACTGCCCACCCCCCAGTTCGGCCCCCTCCCCGTCGAAAACTCCCCCTGACCCACCCCTCAACTCCGCCCCTCGTCCGCGTCGATGTAATCCATGAAGGTCTTGATGTCGTCGCGATGCCCCAAGCCGGACGACTCCTTGCGCTGACGAAGTCGCTCCTGCATGGCGGCATCGTTGGGCGCGGGGTAGTTGTGCATCCGATCCTCATGCGCCCGCCGCTCGGCAGCGGTCTTCTTCACGTTGTGCAGCACCCAGTCGCACACCTCCCCGTCACACACCGTCGCCCGCACCAACGCCACAAAATCATCGTGCTTCAACCCCGCCGCCTCCAACCACCAACCGTCGAAGCCTTTCCCAAAGTTCGCCTGGTAGTCCGCCGACAGCTTGCCAGCCTGATGCAAACGTATCTTGTCTATGTAACGCGGCAGATGCATCCAACCCGCCATCGTCTCCCGCGGACTCCGTGGAAAAATCGGCTTACTCATGCCCGATCATTCCGCGCCCGCGCCGCCCTGTCAACGAGGAGACGGCGGCCCCGCCCAGATGCCAGCAATTCTCATTTTGAAATGCGGACGGCCCCTCACCCGGCCTTTGGCCACCCTCTCCCCGCGCCTTTTATAGCGGAAGGCAGCCGAGGCGCGGGGAGAGGGAAGGGGGACTTCTTTTTTCAAAATGAGAATTGCTGCCCAAATGCACGCCCCAGGCGAATTCCTTTAGGGGCAAAAGCAGTTGGGGATGAGGGGTAAAACTCGCGCCAGACGCGCGACGGGTTTTTGCTCTCCTACGCTCGAACGAAAATGCCTTGTTCTCAAGGAGCCGCCCCTGGGCTGCGCTCCGCTCTGGTCGCCCGTGTGTCTACGCCAGAGGAAGTCGCGTGGTTTGACAGCATGTTGACCGATCACCATTCTGGTCCTGGCGGGACGGTGACAGTTCACCTTGAGGAAAGCGGGTTCACGCGCTTGACGCCCGGGAACCGGTCGAAATCCCGGTCGTTGCTGAACACGGTGGCGGAATGCTCCATGGCGTGCAGCGCGATCAGGGCGTCGGTGGAAAGATTGCCGCCGCCCCCGGCTGTTTCCAGCAAATCAAAGAACCGCGGGAGGGCCTCCTCTGAGAGTCCGAGCAGCCGGACATGGGGGCAGTCCATCCATTGCTCGGTCATCTCCCGAACCTCGGCGATCGAGAGCGGATTTTGCGAGAGTGTCGGGTGGGTCAATAACCGCGTGAACGCCAGCACCACAACCCACACCAGCCCCACCGGCTCGGTGCCGGACAGGGTGGACTCCCACCAGGATCGCGCCTTGGCGTGCTGAGGCGCGGCCTCGTCGTGCGCGTAAACCAGCAGGTTGGCATCGGGGATGATCATCGGCTTCCGCGAACGGCCCCTTCCTCGGCCTCGATCTGGTCATACATCTGGTTCATGCTCTGCGCCAGGTAGGCGGGCTTGATCCCAATCCGGCGCGTGACGAGGCAAACGCGCTGGCCGGTTGCCTTTCCGCGGCCAAGCCCGCGCTGCAGCGTTTCCTCGAGCACTTCCCGAAACGGACGCTTCCGCTGTCGCGCCAATTCCCGCACCTCCGCGAGGATGCCATCACTGATGTTAATCGTCGTTCGCATGCTGGCATCATGATGCCATCTAGCGATGCCGTCAACCTACCTGCGGGAGACCCACCACGAACCTGTCACCAATCCACCTCTGCACGGCCAGCGTGCGCACGCCCCGACCATGGTGGAAAAGGGTGGGGAGTACCTCTTTCAGATCAAAGGCGACCAACGCAAGCTGCTCGCCCGGGGCAAAAGCTCGACGCGCTGCAAGGCACCCCCATGTTCTCACCCCACGTCAGCGGCTGGCCGGCCCGCTCAGCAACCGGCCAATCTCCGCCAGAACCGTCTGCAACGAGGCCGTCTTGTGCAGATAGCCCGACACGCGCTCCAGGATGTTCTCCTCCACAATGTCCTGCCCAAAACGCACGCCGGTCAGAAGCAACACGGGCACCCCGGGCATCCGACGACGCAGTTCGTCGATCAAAACCAACCCGTCCGAATCCGCCAGCGTCAAATCCGAAACCACCAGGTCGGGACGAACCTCCGCCGCCACCCTCAACGCCTCCTCCGCCGTTCCCGCCGTCCTCACCTCGTACCCCTTCAGCGTCAGAAAACGCTCGAGCAACTCGCGAATGCTCGCCTCGTCATCAATGATCAAAATGCGCTTTTTCACCAGAGTCCTCGAGGTTCACTGTCAGCACCGCCCCCACCACGCGATCCGCATCGCGCACCGGATACACCGAAACCCGCACGGGTTGCCATCCCCCGTCCGACCCGCGTAGCCGCGCCGGCAGGCGGTGTAACTCACGCCCCTGCCGCATCGCCGCCACCATGGGCGCAAGGCCCCCGCCCAACCCCGTCCCTTCCTGCTCCCCTGCTCGACCCTCCCCCATTCCCTCCCCGCCTTCCGCCTCGGCCGGCCCCCGCAACAACTGCCCCACCGGATTGCCGATAATCCGCTTCTCCACCAACCCCGTGCAGGCAGGCACCACCGCGTTGGCTCGGACCACGTTCAACGTCAGCGTCACCACCAGAATCGGCTCCGCGATCGTGTTGATGATCAGCTGGCTGTAACGCAACTGATGCTCCAGTGTCTGGTTGCTCCACGTGCGCTCCAGATTCTCCACCACCAAGGCCTCGTTGGCCGCCGCCAGCTCCCGCGTCCGCTCCCCCACCCGACGCTCCAACTCCTCGTTCATCCCCCGCAGTGTCTCGGTCACCCGCCGCCGCGCAGCCACGTCGTCCCGAACCAACCAGTAGCTCGCCCCCAAGAGCCCCACCAACAACACCACCGCCGTGTGAACCGTCCAGCGGGTCGTCTGCCCTTGCCGATAGGCCGCCTGGTCCCGCTCCTGCAACAGGCTGATCTGCCGCTCCTTTAACCGCGTCACGATCTCCCGGACCTGCCGCGGCGCTTCCACCTGCTCCACCGCCAAGAGCCGCTGCTTCCGTTCCGCGGGCGACGTCTCCGCCGGCATCGCCCCCAAATCCTCGGCCAGTTCAACCCTCCGCCGCACCCACCGCTCCAACTCCGGCCCCACGACCGCCGACGGCGGGTCCGACTTCAACAACGCCAGCGTCACCTCCAAATGCTCCAGCATCTGCCCGTAGCCTTCTCGGTAGGCCGCCTGATCCCGTTCCTCCGCCGTCAGCAAAAACCTCATCAACGCCTCGTCCCCCAGCCGCATCGCGCTCACGACCGACTCCGCCTCCATGATCAAACCGTGCGTGTGATTCACCCAATCGCTCGCCTGCATCGCCCCCTGCACGTTCCGCACCGATGTGATCGCCACCACCCCCACCAGAAGCGCCGCCACCATCATCCCGACGAACAGCCGTCTCTCGATCGGTTCAGCCACAGTTACCCTTTCTTCCTTGGTGGTGAGAGGGAATCCGTCTCCGGGGACGGCCGATCCACCTTGGCCACCGTCCGCACCACTCGCTTCACCCCGTTCGAATAGGTGAACTCCGAGGCCGACGTCCAGTTGGCGGAAAACGACTTCGCCACCTTGCCCGCCACCTCTCGCAAATTGGGTGCGCTCTTCTCGGTCTTCACGAGGTACACGCGGTTGTTGTAGTCCAGGTAGAGCCGGTCTTCCATCACGAAACACACCACGTGCGCCACCAACCCCGCCAAACGCACATGCACCAACCGCGTCGTCAGCCCGTGCCTCGGCAAGACCAGATCCGCCACCACCGCGTAATCGTCACAGTCCCCATCCCGCCGACCCAGAAACACGTCCGGCGGCTGCAACGCCTCCCGATACGTGTAGGTGAACTCGCCGAAATAACCCGCGAACTTCCGCGAGGTCAACCCCCGCGCCTGCTGCAATTCCGCCAATGTCAGTGGCCCCTCCCCCGCCAACTCCCACACCATCGCCCCGGCTAATACGACCCCCAACCAGCCCCAACCCAGCCCCACCCTGCGCCCCCGCGACCCACCCCCTTCCGCCGCCAAGCACTCGGCCGCCTCCCCACGCAAGCCCACCCCTCCCTCCCGCCCCTCGGAGGGTTCGCAGCCCAGTTGACGTTGCCGTTTCCGTTCCAATCCGTCCGCGGTCTCGAACCCCCGCCAAACATCGTTGACTTCGCCGCCGTCCTCGAGATGCTCTCGGGACAACCTCGCCCCGTCCCTATGCTTATCGTCCAAGTCCACGTCCAAGTGAAGCCCGAAGCCATCGACGCCTTCCTCGCCGCCACCCTCGAAAACGCCCAGGCCAGCCTCCAGGAACCAGGCATCGCCCGGTTCGACGTCCTCCAACAGCACGACACCCCCCACCGCTTCATCCTCGTCGAAGCCTACCGCACCCAGGACGCCCCAGCCGCCCACAAGAAAACCGCCCACTACCAAACCTGGCGCGAGGCGGTCGCCCCGCTCATGGCCCAACCCCGCACCAGCATCACCTACGCCAACGCCTTCCCCCCCGACCCCGCATGGTAACCCCCTCCCCGCGCTTCGAATTCGCCACCGCCCATCGTGTCCTCTTCGGCCCCGGCCTCGTCGCCCAAGCCGGCCCCGAAGCCCGCGCCCTCGGCCAGACCGCCCTCGTCGTCACCGGCCGACACCCGGAACGCGCAGCCCCGCTCCTCCACTCCCTCGCCCACGCCCACGTCGCCCACCACCTCTTCCCGATCGAAGGTGAACCCGACCTCGCCACCGTCGAAGACGGCCGCCGCACCGCCCGCCACCACCGCTGCGACCTCGTCATCGGCTTCGGCGGCGGCAGCGCCCTCGACGCCGCCAAAGCCATCGCGGCCATGACCGCCAATGACACGGACCTCCTCGACCACCTCGAAGTCATCGGACGCGGCCTCCCCCTCGGCCGCCCGCCCCTGCCCTGCCTGGCCATCCCCACGACCGCGGGGGCCGGCGCCGAGGTCACCCGCAACGCGGTCCTTCGCTCCCCCCATCACGGCGTCAAGGCCAGCCTCCGCAGCCCGCTCCTGCTGCCTCGCCTCGCCCTGGTCGACCCCGAACTCACCCATAGCCTCCCCCCCCCTCTCACCGCCGCCACTGGACTCGATGCCCTCACCCAACTGATCGAACCCTTCCTCTCCACCCGCAGCAACCCGCTCGTCGACTCCCTCTGCCGCGAAGGCCTCACCCGCATCGCCCGCTCCCTGCGCCAGGCCTGCGCCGACGGCGCCTCCGCCTCTGCCCGAAGCGATATGGCCCTGGCCAGCTTGTTCGGCGGTTTGGCCCTGGCCAACGCCGGCCTCGGCGCCGTCCACGGCTTCGCCGCACCCCTCGGCGGCATGTTCCACGCCCCGCACGGCGCCGTCTGCGCCGCCCTTCTCCCTCACGTCCTCACGGCCAACCTCCACGCCCTCCGCCAACGCCCCACCCAAGGCCATCCCCTCGCCCTGCCCCGATTCGACGAAATCGCCCGCCTCCTCACCTGCTCCCCCGACGCCCAGGCCGAGGATGGCATCGCTTGGATCGCCGCCACCTGCCAACGCCTCCGCATCCCCAACCTCGCCGCCTGGGGCGTTACCCCCGCCCACCTCCCGGCACTGGTCGAAAAGTCGAAAGCCGCCAGCAGCATGAAGGGCAACCCCATCCCCCTCACCACCGACGAACTCACCCTCATCGCCACCGCCGCCCTCACTGCTTCGCCCGACTCGACCACTTCCGCCACAAACCGGGATCGCTCAGCATCGGCATGAACACCCCTCCCACGACCGACCGCGCCTGGAATCCCTCCGCCTTCCCCGTCTTCGTGTCATACCAGTCGCTAAACGGCACCCGGCTGGGCGATTCGTGCAGATAATCGTAAATCGGCTGAACAAACGGCACCAACTCCCGCGGCTTCTCCGTCAATGCCGCCGTCCACACCAGCCAGTCCGCTTTCGTGTAGTCCTTCCGATGATCCAACGGCAGCCCATAGCGGTTCATCACCGTCCGATAAAACGCCAGTTCCTTGAGGGCCACCTCCGGCGGAAATAACCCCAGCCCGAGAATCCGATCCCACACCAGGTTGTACTTCTGACTCCACGTCCCCGGCCGGTCGAAGGCCAAACGATAGCGATCCCCATCGTCCGCCTTCGCCATCCACGCCGCCACCATCTCCTGGGCGGTGGCCCGATACGCCGATGCCTCCTCCAGCCGCCCGGCCGCATCCGCCAGTTGCGCAAAGGCCCCCAACGCCATGATCGCCTTAAGCGAGAGGTTCGCATTGTGCGCCAAGTGACCGGCAAAATCGTCCGTGCAAAGCTGCTCCTCCGGATCCAACCCCTTCTCCTTCAAATACGCCGCCCACTTCGCCAACAAGGTCCAGTAGCGCAACGCAAACGCCGGACTCTCCGTCGCCTTCGTCAACGCCGCCGTCATCAAAATCATGTTCGCACTCTCCTCCACCGGCATCTGGTCCTTCTCCTCGCGGCTTCCCCCCCCATACACCTGACCGTTCGCCTTCGGATACGTCCCCAAATCATGCGGCGCAAAGCTAAACCGCCACTCCGACGACCGCGCATAGTCGAACACCGGCGTCAACTGCGCCTGCAGCAACTTCGGGTTGAACAGCAAAAACAACGGGGACGACGGATACATGACATCCACCGTCCCCATGCAGCCATTGCTGAAGTTCTCCTTCGAGAACATGAGGGCCTGACCGTTCGGATCCGAAACCAACTTGTGCGCCGCCAGGCACTGGCGGAAGGCCAGCGCCCCCAGGTTCATGTAGGCCACACCCCCGCGCCGGCGCAGGTTGATCATCAACTCCACATCAAACGCCCCACAGCGGTTCTGCAACATGGCGTAATCCTGCTCCGCCCGCCGTAACAGGGCATTGGGCTCCAGCCCCTTCCGACGCCACCAGGGCCGCAATCGCTGCCCAAAATACTCGACCGAGTAGATGTCATCGTATCCCAACAACACGTGCCGCGACGCCGCCTTCACCGTCAGCGCCCCCAGATCGAACACGCAGCACAACACCGGCTGATCGTCCTTCGCAGGCCGCGGCATCCGCGTATCGTCCTGCTCCGGCAACGGGCGCCCCGCCGCAAAGGCCCCACGCGCCGCACTCGCCCCGAGAATCCGCTCGACTGAGTTCCCCTGCTGCGGCACCCCCAACAGCATATAACCCCAGTCGATCCGCACGTTGTCGCCGCTCTTGCCCAGCACCGCCTGCTGCTGCGTCCCCACCCGTAACACGCTCATCGTCTCCACCCGCTCCCGCTCCCACGTCACCGCCTGCTCCTCCCGATCCACCGCCAACCCCGCCCCGCAGTCGAAATACAACGACACCTCATGCTGCTTGCGATCCAGCACCCGCACCTCCCACGTCAGGTAACTGACCGGCCGGCTCATCACCTCCGGCTCGTCCGGCAGCAGCGGGCTGCAAAAGATCATCCCGATCCGCACCCCCTGCTCCTCAAAATGGTAAATCGTCCGCGTGGGCAACACCTCGAGACTGACCTGCTTCATGGCCGGCACCGCCGCAGGCTCCGCTCCCATCAGCCGAAATACCGCCCCATCCAACTTCACCAGCGCGCACAGCTCCTGCCGTTGCCCCGTCCAATGCCGCGTGGGGCCATCCGTCAACCGATCCTCGAACGACCACACGCTAAAATACGGATCATGGGTCACCAGCGGCACCGCCGGAGGCCGAAACGCCGCCGCCACCGGTCGCTCCCCCCCCTCCACCCGTCCGACCAGAACCAGCACCAAGGTCAGCAGCGAAACGGTCCACTTCATAACAAACCCTTCCATCGACCGCGCATTCTCCGGGCATGCCGACAACCGTCAAGCCCCGTTTGCCCCTCCCCCTCCCCTCCTTCCTCCCACTCCTAATCCTAATCCTAATCCTGATCCTACTCCCCACTCCCACTCCTTCCCTTCACCCGACCAAGCTGACCAACAGGTGAAGCTCCTGGCCAGCAGTCCTTCCCCCCCTGGCTTCCCAACTTCCTGGCCGCAACCCGCGTCACCCGGTGTCGGGGCAGTCTCGTCCTGAAGCCCCCCCTCCCCTCAACCCGCCCCTTTCAGTCGCACCAGCAAATCCTTGCTCTCCACCACGTCGCTTAACTGCACCAATACCTCCGCCACCACCCCATCGCAGGGCGCGCAAATCGTAGTCTGCATCTTCATCGCCTCCATCATCAGCAGCTTGTCCCCCTTGGCCACCTTGTGCCCCACCGTGGCCGCAATGCTCGCCACCAGGCCCGGAATCGGCGCCCCCACCTGCAGCGGATCGTTGAGATCCGCCTTCGGGCGCACCTTCCCCTTGGGCGCCAACGAGCGATCCGTAATATGCGACTCCCGGGTCATCCCGTTGAGCTCATAGGTCACCGTCCGCCGCCCGTCCTTGTCCGGCGCCCCCACATTGATCAGCTTGATGAACAGCGTTTTCCCAGCCTCGATGCTCACGCTGATCTCCTCCCCGGGCCTCAGCCCGTAAAAGAAGGCCGGGGTCGGGATCACGCTCACATCGCTAAACTCCCGCCGGTGCTTGGCAAAATCCGCATGCACCTGGGGATACATCAGGTGACTATACAGATCGTCGTCCGACGCCTCGTGCTTGAGCTTCGCACTCAGCTCTTCCCGTATCTTCTCCAGCGGCGCCGGCCGCACCCCGTGGGAAGCCGCCTGCCCCTCCGCCCAACGGCGCCGTGCCTCCGCCGCGCGCTTCTCCCCCAACACCACCCGCTGCAACTCCGCCGGGAACCCACCCTCCGGCCAACCCAACCCCCCAGACAACATGTCCACCACGCTCTCCGGGAACCCCGCCGTGCCCGGCTCCAAGTTCACCACGTCGGCCGGCTGAATCCCGTGGCTGAACAAATACAGGGCCAGATCGCCGACCACCTTGCTCGAGGGCGTCACCTTCACAATATCCCCAAACAACCGATTCACCCCCGCGTAATACTGCGCAATCTCCGTCCACCGATGCGCCACCCCCATCGAGGCCGCCTGTTCCTTCAGGTTCGTATACTGCCCCCCCGGCATCTCGTGCTGGTAAACCTCCGCACTCCCCGTCCTGGGCGCCGTGTCGAACGGCGCGTAGTACTCCCGCACCCGCTCCCAATAATCCGAAAACTCGTTCAGGGCCCCCAGGTCCAGCCGCGAGTCCCGCGGCGTCCGCTCCAGCGCCGCCACCACCGAGTTCAAGTTCGGCTGCGACGTGCTCCCGCTCATGCTGGCCAGGGCCAGATCCACCACGTCCACCCCCGCATCGCTCGCCCGCAGCACGCTCGCCGCGTTCACCCCGCTCGTGTCGTGCGTATGAAAATGCACCGGAATCCCCACCTCCTCCTTCAGCGCCTTCACCAACTTGTAGGCCGCATACGGGCGACACAGCCCCGCCATGTCCTTGATGGCCAGAAAATGCGCCCCCATCCGCTCCAACTCCCGCGCCAGCCGCACATAATACGCCAGCGAATGCTTGTCCCGCCGCTCATCCAAAATGTCCCCCGTATAGCAGATCGTCCCCTCGCATACCGCCCCCGTCCCCTGCACCGCCTCCATCGCCACCCGCACATTCGGAAGGTAATTCAACGAGTCGAAGATCCGAAAGATGTCCATCCCCGCCGCCGCCGCATGCCGGATAAACCCCGCCACCACGTTGTCCGGGTAGTTCGAGTACCCCACCGCATTCGAACCCCGAAACAACATCTGAAAACAAATGTTCGGGATGCGCTCCCGCAACTGCCGCAGCCGCTCCCACGGGTCCTCACTCAAAAACCGCATCGCCGTGTCGAACGTCGCCCCCCCCCACATCTCCAGCGAGAACAAACCCCGCGTCGCCTCCCCCAAGCGATGCGCCAACGCGTCCGCGCACGCCAGCATGTCGTAGGTCCGCACCCGCGTCGCCATCAACGACTGATGCGCATCCCGAAACGTGGTGTCCGTAATCAAGAGCCGCTTCTGCTTCAACGCCCACTCCGCGAACCGCTTCGGCCCCAACTCCCGCAGCAGGTCCCGGGTCCCCGCCGGCGGACGCGCCCGATGGTCGTACTCCGGACCCCGCACTGCCGCCATCGCCTTCTCCGGCTTGAAGCCCTTGGCATGCGGATTCCCGTTCACAATGATGTTCCCCAGGAAGTTCAGCAGCTTGGTCGCCCGATCCCGCCGCGGCGTGAACTTCAACAACCCCGGCGTCGTGTCGATCAACGTCGTCGTCGCCTGCCCCGCCCGAAACACCGGCTCCGCAATCACGTTCTCCAAGAACGGAATGTTCGTCTTCAACCCCCGGATCCGAAACTCCGACAACGCCCGGTGCATCCGGTCCAGGGCCGAATCGTAGGTCGGACCCGACGTGATACACTTGACCAGCAGCGAGTCGTAAAAGGGCGTGATCACCGCCCCCGCATAGCCCATGCCCCCGTCCAACCGCACCCCGAATCCCCCCGGCGACCGATACGCCAATATCCTCCCGTAATCCGGCGTGAACCGGTTCTCCGGATCCTCCGTCGTAATCCGACTCTGCACCGCATACCCGTTGCGCGGCACCCGCTCCTGCGTCGGCATCCCAATCTCCGGCCCATGCAGACTCTTCCCCTGCGCCACCAAGATCTGCGCCCGCACCAAGTCCAGCCCCGTAATCACCTCCGTCACCGTGTGCTCCACCTGAATGCGCGGGTTCATCTCGATGAAAAACCACTCGTGCCGATCCAAATCGTAGAGGAACTCGATCGTCCCCGCGTTGTCGTAGCGCACCTCCCGCGCCATCCGCGCCGCCGCCTCGCACAGGTCCCGAATCACCCCCTCCGGCAACCCATACGAAGGGGCCACCTCAATCACCTTCTGATGCCGCCGCTGCACCGAACAGTCCCGCTCGTGGAGGTGCAGCACGTTCCCATGGTGGTCGCCCAGAACCTGCACCTCAATGTGCTTCGCCCGCGGTATATACTTCTCCAGAAACACCGCCGCATTCCCAAACGCCCGCCCCGCCTCCGCCTGCGCTTCGTCCAATAAATGCGCCAACTCCGACGCCTTCTGCACCACCCGCATGCCCCGCCCCCCGCCGCCAAACGCGGCCTTGATGATCAGCGGAAACCCGATCTGCCGAGCCACCTTGAGCGCCGCCTCCCGGTCCGCCAACGGCTCCTCGGTCCCAGGCAACACCGGCACCCCGATCCGCTGAGCCAAACTCCGCGCCGCCGTCTTGTCCCCCATCATCTCCAACAACTCCGGCCGCGGCCCCACAAACGTCATCCCCGCCCCCGCGCAGGCCCGGGCAAACGCCGCATTCTCGCTCAGAAACCCGTAGCCAGGATGAATGAGATCCACCCCCTTCTCCTGAGCCAACGCCACAATCCCCTCAATGTCCAAATACGCCCCCAACGGCCCCTTCCCCACCCCCACCAAATAGGCCTCGTCCGCCTTGAACCGATGAATGGCAAACCGATCCTCCTGCGCGTAAATCGCCGCCGTCCGCATCCGCAGCTCCGTCGCCGCCCGGAAAATCCGGACCGCGATCTCACTCCGATTGGCAGCCAGCAGTTTGGTCGGTTTCGTGTTCGGCATACGCAAGCTCAAGGGTTGTGCCGCCCAACTCGGGCGGACCGCCGCCAGCGCGCGGCGCCGCGGCGCGCGCGATCCTTGCAAACCCCCGCCCGACTGCAAGGCAGGAGTTGCCGGCCACATCCTAAATTCATAATCCTAATTCATAAATCCCGCTTGCCTGCCCCCCACGCCCGGCGTCTACTGGAAACCATCCATCCACCGCACCCGCCATGACCGCCAACCTCGTCTACCTCTTCTGCCTGGCCGTCGGCTTCGTCTTCGTCCTCCTCTCCGCCCTCCTCGGCCACCTCTTCGGCGACCACAGCCACGTCGGCGGCAGCGGCGGGCATGCCGAGGCCGGCGCGGACGGCAGCGACGCGCCCGGCGTCTCCTTGTTCAGCCCCATCATCATGGCCGCGTTCGTCACCGCCTTCGGCGCCTTCGGCCTCACCCTCACCCAGATCCCCGCCCTCACTCCCCCCTTCATCAGCGCCCCCCTCTCGGCCGCCGGCGCCGCCCTCGTCGCCGGCGTCCTCGTCTCCCTCCTCCGCAAGGTCGTCCGCGCCGCCGATAGCTCCAGCGAATCCCATGTCGCTACCCTGCGCGGCACCACCGCCACCGTCATTACCCCCATCCCCGCCGCCGGAGTCGGCGAAATCGCCTACGTCCAAGCCGGCACCCGCTACACCGCCCCCGCCCGCGAGGAAGCCGGCGCCCCCGTCCCCAACGGCGCCCTCGTCACCATCACCCGCATCGTCGGTTCCCAGTTCTACGTCTCCCCAGCCACCCCCCCCACCCCTCCCCAACCCCGCTAACCCCAACCCGCCCCACCATGAGCCCCCTCCCCATCCTCGCCAACCTCTTCTCCCAACCCGTCGTCATCCTCTCCGGTGTCGTCCTCGGCGTCGTCGTCCTCCTGGTCTTCGTCGCCGTCATGAGCCGCTACACCAAAGTCGGCCCCAACGAAGTCCTCGTCGCCTCCGGCATGCGCCACAAATACCAGGACCCCGACGGCACCTGGCAAGTCCGCGGCTTCCGCATCAAAAAAGGTGGCGGCACCTTCGTCATCCCCATCCTCGAAAAGGTCGACATCCTCTCCCTCGAACTCATGACCATCGATGTCCAAACCCCAGAGGTCTACACCAGCAAAGGCGTCCCCGTGAAGGTCGATGGCGTCGCCCAAATCAAAATCAAAGGCGACGATATCTCCATCGCCACCGCCGCCGAACAGTTCCTCAGCAAACCCACCGACGAAATCAAGAACGTCGCCATGCAAACTCTCGAAGGCCACCTCCGCGCCATCCTCGGCACCCTCACCGTCGAGGAGATCTACCAGAACCGCGATGCCTTCGCCGCCAAAGTCCAGGAAGTCGCCGCCACCGACCTCCAAAATATGGGCCTCGGCATCGTCAGCTTCACCATCCGCGACATCCGCGATACCCAAGGCTACCTCGAAGCCCTCGGCCGACCCCGTATCGCCCAAGTTAAGCGTGACGCCCAAATCGCCCAGGCCGAAGCCGACCGCGATGCCATGATCAAATCCTCCCAGGCCACCCAACTCGGCCAGGAAGCCAAGTTCGCCGCCGATACCAAAATCGCCGAAGCCCAACGCGACTACCAGATGAACGTCGCCTCCTACCAGGCTTCCGTGAACCTCAAAAAGGCCGAAGCCGACCTCGCCTACGACCTCCAAAAATACAAGACCGGCCAACTCGTCAAAGCCGAGGAGGTCCAAGTCACCATCATCGAGAAACAGAAACAAATCGAACTCCAAGACCAGGAAATCAAACGCCGCGAACGCGAACTGCAAGCCACCATCCAAAAACCCGCCGACGCCGAGCGCTACCGCGTGGAAACCATCGCCAACGCCAAGAAGTTCCAACTCGAAGCCGAGGCTAGCGGAGCCGCCAACGCCGCCAAAGCCACCGGCTTCGCCAACGCCGAAGTCGCCAAAGCCACCGGCCTCGCCGAAGCCGACGCCAACAAAGCTCGCGGCCTCGCCGAAGCCGCCATCATCGAGGCCCAAGGCAAAGCCCACGCCGAAGCCATGCGCATGAAAGCCGAGTCCTTCAAACAATATAACGAAGCCGCCGTGATCGAAATGCTCGCCCGCATCCTGCCCGACCTGGCCGCCAATATCAGCGAACCCCTCGCCAAAACCGACAAGATCGTGATCATCAACTCCGGCCCCGAACCCGGCGGCGGCGCCAGCAAACTCACCGGCGACGTCACCCAAATCATCGCCCAACTGCCCCCCGTCCTCGAGAGCCTCACCGGCGTTAAGTTCGAACGCCTCCTCGCCCAAGTCCCCGCCCTCCGCCAAGCCATGCAAAAAGAACCACCCCAAACCTGATCCCCATGCGGCTCCTCGATGCCATCCTCGAGGCCAACCACCGGCTCGCCTCAGGCCACCCGCACCCCGACGTCGACCTCACCCCCCACGCCGACGCCCTCCCCCTCGCCGCCCTCACCTGCATCGACCCCCGCCTCAACCACCTCCTCCCCGACGCCCTCGGCGTCCCCGAAGCCCAATTCGTCTGGCTCCGCAACGCCGGCAATATCGTCACCGGCCCCCTCAGTTCCACCGTCCGCTCCCTCGCCCTCGCCTGCCTCGTCAAAAATGCCAGGGAAATCGCCATCATCGGCCATTCCGATTGCCTCATCTCCAAAACCACCATCCTCGCCCTCACCGACCGCCTCCAAGCCGCCGGCCTCCACCGCGCCCAACTCCCCGACAACCTCGTCGACTTCTTCGGCCTCTTCGCCAGCGAACGCCAGAACGTCCTCAAAGCCGTCGACCTCGTCCGCCGCAGCCCTCTCATCGGCCCCTCCATCCCCGTCCACGGCCTCCTCCTCGACCTCCCCACCCGCCGCCTCGAATGCCTCGTCAACGGCTACTCCACCCCCACCCCCGCCACCTCCCCAGCCCCCACCAATACCTCCGTCGACGTCACCCTCCGCCTCGCCGGCCTCCCCATCCTCGGCGGCAAACTCCAACTCCCAGGCTTCCACCTCGGCGACCTGAAACTCCCCGACCTCAAAATCGGCGCCCTCAGCGTCGGCCTCCACACCACCGCCACCCCGGCCCCAACCCCCAACGAAACCCCCGAAGAGGCCGGCCGCACCACCCCCCTTGCGGAATCCCCACAACCCTCCCCCACCCCCGAAACACCCGCGATCGACTGGACCGCCATCATCGCAGACGCCGTCCGCTACCGCGTCATCGGCTCCGACCAGAAACTCTACGGGCCCGTCACCGGACGCAAACTCCTCGAGTGGATCGCCTCCGGCCATGTCGATGAACAGACCCCGGTCCAGGCGGAGGGCTCCACCCTCTGGCAACCCCTCGCCACCCTCGCCGAACGCTTCCTCCATCCCAAGCCCCTCCCGCCCGTCATCCAACCCCACCCCACCCTCCAACGCCACCGCCGGCGCGACGACGGATAGGCCCGCCTTTAATGCTTTGACGCCCCCCCGGCCATGCCGTAGCGTAGGCCGACATTTCTTGTCGTGATCCCATGCTAGGCTTTGTCATCAAGAAGATTATCGGGTCCAAAAACGACCGCGAGGTCAAACGCCTCCGCCCCCTCGTCGCCCGCATCAACGCCCTCGAACAGTCCCTCCAATCCCTCCCGGACGAAGCCCTGCGCGAGAAAACCCGCGCCTGGAAGGAACGGCTGGCCCAAATCCCCACCGTCCGCCCCGGGGACGAAAACAAGACCGGCGAGTACGGCAAACCCCCGCTGAACCCGGACCTCGTGGCCGCCATGGAGGACATCCTCCCGGAGGCCTTCGCCGTCGTCAAAAACGCCTGCCGCCGCCTCACCGACCGCCAGGAAGTCATCTCCGTCCGCGGCCACCCCATCCGCTGGGAAATGATCCCCTTCGATGTCCAACTCGTCGGTGGCATCGCCCTCCACCGCGGCACCATCGCCGAAATGGCCACCGGCGAAGGCAAAACCCTCGTCGCCACCCTCCCCGTCTTCCTCAATGCCCTCACCGGCCGCGGCGTCCACGTCGTCACCGTCAACGATTACCTCGCCCAACGCGACAGCGAATGGATGGGCGCCGTCTACAAGTTCCTCGGCCTCACCGTCGGCTGCATCGTCCACGACCAACCCCCGCCCGTCCGCCGCGCCCAATACCACTGCGACATCACCTACGGCACCAACGCCGAGTTCGGCTTCGATTACCTCCGCGACAACGGCATGGCGACCAGCCGCGAAGAACAAGTCCAACGCGGCCACTACTACGCCATCGTCGACGAAGTCGACTCCATCCTCATCGACGAGGCCCGCACCCCCCTCATCATCAGCGGCCCCGCCGTCGTCACCTACGACGAGCAATACCACAAATTCCGCCCCCAGGTCGAAGGCATCGTCCACGCCCAGGCCAAACTCTGCCAACGCTTCCTCCGCGAAGCCGAAGACCTCATCCAACAACTCCACCCCGCCGACGGCTCCAACCCGCCCGGCAAAGAAGACCTCGAACACGAAATCGGCATCCTCCTCTACCGCGTCAAAGTCGGCCAACCCCGTTCCGAAGGCCTCCTCAAAATCCTCGAAGACCCCGAAAACCACCGCCTGATGAATCAGGCCGAACTCCAACTCCACGCCGACCAATCCAAAAAACTCCTCTACGCCCAAAAAGAAGAACTCCTCTTCGCCATCGACGAAAAAGGCCACGAAGCCGACCTCACCGAAAAAGGCCGCAACTACCTCAGCCCCGGCGACCCCGACGCCTTCGTCCTGCCAGACCTCACCACCGCCTTCCACGAAATCGACACCGGCCCCGAAACCGACGCGCGCAAGCGCATGGAAATCAAAGCCAAAATCCAGGCCGAGTTCGAAGCCCGCGCCCAGAAAATCCACTGCATCTCCCAACTCCTCAAAGCCTATTCCATCTACCAGCGCGACGTCCAATACGTCGTCCAGGACAACAAGG
>CAZVRY010000108.1:0-20889 GCA_964629545.1 uncultured Verrucomicrobiota bacterium | reverse complement strand
CTTCGAGGGCGCGGTGGAGATATTCGAGGACCGGCAAGCCGTGTTTGCGGATGGTCGAGATATAGCTACGGATGCGAGCATGGCGGCACGCGCCTTGGAGGGTGCGAAAGCAACCGGAGATCTTGAGGCGCACCTTCATCATGCGAAAGGCACGTTCGGCTTCGGTGTTCCTATCCGAATGCTTGGGCGCATGGCACAGGAACTTGAACCCGTAGGTTTTGGCGAAAGCCTCCATCTCCGGGACCATAATGGCGTGCTCCCCCAGGCCGCGCAGACGGGCGAGGTTGGTGTTGTCGATGACACAGAGGCGGGGAACGTAACCCCAGTGGATCATGGCGCGGTGGAAGAAGCACTTCATGAGGAAGCGGTCGAAGGCGCGGTAAAACTGCAGGTAGCGGCGTTTGGAGTAGCGGAGGTAAAGGAGACTGGCCTGGAGTTTGGTCGGAACTCCACCCAGACGGACGACGAAGGGGCTGGTGTCGTGCTGCATTTCGGCGCCGGGTTCATCGGGCACGCGATGACAGCGGGCGACCGAGGGGCGACCGATCCCCCACAGACGCAGCCAGCGGGTGAGGGTGGAATACGGGACCTGGACACCGTGCTCCTCGCGCAGCTTTTCCCAAACCCGTTGGACGTAGCCGTCGCACTGCTGGTAGAGGGTGCGGACCAGTTCCTGGTCCAGGGGCGGGACAAAGGCCTGGTGCTGGGCCAACCCCTGTTGCCGGGCACAGCGGCAGCGTTTGAACCCATCCAGAACGATGGGAACTTGCTGGCAGGTCACGCCCCGAAGTGGTTCCCGGATGCCTTCCCGAGCGATCGAGGCCAGAAGCGTCGCCTCCAGGCCTGGGTGCGGCAGCCGATAGCCCTCGTAAGGGAGGTCCAAATGGATCAATTCAAGGTCGAAGACCCCGGTCGCCGCGTTGTCAGGGAGGTGCGGCATGCAACCAGTCGATAATCTGATCGATCCGCCGCGTTCGGACCATGCGGTGTTGTCTCAGGGCCCGGGCAAGCATCTGGTCAATCTCGGTCCAGCCGACCGGGCGACGCTCCAGAAGGCTCGTCACCATGCGGACGTGAATGAGGATCGGGGGCGGCTCCGCTGGTAGCGGGTCGGGCGCCGGAGAGGGCGCAGGGACGTCAGCCACACGTCGGGACCGCCGTTTGGCGTTGAGGGTCCGCTTCTTGTCCTTACCCGCCTCCTCCCGGTAGTAGGCGATGCTGCGTTGGGTGGATTGCCTCCGACGGTGGGCCTCTCGGCAACCGAAGGGGCACCCCAGATCCTGGCGTTTGACGCCGGGCTCGTCCTTACGACCGGTATTGCGCGGGTCTGTGAAAAAGAAAATCCGACAGTGCCGACAGCGCGTCAGGCACCGGCGCAACTCGGGCTGGGCTCGGCACACCGATCGCACGAGCGCGTAGTACGCCAGCACCAGGGCCGCCACCGGCCCCCGCCTATACCAATCCTCGGCGAACTCAAAATGCGCCGCGATCTGGATTGCCAAAACCCCAGGCTCCGGCTATGGACTCCGATCTTGTTTAAGCGCCCCTTGCTTTACCGAACCGGCCCCAGGCTGTCGAGGTAGGGCAAGGGGTTTTCTTCTTGAGATGCTCGACAGCGTAGCCCTATCGACGCATGACTTGGCGCCCGAGCATTAACGCCACTCCCCCCACCGCCAGCAGGATCATGGCGCCGGGCTCCGGCACTGCCTGAGCGAAAACCAGGTTGTCGAGAGAGGCGAATTCAACAGCCTCGAACCTGGTCAAGTCGTTGAACCGATCGTCGAAGTAAAACGTCTCGAAGTCCACCAATGGTCCTTCGCCGTCGATGATCCCATCCGGCATGAACTCGGCGGTCACCACCTCGCCGTCGGTGCGGTAGCCGACGAAGCGAGCCAATTCGGCACTCGCGACCGTGTTGAACTCCGCCAGATCGACCGAGATCACCGCGAAACGCACTCCTAGAGGACTTTGTGGAAGGGCAGTGGCGATGAGAGCATTGGGACCGTACTGCTGGAGGAAGGGGGTCCCGTTTTGAGGCCATCCCGTGACATAGCCACCATTGAGACTGACGACATCACGAGGCGTAAAGTAGGAGGGACCAAGCACGTCAAACCGGATTCCTATTCCACCACCATAAAAGGGACCTTGAATGACGACGCCGGAGTCTCCCGGGATGTCACGGAGTTCGTTAAACGTCGCAGTCCTGGTTTGCCCCTCCACAGGCGCCAGGCCAATCCACATAGCAAAGATTCCCAACCCCACGCCAGCCGCCCTTCTTGCCTCCGCTCGCAGCCGTCCGGCGGATGGGGGGCAATCCAACCTCCGGGAATCGCTGATGGTATTCATAGCCAATCGCTCGCCGGTTACGGGGTGAAAGTCAACGTGAGGCCGGTGAGTTCAGGCTGGTCGGACTCCTGCACACGCACGAAAGCAACTCGAACCTCAAGGAAGCGTCCCGTCAAATCAACAATCCCGGTCCCCTTTTGGTGAGCAGAGGTGGGTCCCTTCCCATGAGCGACAACGTCAGTTGTCGGCAGCTACGTCACACGTTGATTCAAGCCTCCCGCCCCCTGATTGTGCAGCTCGTGCGATGTGCAAGACGTGCAACTCGTGCAGCTTGGGTGGCTGGCAGCGGGGTCAACGCGATCCGTTGTCGTCACCCCCACGGCACGGCCAGAGTAGGAAGCCGGCAGCGGCGAGGTAGGTCAATCCACCGAGACCGTAGCCAATCTGCCACGGCAGCCGTTTCGCGCGGGCCGAGGGCGCAAGACCCGGACGGCTTGCGTTGAGGCGGAGTCAACCAGGTCGTCCGCCCGGTATCGCTTTGCCCATCCGGCGGGCGAGGAACAGCCAATAGGCTCCGTAGGCGATAAAGCCAAAGCCCATCACCATGATGAACCACATCCGCTCGTCGCTCAGACCCCACAGAACGAACATGACGCCCAAGGCGAGGTTGAAGTAGGCGTTGCCTGAGCGGACACCCCTGCTTGACTGGAGCAATTCCTGCGAAGTCGCGGTCATCTTGACGTTGTGGTCGATGAGCTGGATCAGCGCCTGGACATCCGCCTCGCACTGTCCGCGACAGGCCAGACCCTTGCCGAGGTCAACAGCGCATTCGCGGCAGAGGCCTTTGCCGCATGATTTGCAGCCGCCAACGGCTTCTCGGTCCTCGTGGTAGAAACAACGCATGATGGTGTGCGGTGGCTAACGTTGCTCGCTTCTACTCCGGCGCCAACCGCTGGCAACGTCGCATTCCGGGCCCCGCCATCGTGTTTCGGGGGTGAGGTTCCCTCCGGTCCGTTTGCGAGAGTTGGCGGCTTATTCCGACCAGCCTCGCGTAGAACACTGCCGCCTGAACGAAGCCAAGCACAAGGAGGCTGAACCCGAGAATTCGCATCGGGCCAAGGAGAACCCCGGCGATCAGGCAAAGACTGAAGATTCTCGCCAGGGCGGCGCTACATTCTCCGAACTCGGACCTGCCTTGAGCCCGGGCCTGGGCAGCTACTGATCGAGACACCTTGGGGTGAACCAGGAGGTTCGTGAGCAGCCAAAGGACCGGAATCGCCAGAATCCAGGCCCGCTGAGGCGGCAGCGCCCTGAATTCCACCGGTGTAGCTTCGAGAATCCGATTGGCCAGCAGCGCGAGGACCACCCCGGGGAACGTAACCGCCGCCAAGAGCACCAATTCGGGGACGCTCAGAAAGGATAGCATGTTGAACAGCTTGTTGCGAGTCGCTGCGCGAGGCCAGTCCGCGGGCTTTCCACGTTGGCCCAGACACAAGACCACATCATGGGACGCGCACGATGGCCGCATTCTTCTAATCTCGGCTCCCGGCGTCAATCCATCTCGGTCCAACGCCGCATTTTCCATCTACCTCTGGCCTGGCAGCTCAGCTATCCTCCCCACCCCGGCGCTAATGGCGGGTCGACCACAGGCAGACGTTCCGCCAAGAGTTTGAGGGGCGCCGGTCGTCCATGCGCAAGAAAGACGGCTCCCGGAACCGGTCTTGGCCTAAGCCCGCGAGTCCGCTCAGCGTCGTTGCCAGCGCTGCTTGCGCACCTTGAACTTCATTCCCTTGACGGCGGACAGCGACCGCCCCACCCGCCTTGCCACCTCTCGATCGGGAATGGTCCAGAGGAGCGCGAGCTCCTCCGGAGTCCATCGTGGGGCCGCCCCGCGAGTCTCAAATGCCTCCCGCAGACGGTCCGACATCCGGCGCCTCCAGGGGATCGGCTTGGGCTTCCGTTGGATGGCGCGAAGTCGCCTCCGGTCCTTTGGGGACATCCCCGAAGGTCTGCCCTCCCGGGCACGGGATTGCTTTTCGAGAGCCTCCGGAGTCCTAGCCAGATCGATGTTGCGCCGGAACAGATGGTAGCTGCCCGCGTTGAATCGCGGAATGTCCAGGCGCGTGCGAAGTTCCGAGACAGTGGCCTTCGACAATCCGAAATGATATGCGACCGCCGCCCTCGACTCCGTTCTCAGGGCCTCCAGGAGATCCCCGCAGATGATGCGCTGAGCGGGATGTCCCCAGGCGACAGGCCACGGAATCAGGGTGTTCGTGTAGCCGCCCACTTTCAGTCGGCCACGGATGACGCAGCGCAACACCCCGTCGCGCGGCAGCTTCGGAGGACCGTAGGGGCCACCGACGAAGCGGACGACCTCCTCGACCTTGGCGGAGTCGTAGCGAAAGCGCGTATACTTCTCCTGCACCTGCTCCTCGTCCAGAAGCCTGTCCCGCCAGCCACCATCACAGCCCGGGCCCAACCGTCCTCGCCGCAACGTCACCGCATTAACTGTCCGCCGGAGGATTCGAGCAGCCTCAGAAAGCGGGTAGGACTGGACGATGCGATCCTCCGCTTGAGACCAGTGACGGATCGTTTTGTGCCGTTGGGGAATCCCCAGCGCTTCACGCTTGGCCCAGACGCGCTTGTAGGGGCGCCGGGTTAGCCTGGCCACCTCCGCGTCGGATTTCTGGCCCAGAAGGGCCAACTCCTTTGGCTTCCATGGACGCGAGGCGCTCACCGACGGTCGGAGTAGGCTGCCTCGTTCGGGACCAAACATCAAGCCGGCACCGCCGATCCGCGAAGATACGTTTGCACCTCCCCGGCCGCTCCCCTTCAACACCGACCCGCGCCACTTCCTGGCCCACCACCGGAGGGAGGTTTTCCTCGCGGCTGCGGAGTGAGTGTGAGGGCGTGCCAGGTCGGCAACCGGCAGGAACTGCCAAACCAGCCAGTGAGCCCGCCGGCCTCATCCGGCATCTCGTGTTAGGGGCTGCGTTTTCGGCCGGATCCGTAATGGAAGTAGTGGTCCGTCTGGCGGATGTCGAAATCCCAGCCAAGCTCCCGCAATCGCACGGTCAGCTCCTTGGGGTCGTAGAACACCTTGTAGATCTGGAACTCTCGTCCGTCGTTGAGGCGGCGGTGGGTCATGGTCGCCTCGGGCGCCGGCAACTGGTGGTCCACCGCGGTCGACGTCGGTTCGTGGCGGGAATCGACAAAGAACACACGACCGCCAGGCGCCAGGCAATTGTCCACGAGCTTCCAAAACGTCGCAAATCGCTCAGGCGGGACGTGGGAAAGCCAAAAACCGAAAAACACGGTATCGAACGGCTCCGTGGGCTGCCATTGGAACAGGTTCGCCTCGACGTAGCGAACGTGCGGGGAAGGGAGCCGACCAGCATTGATGGCCAGCATCTCCGGCGAACCGTCAAGCGCGGTCAGATCCGAGGCAAAGGACAGCAGTTTCTCCGTCCAGATGCCGGTGCCGCAGGCAAGCTCCAGCACGCGCCCCGTAGGGCTGAACGAGGAAAGCGCAGAGGCCACCTCGGTGGCGTCGGCGAACCATTGGGCGTTGAGGGTTGCGCCGCGGTCGTAACGCCCTTGGCGAAGCCACCACTGGTCGTACTCGGCAGCCCTGGCACGGTAGTAGGCCAACTGCTGGCGGAGCGGCGCTGAATTGTCGGTTTCGTCCATCGGTCTTTGTTTGCCGGGGGTAGTCTTGGACCTGTCGCCGGCTCACGGTATCAGCCAAAACTCTCGCTTCGATTCCACGGGAAAGATGTCGGCCGGGGAACCCGTTGGCAACATCCTCGTCCCGGAGCCGGAACCAACGCGTCCTCAATTCCCCAACCCAACCAGCGACCGAGCCCAGTCGTCCGGAAGCGCCTCCAACTCCCGTCCTCGGACCCAAGTGAGCCCGTGGAAGGCGTGGTTCTGGCGGTAGGCCCATGGCTCGCGGAGGACTTTACACGAAGAACCGGGTCGACCATCGTTGCTTTCGACACCTTTGACCCCGACCTTCCTCATCACGCAATTGCTGATGATTCTGACCGCCGCCTGCATCGCGGTGGCGGTTGGACGCGGGGTCCTTCGCCGGCACCAGGGGGAGACAGCAGAGCAGATCATCAAGAGATCCTACCACCTCCACCTCGCCGTCCTTCTGCTCATCCTGAAACCGGCGGCCGCCGCCTTGCTGACATCCGATCCATCCGCCTCCTGGGACGTGCCAGAATTCGTCCAGGTTCACCATGACTCATTGCACTACGGGTCGGTCAGCGGCTTGGTCAGCTACATCCTCGGATTCTGCTGCTTCCTCGGGTTCGGTCTAAAGCGGGCACGTTCCGCTAATCCATCACGAACGGCACCACCACGATTACCAGTGGAATCGCTTTCAACAATTACGGCACGGTGGATTTGCGCCGTGGAGTCCTCCTGGCCAATGGCGGCTACGTCTCCTCCCCCAACGTGCTGCTCCATTGCGCCCTCGGCGGCACCAGCGCTGGCACGGGCTACGGACAACTTCAGGTTGCAGGCACGCTCACGCTCAACGGTGCGCTCAGCGTGGATTTCTCCAACGGCTTTTCGCCTGCGCTCAATGATTCGTTCACCGTCGTGACGGCCGGCACGCGCGATGGATCGTTAGCGAGTTTCCTTTATCCGTCGAACGTCGTGACGATGCAGTTGAGCAACAGCCCGACCGCCGTGATCGTCCGCGTCACCGACGCACTCACCGGCCTGCCGTCCCCGATGCTCTGGCCGCCAGAGATTTCCGGAACCGACTTCAAATTGACGTGGTCTGCGGTTTCCAACACGACCTACCGCGTCGAGTTCAATGCGGACCTCGCGCCCTCTAACTGGGCGCCGCTCCCGGGCGATGTTACCGCCCTCAGCAACACCGCGAGCAAACTCGACCCGCTGACCGCAAGCAACCGGCTGTATCGTGTGCGCGCGCTGCCGTGACCCACAGCCGAAGGAAACGCCCGGAAGCCAGTGGCCTGACCTCCGGGGCTTATTTGGGGACCTGATGGCGGCGGAGCGAACATCCGCAGGGGTCGAGCCCGGAGTGCGGAGCCGCGGAGTTCTGCTCGGCGCGAGGGGTTGACAATTGGTTTGGGTGCGGAAGGCGAGAACTCGACAACAGAGTCGCGTTGCAGCCGATCCGTCCGCGGACACGCCTTGGGGCGGGCCCGCAACCGCCTGCCTGGAGAGCCACCCGCGCGGAGGCCGCGGCTTCACCGACCATTCACGCTCAGGGCGGCCCCGGGGGGACCTTGACCTCGATCTGGGCGCAGGCGATCGCCGCGCGGTCGTCATCCTCCGCGGCCTGGGCGAGCATGAAGCCCGGGTCGGGCCTCACCCGATCGTGAAAACTCTCGGCGCCGTTGGTGACGACGCGGATGGGCTGGTCGAGGTCGAACAACCCACGGCGAATCAACAGCGTGTAGCGGGCCACCGCGCGCGCTGTGACCTCAATGCGGTTGCCCCTGGCGTTCACCTCGATCCGGCCGGAGGGCCCGGTCCGCTTAAACAATGGCACGCGGGGCAGTTCTGGAACTTCGACGCGGAACGACTGGATCGTGTCGCCGCGGCGGTAGAGGCCGCTGATCGTGTCGCCCTTCTTCATGGCCAGGATCTGGGTGAGGCCAACCTTCTGGACATCGGCTACGGTCTTGATCTCGACGCCGTGGAGACGGATCAGGATATCGCCCGGCTTTAGGCCAGCGGCCTGGGACAGCGTCCCCGGCGGGACTTGTTCGACCCGGAGACCCGGGCCCGCAAATTTCATGTCGGGGACGAGGGCAAACTGGGGTGGACCGGTCAGGATCAGGTTGGAGGCGTCGGGGCCCCCGTCGTTGCCGAGGTCTCGAACCTCGTCGATCCGGACCCAGTCGCAGCGGCCGACCTTGGGGTTGGCCGTTTCCCAGACCAGATGCTTGGGGGCTGGGTCGCGCAGGGTGTTGAGCAGGAACTGATTGACCTTCGCATCTTCCTCGCCCATGTAGCTGTTATCGTGTCCCGACGCGGAGTAATCGGTCCAGGTGATTCGGGTACCCCACTCTTTGAGCTGGTCGATGAACATCTTCTGCAGGACCGAAGGGTAGAGAGGATCGACTCCCCCCGTTCGCTGCGTGGACCGGCCGGTTGGCGAGGTTGGCGGGGAAGGCGTCGTAGGGCGCGAGGGCCGCGACGGCAACGCTGCCGGACAGTGCGAAGAAGCCGGCCCACGGCGTGGGGTGGTAAAGCCCCATGACCAGGGCACCGCTGCCGCCGTCGGAAAAGCCGCCGAGGAAAACCCGGTCTTCGTCGATGTTGTAACGACGCTTCACGGCCGCGAGTTGGGCCTGAATATTGGTCATACCCACCTCATCGAACCAGGTCGCGCCACGCTGGCCCAGCGGGAGAAGGATGATCCACCCATAATTGTCCGCATCCTTCTCCAGCTCGGCGTGGACCTGGTTCAGGACGGCTTCTGGGAGGAGATCGCCACGGCTGACCCCCCCATGCAAGGACACGATCGCCGGATGCTTTCGGGCCGGGTCATAACCCTTGGGCACGTAGACGTGGTACGCGCGCGCCTTGCCATCCGCGCCGGTGTGCGTGAAAACCTGCCATCCCTTCCTGGTGTCGGCCGGATAGCTGCGTCCCTGCTGGAGCGCCCGTTCGACGTCCAGGGGGTCGGGAGCCGCGGCGAGGATGGCCGCGATGGCCGCCTGACGGGCGCCGGGATCGGCGGCCTCGAAGAATGCCCGGAACCGGGGATCGGGTTCGGCGGCCAGGCCTCGCCCAGGGGCCAGGAGGGACATGAGGATGAACAGGGCCGCGGCGCACGGCCGGTCGGGTAAACACCTCCTCATGGCCATCATGGAAGCTAATTGGATCTTCAAGCAAACCCGATAGTGATGTTAACGAGTTGTTCGGACAAGAGAAAAGCATATGACCGCCCGGGGCTTTGGACCTCGGTGGCGTTGGTCCGACCGGTGGATGGTAGCCCGCGCCTGCAAGGGAAGGCGGCTGACCCTGAACGCGCAGTCGAAAGTGCTGGCGGGGGCGGCCCCACCGGCGTTTCGGCCTTCCTGCAATCCACCATCACGACCTCCCCGTCCGGCTTGAGCATCTTGTTCATCAGGCCGAGATCCCGGTCGCGGTTCTCGATGTGGCGCCATGTGTCGCAAAGTGTCACGACTTGTCCGCTAATGAAACCCTCCATGAGCGGGATGCTCGACAGGTGGCAGGGGCTTAGGAGGCGTGCTGAGCACGCCCCAGATCGCCGCTGCGCCCAGCGCGACGACGGGCGTGCCTTCGACTGCGTGAGTCAGTGCTGCAAACAGCTTCTCCATGCGTGGCGCTTACTTGCACTCGCCGAGCTTGCACGCCTCGGCCATCTGTTCCGGCGTGAGCTGCAGCTGGTCTGCCTGGAACTGGAGGCCCAGTGCCGTGGCCGCCGCCTCTGTGGCCGCCGCCAGTTGCTTGCACTTGGGGCACCCCGTGCCAAGGAGTTGCAGGGTTTTCATGGCCTGACCGTCACCCCGGCACACCACGCTTCGACCTGCGCCCGGATGACCTCCCGAACCTCTCTCACTTTGACCATCTTCTCGTCCCTCGTTCCCGTGAGGGCAGAGGGGTCGGGGAAACGCCAGTGCAGGCGCTTCTGGCGCCGGGGAAGATCGGGCACCGTTCGGCGCTGGCCTCAGCGCAAACCGTGATCGTGTGGGCGAATATCCGACCGGACTTGAATACATCGCATCCGCTCTGAGTGTGCTGGTGGGAGATGTCGATCCCCACTTCTTGCATGGCCTCGACCGCCAACGGGTTCAGGGTGCCGGGTTCCAACCCTGCACTTTCGGCCTCGAAGCGGGCGCCGCCGAGGTGGTTGAGCCCCGCCTCCGCCATCTGGCTTCGGGCGCTGTTGTGGATGCAGATGAACAGGACTCGTTGCCTATTCATATCAGGATCGAGGGTTCGGCATTACGGGTTCCGGCATCGAAAGGGCTGAATCGTACCAGCCCCGTGACCGATTGCAGATGCGGCACACCGAGAGCATGACCGGCACTTCGACCAACACGCCGACCACAGTAGCCAGCGCGGCCCCGGAGCCGGGGCCGAACAGCGTGATGGCCACGGCTACGGCCAACTCGAAGAAGTTGCTCGCGCCGATGAGCGCTCCGGGCGAGGCGACGTTATGGGGCACCTTGAACCAGCGCATCAGCAGGTAGGCCAGCGTGGAGTTGAAGTAGACCTGAATGATGATCGGCACCGCCAAGAGCAGTACCGCGAGCCAGCGCGTCGTGAGGTTTTCCGCCTGAAAGGCAAAAATCAGCACCAAGGTCAGGAGCAGCGCGACCACGGTGACCGGGTGGAACTTGGGGAGAAAGGTCTGCTCAAACCACTCCTTGCCATGCGACTTCAGGAGCATCGTCCGGGTGATCCAGCCTGCCGCCAAAGGGATCACGATGAAAACCACGACGGAAGTGATGAGCACCTTTGACGGCACCACCACGTTCGCCACGCCGCACAGGAACATCACGATGGGCGCGAACGCGACGAGCATGATGAGATCGTTCACCGCCACTTGCACGAGGGTATACGCCGGGTCGCCGTCGGTGAGGTAGGACCAGACAAATACCATCGCCGTGCAGGGCGCAGCCGCGAGGATGATGAGTCCAGCCGTGTAGTTCTTGGCGGTTTCCGGGTCGATCCACGCGGTAAACAGGTGCTGCATGAACACCCACGCCAAAAGCGCCATGCTGAAGGGCTTCACCAACCAGTTCACAAACAGTGTCACCATCAGCCCCTTGGGCTTGCGGGCGATACCGCCGAGCGCCGCGAAATCCACCTTGAGCATCATCGGGTAGATCATCAGCCAGATGAGCACCGCGATGGGGACGTTGACCTGCGAACCTTGGCCAAACTCGAACTCGCTCAGGCTCGCGGTCGCGCCGGGCATCAGCTTCCCGAACGCGACGCCGACGACCATGCAGGCCAAGACCCACAGAGAAAGGTAGCGCTCGAAGAAATTGAGGCGTTTGGCTGCGGTGCTCATAGGGAGATGGTTCACCCGTTGGCTGGTGCCAGAAGTTGCCCCAGCTTGGCTGGGCCGACCGGTTCGTCCTTCAACCAAGGCACCAGAATCGTGCGATCTGACAGGCCAGCGATGACTTCCTGGATGAAGGGGACTTCGCCCAGTCCACGCGCTGCCAGCACGGGATCCGTCGTGGCGCAGCGCACGAAGCTCTGGTTGATGACCCATGCCCAAGGTTCGATGTGCGCCCGGCGCAGGTCGTTCTGCAAAGCGGCGGCCTCGTGGACTGGGGTGGGCTCCGGTAACGTGACGATGAGGATTCGGGTGAACTCGCGGTCGCGCAGGCGTGGCAGAAGTTCACGCACTTCCGCCGGCAGATCGCTGGCGTTACGAGCGACCTCGCGGTGGTAGGCTTCGGTTGCGTCCAAGAGCAGCAGCGTGTGGCCGGTGGGCGCGGTATCCAGCACGACGAAGCCGTTCTTGCCCTCGGCTACCGTGCGAGCGAACGCCCGGAAGACGGCAACTTCCTCCGTGCAGGGCGAGCGCAGGTCTTCCTCCAAGAGAGCGCGGCCATTGGCGTCGAGGTTCCGGCCAGCCGTGCCCATCACCAACTCGACGTAGGCCCGCGTCTCGGCTGCCGGGTCAATCCGGCTGACCCGCAGCCCCGGCATCTGTTCGTGGGCCACGGCGGCAACGTGGGCCGCCGGGTCCGTGGTGCTCAGGTGGACGGCGAAACCCCGGCGGGCGAGTTCCGCTGCAATCGCCGCCGCGATTGTGGTTTTGCCCACCCCGCCCTTGCCCATCGTCATCACGACGCCCCGGCCCGCTCTGGCCAGTTCTACTACGAGCAAGCCCAACGGTTCCAGCGGCGGCAACGCCCCGTGCTTGTCCGGCGGCGGCACCCCCGGTTGGGTGCCGCTCGTCTGGAACAGCGACCGCAGCGCCGGAACACCGACCAGGTTGTGAGACACCAAGGGGACTTCGATGGTCGGCAAAGCCTGAAGGGGAGCGGGCATCTGAGTCAGCGCCAGCTTTCCGCGAGCTTCCAAAGCGCAGGCATAGGGGTCGGTGCCATGCTGCGCGTGAAACACGCTGTTCAGGATCAGCCGTTGGTTGTTCATGCCCAGCGCGGCCAGTTCACCCCTGGTCCGATCCGCCTCTCGCAGAGCCGCCGGTTGGGGACGGCTCACCAGCAGAAGGGTCGTTCGGCTGGCATCCGCGAGAGCGGCGACCGACCCATCATACCTGCGCCGCTGGGATTGAAGCCCGGCCAGCGGCCCAAGGCAGGACGTTCCGGTCGTGTTCGTTTCGATAAAGCCCGTCCATGCGCCGGGCAGGGTCAGGAGCCGGAGCGTATGACCGGTGGGCGCAGTGTCGAAGACCACATGGTCGAAATCCTCGGTCGCCGCCGGATCACCCAACAGTTTGGTGAACTCATCAAAGGCGGCGATCTCCAGCGTGCAGGCGCCGGAAAGCTGTTCCTCCATGCTTCGTAGTGCCACCTCCGGTAACACACCGCGATACGGCCCGACCAGACGTTCACGGTAAGCCCGCGCCGCTGCTTCCGGGTCGATGTTCAGGGCCGAGAGACGAGGGACATCAGGAATAGGCGTCGGCGTGCTCGACAGTGCTTGGCCCAATACCTCGTCGAGGTTGGACGCCGGGTCGGTACTGACCAGCAACACGCGCTTTCCGGCATCGGCCAGCGCGATCGCCGTGGCGCAGGCCAGTGAGGTCTTCCCCACGCCCCCTTTGCCGGTGAAGAACAGGAACGGGGTTGGGGCACAAACGAGATCGGGGAGCGCGGCTCGCATAGCCTAACAGCAGCCGGATTGTGGCGAGCAGCCACAACCGCCTCCCTGCGCCTCTGACGCAGCGCCCGACAGCATTCGATCGGCGAGTTCGAGCGTCTCCCGTTCGGCCATCTTCTTCACGGTGGTCGCGGTGTTTACGGCGCTGGTCATGTCGTCCTCCGAGATGCCGAGCGCCTGGGCTTTCGCGTGATGGTGTTTGAAGCAGGGCTGGCAGTTGGCGGCGATGGCCGCCCCCAAGGCGACGAGTTCGCCGACCGCTTCGTTGTACATGTTCTTGGACTGGGCCAGCCCCACCCACCGGGCCATCTCCATGCGCGTCGGGTAGCTCCCCACGCTGGCAACGGAGCCGTCGACCAGGACCAGCGGCAGGCAGTCCGTCCCGTGTTGGTCGAGGGTCGATCTTACCGTTGCGTTGGCAGCGAAGGCGGCTGGGGCTTGAGCGAGGTTGGAGCGCTCCACCGGGACACCCTGAGATCTCAGCCAGTCGAGATCGGCGGCAAACTGGACGAGCTTCGGGTCGACGCTCGGCCCGCAGACACCGGCGGAACAACACATGGCCGGGTCGAAGACTTCCAGCGTGGCCACAGGCTTGAAGACATCGTCCAGGGCCGAGGTGGACGGTTTCTGTTCGGGCTTTCGGGCGGTGACTTCAAGACTGGTGATGTAGTCGGACGGCGTGGTGCCCGCGGGCAGTTGAGCGATGATCCTCTGGTAGAGTGGGTCTTGCCCATCAACCATCCCGTCCACATAAGCAGCCTTGGGTCTTAGGGTCACATCCACAAGGCCAGCCTCCTTCGCCATCTTTTCGGTGTCGGATACCAGCACAGCCCCAGCCACGCAGCCGACGAGAGCCTCGACCATCTGCTCGATGGCAGGCGGCAACGGCTGGAGCAGGGCGAGGTCGGATACGGCGACCCGGCCACCGGGCTTCAACACGCGGGCGATCTCCCGCCAGACCTGCGGCTTGTCCGGCGAGAGGTTAATCACGCAGTTGGAGATCACGGCGTCCACGATGGCATCGGGAATGGGAAGGTGTTCGATCTCGCCCAACCGGAACTCGACGTTGTCCAAGCCGGACCGCTCCCGGTACGCCGCGATGTTCTTGCGGGCCTTCGAGAGCATGTCGGGGGTCATATCGACGCCGATGGCGCGACCCGTGGGGCCGAGCTTGCGCCCGGCGATGAACACGTCGAAGCCGCCGCCGCTGCCCAGATCGAGCATCACGTCGCCGGGCTTGAGCGCCGCCAGTGCGTTGGGATTGCCGCAGGACAGCCCCAGGTTCGCGCCGTCAGGCAGGTCGGCCAGTTCTTCCGTCGAGTAGCCAACGTGCTGGGCCAGTTTCTCGGTTTCGCAGGGGGAAGCTCCGCAGCAGCCCTTCCCGCCGCCGCGCCGTTCACTGCCCTCATTAGCAATCTGACTGTAACCCGTGCGCACCTTCTCCCGCACGGCTTCTGGATCAACGTGGGTCGTAGTAGCCATAGACGTCTGGTTTCATTCTTTGTTTATCAGCGCCGTCGGAAGCGTCTCGACAAAGCGCCGAATCTCGTCCCGCACGCGCCGGTACACTGCGAGCTTGGCCTCGCCGTCCGGCATCTCCTTGGTCAGCGTCGGCGGGTCTGCAAAGCCGACATGAACGACCTGGGTCGTGCCGGGGAACACCGGGCAGTGCTCGTTGGCATGGCCACAGACCGTCACCACGTAGTCGAACTCCACCGGGCCAAGCTCGGTCAGGGTCTTCGACCGCTGAGCCGTGATGTCCACCCCGGCTTCGGCCATGACTTTGATCGCATGGGGGTTCATCCCATGCCTCTCGATCCCGGCAGAATGCGGTTCGATCTTGTCACCCCTTAGGTGGAGTGCCCATCCCTCGGCCATCTGGCTCCGGCAGGAGTTCCCGGTACAAAGGAAAAGCACTTTCAGCTTGCGCGTTGTTTTCGGCATAGGTCTGGTGATGTTCACGGACTCGCGCATCCGTGTCATTCACATTTCGCCTATTGGCGAAGCATACATAATTGACCCCCGCCGACTTGTCAAGTGGTCCCACACTGGGCAGGGTGATCTGCGCGTTCAGGCCGCCAGTGGGAGCGCCTTGCCCGCGGAGGACGGCGGCCTCCTACCTGACGGGCGATGGCCCGGAGGCCAAGCCCCTTGGCCTTGAGCTTCCTGATCATGGATGGTGGCCGGGCGGCCAGGCTCGACGCCACGCTGCCCGCAGCCGCCAGCCCGGCGGTCACGCGCTCCTTGATGATGCCGCGCTCGAACTCCGCTGCGGCCATCAAGACGCCACGTTGGAGCCGCCCGGCCGGGTCGTCGGCGCTCGTGGCGATGCCTTGGGTGCTGGCGATCAGCGGTCCCCGGAGCCGGTTCAGTGCATCGAGGATCAGCTTCCTCCATGCACCATGAGAAATGGCGCACCTATTGGTGAGTGCGCAAATAAGCAGACACCCCAGGCCTCTCCCCAACCCCGGAAAGCGAAGGGCTGCAGCGGGGTTGGGGAGAGGGAGAAGGGAGAGGGGAAACGCCAACAGGATCGCCTGGTTAATCGCCCAGGGAGATCCCCAGGGCGCGGGCGGTGCGGGCCAGGCTGCCCTCGGGGGGCACGGTTTTCAGGGAACCGATGGCATCGCGGATGGGCACCGAGCCGACGCCGGCGGCGGTGAAGGCGACCATGCGGCCGAACTCGCCGGCGGCGATCAGTTCCACGGCGGTGGCGCCGAACATCGAGCACAGCGCGCGGTCGAAGGTGGTGGGGCTGCCGCCGCGCTGGAGGTGGCCGAGGACGCAGTTGCGGGCCTCTTTGCCGGTGCGCTTTTCCAATTCGGCGGTGACCACGGCGCCGAGGCCGCCGAGCCGGGCCTCGCGGTTGGCCTCCTGGCTCGCGGCCGTCACGAAGTCGGCGTCTCGCTCCCGCGCGCCTTCCGCGACGACGACGAGGGTGAACTTTTTGCCGAGGCCTTCGCGCTCCCGGACCTTCGCGACGATGCGGTCGTAGGCGAAGGGGATTTCGGGGATGAGGATGACGTCGGCGCCTCCGGCCACCCCGGCGTAGAGGGCGATCCAGCCGGCGTAACGTCCCATGACCTCGAGGACCATGATGCGGTTGTGGCTTTCGGCGGTGGTGTGCAAGCGGTCGAGGGCGTCGGTCGCGCAGGCGACGGCGGAATCGAAGCCGAAGGTCATGGTGGTGCCCGCGAGGTCGTTGTCGATGGTCTTGGGCACCCCGACGAGCGGAATGCCTTGCTCGTGCATTTGCTGGGCGATGGTCAGGGAACCGTCGCCTCCGATGGCGACGAGCGCCGTCAGGCCGAGGGCTTCCATGCCGGTGCGCACGGCGGCGATGAGCTCGGCCGGCAACTGCCGGGTTTGGCCGTGGCCGGTCTTGGCGGAGAACCGGCCGCGGTTGGCGGTGCCGAGGATGGTGCCGCCGCGCACGAGGAGGCCACTGAGGGCGTGGTAGTCCAGGGTGCGATACTGGCGGGGTTCCAGGAGGCCTTCGTAGCCGCCGAGGATGCCGAGGGTCTCCCAGCCTCGCATGGTGGCGGCTTTGGCGACCGCGCGAATGACCGCGTTGAGGCCGGGGCAGTCGCCCCCGCCGGTTACGATGCCGATCTTGTTGCTCATGGGTGGGCTAGTTGTCTTTCGTATGGGAACGCTGGCGGATGGCGAGATACTCGTCCAACTCCTCCACGCCTTTGAAGATTGCGATTCCGGGCAGGGACTTGATGATTTCGAACACTTCCTGGATCTGGGGTTGCAGGTTGATGAACGACGCCTGGCCGCCGCGTTCTCGGAGCGTCTTGCGGACGCTGGAGAACACCCGGATTCCGGCGCTGCTGATGAACTTGAGGTGGGCGAGGTCGAACACGATCTCCTTCGCGCCGCCGGCCAGGACCGGCGCCAGTTGCTTCTCCAGTTCGGGCGCCGTCGACGTGTCGAGGCTGCCGCCCAGTTTGAGGGTCACCGCGCCGCCGGTTGGGGGCACCACGCTTTTGAGGATTTGGATTTCGATCGCCATAAGGTTTTAGGTGTTGGTTGTGAACTGTGGCAGGCACGCGCGCGTCATGGTTGGCCGTCGGCCAGCAGCCGCTTGGTCAACCGGAGCACATTCTCGGCGCCCTCGCGCGCATAACCGATCTCGTCCAGGTGGCGGCGGACCAGTGCGAGGCCCCATCCGCCGGGCGCATCGTCCTCCGCCGCCTGGGGCTTGCGGGCGGCGACGGCGGTCGGATCGAACGCGGGTCCCCGGTCGCGCAAGGTGACAACGAACGCTCCGTGCGTGCGCTCGAAGCTGACTTCGAAGGTCTGGGTGGCGTCGCGGCGCAGGCCGTGGTTGACCACGTTGCTGCCGCACTCTTCCAGGGCCAGGGAGAGATCGAAGATCAGCCGTTCGGGCACGTGCTGCTCCCGGGCGAAGGTCGCGAGCGCCTCGACGGCGCGCATGACGTTGTCCGGAGTGGCGTGCAGCACCAGCTTCATGCGGGGCCCAGTGTATCGGCCCGCCCGATGCCCTGGCCAGCCGCAATGCGGGGGCGCGTCCGCGTCTGGCCCACCTTGAGCGCCAGGATGGCGATGTCATCGGACTGGGGGGCCGGGCCGGCGAAGGTCCGCACTTGGCGGAGCAGGGCATCCACCAGCGTGGCGGCGGGCGCCCCGCTCAAGCCGGCGGCGTCGGAGAGGAGTCGCTGATTGCCGTAACATTCTTCCTGCCCGTTGAACGCCTCGGTCACGCCGTCGGAATAGAGCACGATGGCGTCGCCCGGCCCCAGCGTGAGCTCGGTGCGCTCGAAGGTGAGTCCGGGCTCAAGGCCCAGGGCCGTGCCCAGGCTCTTGACCGCCCAGCGGGGAGGCTCGCCCGGCGAGAGCAGCACCGGCCGGCAATGACCTGCGTTCGCCAGGGTGAGCCGGCCTGAATTCGGCTCGAACACCGCGTAGAGGAGCGTCACGAACAGGCCGGACGGGTTGTCGGCGGCGAGTTCGTCGTTGAGCCGGGCCAGGATGCGCTCCGGCTCGGCGATGTCCCGCGCGAGCAACCGCGCCAGGGTGACGGCTCGAACCATGAACATGGAAGCGGGAATCCCCTTGCCTGAGACGTCGCCCAGGAAGAGGGCGAGGCGCTCGGGCCCCGGCGCGCAGACGCCGTAGAGGTCCCCGCCCACTTCGCGCGCCGGCTCCAGGACCGCGCCCAACTCGACGCCGAACTGGCGTTCCAGCGCGCCGAAATCGTGCGGCAACATCCCCATCTGGATGTCCCGGGCCACCCGCAGTTCGCTGGCGATCTGCTCCTTGACCGCGTCGCTGTACGCCTTCGCCTTGAGCAAGGACCGCACGCGCGCCTTCACCTCGAGCAGGTCGAAGAGCTTGGTGAGGTAATCGTTTCCGCCCACCTCGAATCCGCGCGTCTTGTTCTGCACCTCTTCCAGCGAGGAGAGGAACATGACGGGCACCTCCGCGGTTTCCGGCCGGGCCCGCAACTGGCGGCACACTTCATAGCCGTCCAGGCCGGGCATCATGATATCCAGCAGCACCAGGTCCGGCGGCGTGCGGGCGGCGATCTTCAGCGCCGTGTCGCCGTCCAGGGCGAGGCTGAGCTTGTGGTCCGCCTTCAGCCCTTCGACCAGGATGTCGAGGTTGGCTTTGGCGTCATCGACCAGCAGGACACGGCATTCGGAGAGGGGTTTCATGCAGGGGAGAGGAGGGATGGGCGGCGAGGGGGCCAACGAGGCTCGGCGATTCCGAGTTGGGTGTCCCCCTTGGGTGGCTGGTAGCGGCGGGCGGTCATGGGACGGCCAGCCTGGCCAGAGCCTGTTCGAGTTCCCGCTGGGCGTCGTCAAAACGGTAGCCTTGCACCAGGCTTTCCCAGCCCGACCACTCTTCCTCCGCGAACAACGAACTCAGCGAGGCGCGGTGGGTGGCGATGTAATCCGCCGCCCCGGGGTCAAAGTTGGAAAGCAGCGTGGCCAATTCCAGGGCGGCGGCGCGTGTTTGCGCCGGGTCCGCCGGCGCCGCTGGCGTGGGCGCCGAGGCGGCCGCTTCGGGTGAGCCCAGGGCATCCCGCAGCCCGGTCACCAACGGGTCGAGCACCACCATGACCTGCCGGGTGGCGGCAGCCAACGGGGCCGGTGCAGCCCGCTCGCGCACGGCTTTTTCCAGCGCGGCGGCGGCCGCTTGCACCGTGTTCGCGCCGATATTTCCCGCCACCCCCCTGAGCGTGTGGGCGAGGCGTTCCGCCCCCACCAAGTCCCCCGTTCCCAGCGCCTCCGCCACCTGCGTGGCGGCGGGGCCCTGTTGTTCGACGAACTGGCGGAGCAACTTGAGGTAGAGTTTCTGGTTCCCGGCCACGCGCGCCAGGCCGTCAACAACGTCCAGGCCTGGCAGGGCCGCGCAGGCTTCCCAGACGGCCCCTTCGCCGCGGCTCGAGGGGTCAGGGCCGGGGGCGGGCGGGGCATCCGCGGCGCCGACCTCTGGCGCGGCGGCGGCCGCGGCCGCCGGGGGAGCCGGCGGTTGGTAGAAACGCGCCACCGTGGCGTAGAGGTTCGCCGGGTCAATGGGCTTGGACACGTGATCATTCATCCCCGCCGCCAGGCAACGCTGCCGTTCCTCGGTGGTGGCATGCGCGGTCATGGCGATGATGGGCAGGGTGGCGAAGCGGGCATCGGCCCGCAGCTTGGCCGTCGCCTGATACCCGCCCATCTCGGGCATCTGCAAGTCCATCATGACGACGTCGAAGGGCGGGGGTTGGGGGCCCTGGTCGAGGGTTTCCACGGCCTCGCGGCCGTGATGGGCCACGGTGACGGTGGCGCCGGCGCCTTCGAACAGTTCGATGGCAATCTGGCGGTTGATGTCGTTGTCCTCGACCAGCAGGATGCGGGCGCCGCGCAGGCGGGCGGCCTGTTGGGTCTCAGCGGCCGTCGTCGCTTCCCCGCCCTCTTCGGCGAACACGCTGACGAGCGTGTCCACGATCATGGAGCGGGTGACCGGCTTGACGAGGAAGCCGTCGAGTTGGAGCCGCTCGGCCTCTTCGCGAACCTCCTCCCGTCCGAAGGCCGTGACGAGGACGATGTGCGGGGGATGCTGCAGGGTCTCATCGCCCTTGATGTGCCGGCTGGCCTGCAGCCCGTCCATTCCTGGCATCCGCCAGTCCATGAAGACGATGTCATACGGATCGCTGGCGTCACGCTGTTGGATGGCGGCGAGGGCGTCGCGTCCGGATCCGACTCCTTCGACGAGGCTGGCGATGGTGCTGAGGGGTTCCTGGAGGATTTCGCGGGCGGTTGGGTTGTCGTCCACCACCAGGACGCGGAGGGTGGCGAGCTTGGAGGGGATGATCTTGCTGGAGGCGGCGGCCGAGCCCACGCCGAGCCAGACCGTGAAGTGGAACGTGCTGCCCACGCCGGGTTCGCTTTCCAGCCAGATGCGGCCGCCCATCAGGTCCACCAGGCGTCGGCAGATCGTGAGGCCGAGGCCGGTTCCGCCGTGCTTGCGCGTGGTGGACATGTCGGCCTGGGTGAACGGTTGGAACAACTTGGCGGCTTGCTCGCGGGTCATCCCGATCCCCGTGTCGCGCACCGAGAATTTGAGCTGGACCTTCTCGCCGGTCCGCTCGACCGCTTCGATCTCGATTCGGATTTCGCCTTGGGTGGTGAACTTGACCGCGTTGTTGACGAAGTTGGTAAGGATCTGGCCGAGCCGGAGCGGGTCGCCGCGCAGCACCTCGGGGAGGTCGGGGGCAGCGTGGGCGAGGAACTCGAGCCCCTTCTCGTGCGCCTTCTGGGC
>CAZVRY010000107.1:0-21043 GCA_964629545.1 uncultured Verrucomicrobiota bacterium | reverse complement strand
CCAGGAAACTCCCACAACCCCTCGAGGTGATCCCCCGGCCGCCGCTGCGTGATCAGTAACCACCCGTCCCGAAACACCAGCCCGGCGGCCACCTCCAGCACCTCCCCCTCCTCCCGCCCTCTGCCCCCGCCGCTCACCGCCCAATGCTCTTGTACACCCACCCCAATCGCTCCATCTCCTTCTGATCAAACAGATTGCGCCCATCAAAGAGTATCGGATGCGACATCGCCCGACGGGCCTTTTCCAGATCCAAACGCGTGAACTCCGGCCACTCCGTCGCCACCACCAACGCGTCGCAGCCCTCGGCCACCTCGTCCATCTCCGGCACATACACCACCCCCTCCCCAAGCACCCCCCGCGCTTTTTCCATGGCCTTCGGATCATGCACCCGCAAGCGGGCGCCCTCCTTCATGAGCCGCTGACACACCTCGATCGCCGGACTCATCCGCACGTCGTCCGTGTTCTGCTTGAACGCGAGGCCCAACACCCCAATCTGCTTGTCCTTCAGGACCCACAACGTGTCGGCGATCTTCTTCACGAACCGATCCATCTGTTCCTCGTTGATCCGCTGCACGTCCTTCAACAAGCGAAAGTCGTAACCCAAGGCCTCCGCAATCTTGATGAACGCGCTCAGGTCCTTCGGAAAACAGCTCCCTCCGAACCCCAGCGAGGCATCCAAAAACCGCCGGCCGATCCTGGCATCCATCCCAATCCCGTTCGCCACCTCCTGCACGTTCGCCCCCGCTGCCTCGCAAATCACCGAAAGCGCATTGATGTAGCTGATCTTCATCGCCAAAAACGAGTTGGCCGCATGCTTGATCAACTCCGCCGAATTGATGTCCGTGAAAATAATCGGCGCCCCATACGGCGCATAAACCTCCCGCATCGCCGCCACCGGACGCTGCGATAACACCCCCACCACCACCCGGTCCGGGTTCATGAAATCCTCCACCGCAAAACCCTCCCGCAAAAACTCCGGATTGCTCACCACATCAAACTCAACCCGAGCCTTACAATACCGCTTGATCACCTCCGCCACCTTCTCGCCCGTCTTCACCGGCACCGTGCTCTTGTCCACCACGATCTTATACGACGTCATCGCCTCCGCAATGTCCCGCGCCACCCCCGCAATGAAACTCAGGTCCACCCCCCCGTCCGGCAACGGCGGCGTCGGCACCGCAATGAAAATAATGTCCGACCGATCCACCCCCTCCTTGGTGCTCGACGTAAACGTCAACCGCCCCGCCGCCACATTCTTCCCGACCAACTCCTCCAACCCCGGCTCGTAAATCGGAATCCCCCCTCCCCGCAACAACGCCACCTTCGCCTCGTCGCAATCCACGCAGATCACCCGATGCCCCACCTCCGCAAAGCAGGTCCCCGTCACCAACCCCACATAGCCCGTCCCAATGATGCAAATCTTCATGCGCGTGTCCCCGCCGCCCCCGCCCCCCTACTGGCCCCCGCCCGCCGGGACCGAAGCCGGCGCCGGCGCGGGCGCATTCGTGCCCCCGACCACCGCATTGGTGGATCCCACCGGCGTCGCCGGCTTCGCTAATTGCGGGAACTTCCCCAGCAACTGCTGCTTCCGACCCGCCGCCTCGCCCGCCCACACGTTGAATGCGCCTCCCTTGCTCAACTCCTCATACATCTTCAACGCCTGCTCCGGCTTGCCCTGCGCTTCGTAAAGCCGCCCTAACCCCAGTTGCGCCTGGGCTGCGACCGGCGACCCGCTGTGCCGCGTCAGCACATCCTGGTACCCCGCCACCGCTTCATTCACCCGATCCAGCGCGTCCAGCGACACCGCCAGCCCGAAGGCGGCCTCCGCCGCCCACGGACTGTCCGGCTTGGCCTTCAAAGCCTGTTCGAATTGCTGGCGGGCCTCCTCATACTTCTGCTCCCCAAAATACGCCCCCGCCGCCAGTAACGCCGCCCGCTCCGCCGCCGCCGTCCCCCCATACTGCGCGCCCACCCGCAAAAACTCCGCCGCCGAGGGTGCATTGGTGGACATGCGCGCCGACCCCAACCCCCGCACCTGCATCAGGGCCGAGCTGGCCGCCACCTCCTTCTCCCGGGCAAAATGACGATAGGTCGCCATACTGAAACCCAAGGCCGTCGCCACCAGCGCCCCCACCACCAAGCGCTTCTTGTTCACTTCCACCCAGCCCAGAATATCGTAAACGGTCGAGGACCCAGTCGGTTCGGAACTCATAAAGTCCGGCAATCTTTTGGACGACCCTCCAAAAGGCAAGCCCGAAAGTGGCCCGTTTGCACTTGAAATGCCCCCGCCGCCCTCCATCATCCCGCCATGGGCCAGTTGGAACAATACCTCCCCGTCCTGATCCTCGTCTTTTTCGCCGTCGCCCTCGTCGGTTTCATGCTCGTCGGCTCCGTCCTCGTCGGCAAACGCGGCCGGCGTAGCCCGGTCAAAGACTCCGCCTACGAATGCGGCATGGTCCCCGTCGGCGAAGCCAGCCGACGCCTCTCCGTCCGCTTCTACCTCGTCGCCATGCTCTTCATCCTCTTCGATATCGAGGTCGTCTTCCTCTACCCCTGGGCCGTCGTCTACAAAGAACTCCTCGCCACCCAGGCCAACCTGATCCTCGGCGCCATGCTCAGTTTCCTCGGCATCCTCTTCGTCGGCTACCTCTACGCCGTCAAAAAAGGCGCCTTCGACTGGCGCAACTGATCCCCGCCCCCCTCCCCTCCCCCCCCGCCCGCTCGGACGGATCGCCCCACCCTTCACCCTAACCCCCCTCACCATGATCAAATTCGGAACCTCCGGCTGGCGCGGCCTCATCGCCCGCGACTTCACCTTCGACCAGGTCCGGCTCGCCACCCAAGGCATCGCCGACTACCTCAAGGCCGAACTCGCCAACCCCTCCTCCCCCATCCATGGCCGCCGCCCCGTCGTCATCATGGGCCATGACACCCGCTTCCTCGGTCGCGAATTCTCCCTCGCCGCCGCCGAAGTCCTCGCCGCCAACGGACTCCAACCCATCCTCACCCACCGCGACGCCCCCACCCCCGTCATCTCCCATACCATCCGCCACCGCAAGGCGATCGGCGGCTTCAACATGACCGCCAGCCATAACCCCGCCGAATACCAAGGCCTCAAATTCTCCCCCAGCAACGGCGCCCCCGCCCCGCCCGAAATCACCCGCCAACTCGAAACCAATATCGCCCAACGCGCCGCCGCCGGTTGGTCCTTCCCCGCCGCCCCCGTCGGCGCCTGGTCCTGCCAGGACTTCGATCCCCAACCCGCCTACTTCAAACAAATCCACAAACTCATCGACTTCCCAACCCTCCGCCAAGCCAAACTCAAGGTCGCCGTCGAACTCATGTACGGCACCGGCCGCGGCTACCTCGATACCCTCCTCACCGAAGCCAACGCCAAAATCACCGTCCTCCACGACTCCCTCAACCCCCTCTTCGGCGGCCATCACCCCGAACCCAGCGCCCAAGGCATGACCGAAGCCGCCGCCCTCGTCCGCGCCGGACGCGCCCAACTCGCCCTCGGCCTCGACGGCGACGCCGACCGCTTCGGCATCGTCGACCGCGATGGCACCTGGCTCACTCCCAACCAAGTCCTCGCCCTCGCCCTCTATCACCTCAAGAAAAACCGCGGCTGGACCGGCGCCGTCGTCCGCACCGTCCCCACCAGCCATCAGGTCGATGCCGTCGCCGAACTCCTCGGCGTCCACGTCCATGAAACCCCCGTCGGCTTCAAATACATCGGCGCCCTCATGGAGTCCGAACCCATCATCGTCGGCGGCGAGGAATCCGGCGGCCTCAGCGTCAAAGGCCACGTCCCCGAAAAAGACGGCATCCTCGCCTGCCTCGTCATGGCCGAACTGCTCGCCGTCGAACGCAAACCCCTCCTCCGCATCCTCCGCGACCTCGAGCAGCACACCGGCCAGTTCCATACCACCCGCATCAATATCCCCGTCCAACCCGACCGCAAAGAGGCCCTCCTCCAACGCCTCTCCGGCGGCCTCGACCGCGTCGGCCCCTGCAAAGTCCAACAGTTCATCACCACCGACGGCTTCAAGTTCCTCCTCCCCAACCGCGAATGGGTCGCCTTCCGCGCCAGCGGCACCGAACCCCTCTTCCGCTGCTACGTCGAGGCCAAGTCCGAAGCCCAAATGAAAAAACTCGCCGCCGCCTGCCGCAAACTCCTCGCCGCCTGACGCCCCCCGCCATCCCCAATCCCCTGCCTGACTCCCTCACCCCCACCCGACCAAGGAAGAAACCAGGCAAAGGCGCCCAAATCATGAATCATAATTCATAAATCATAATTCATAATCCCGCTCCTCACCGAAGATCCTCCCCAGCGCTCAACCCCCCGAGCGTCCAATCCAGATTGTACTCCCCGTAGGGCGCGGTCTTGTTCAATTGGCTGTACTTCACAAACGCCGAATGGCTGTCCACAAATAGCAGAGGCAATCCCTGCTTCCCGTGCGCCAGGTTCCGCGCCCCCAGATTCCCGTTCTCCGGCTCCGCAAAGCACGGCATGATCGCCTTCTTGGACGGCGACTTCACCTCCGTCGTCCGCCGGGGCGTCAGCTTCGGCGACAGCGTGTCGTCGTTGTAAAACTGATGGTAATAATAGTAGGAGCACGGAAAGGGCAGCTCGTTGGTCCGAATCCCCATCGCCCCCCCATTCACCCGCGTCCATGCCTGATTCCACGGCGGGGGCTTGTCGGCCGGGCACAGGTAAAACGCCCGCGCATTGGTGCTGATGTAGGGATCGAGCAGACGTAACAAGTCCACGAAGGGCATTTGCGGCCAGGGCCGCCCCGAGAACGGAAATCGCTCCTCGTTCTCCCCCGTGTAGAGCGCGACCGCAATTCCGGCCTGCCGCAGGTTCGACACGCACCGCGCCGTGTTCGCCTTCACCTTGGCCCGGCTCAACGCCGGCAACAACATCCCGGCGAGAATTGCGATGATCGCGATCACCACCAGCAACTCGATCAACGTGAACCCTCGCCCGCCTCGCTTCACACGCGCCAGCCCTCCCGATACGGCGGATCCACCAACGCCGTGGCCGCCTCATGATTCGCAAACCGCGCCGCCTGATTGTCCCACACCAATCGCTCCCCGGGAAACCGAATGGCAATCGCGCCCAACAACGCCGCCTGCGTCAGCGGCCCGCCAAAGCCAAAGTGCGATCCCGCCGCCCGCCCCGTCCGAATCGCTTCCAGCCAATCCCAGGCGTGATTCTTCACCCGCACCAACTTCTCCGCCGGCGCCTGCCTCCCGGAATGCGCCTCCATCAACGCGTCCGGCAATAGCCGGCATCCCCCCGCCCCGTGCGATCCATGCACAATCATGCCCTTCTCCCCGAACAGAATGGCCCCGATCCCCGGCACCTTGTCCTCCACCCCGAAACCCGACGGCCGCGGGATCGTCTCGTTGCCATCGTGCCACACCACCGTCACCGGCCCCCGCCCCTCCTTCGCCGGAAACTCGAACGTAATCTTGGCCGCCGGCGGATACGTCAACCCGTGCTTCGCCGGATCGTAATCCTTCACCTCGGCGCGCACCGCCAACGGCGCCTCCAGACCCAACGCCCAAAACGACGGATCCATCACATGGCAGTACCAGTCCCCCACCGTCCCCGTCCCAAACGGCATCCAACCCCGCCAGTTCCAGTGCACCCAGAGCGGACTGTAAGGACGATACGGCACCGGCCCCAGCCAAAGATCGTAGTCCAACCCCTTCGGCACCTCCGGCCGCTCGTCCAACTTGCCCAAATGCCGCATCTGACAATACACCTCCTTGAACGCGTCGCACCCCGCATGCACCGTGTGCACCGTCCCCACCGCCCCCGCCCAGACCCACTCGCACAGCCTCCGGATGGACCCGCTCGAATGACCCTGATTCCCCAACTGCGTCACCACCTTGTGTTCCCGCGCCGCCTGCGTCAGCCGGCGCACTTCCCCCACACTGTGCGCCAGCGGCTTCTCGCAATACACATGCTTGCCCCGCCTCATCGCCTCCAGCGCAATCACCGCATGCGTGTGGTCCGGCGTCCCAATCACCACCGCGTCGATTCCCGACCCCATCTCGTCCAGCATCACCCGGTAATCCCTGAACCGCCGCGCCTTCTCATACTGCGCAAACTTCTTTCCCGCATACTCCTCATCCACATCGCACAACGCCACGATGTTCTGCCCCTCCCCCGCCACCGCGTCGATGTCCCCTCCCCCCTGACTCCCAATCCCAATCCCCGCCACGTTTAACCGCCCGTTCGCCCCCGCCCCGTCCGCCCCCCGCAGCACCCCTGCCCCCACCACCTGGAACGTCGCCACCCCTAAACCCACATCCCTCAGAAACCGCCGCCGTGTCAGTGCCGAGGTGCCGTCGATGCCGAGCGAAACCATGCCAGGAGTTTTCATGCGCGTTCTTAAAGTCGTGATCAGTGCGTGGAACTACCCCAGCATTTTCCTCCCCTCCAAATAGTCAACCCGAAAAGCCTCGCCCCAATCCCCGCGTCGGCGCCCCGCTCGCCAGCAGCCTCCCCCCACCGGCGGGGTCCGGAAACAGGTTCCAGGGCGGCATTGCTGCCCCGCGGTTCCCGGGAGTTGGCTCTTGCCCCACTCTCTGGCATCCTCCTCCCATGCTCGGGTTCATGCGCTTCCTCTTCACTCTCTCCGCCGCCTGCCTCCTCCCCGCCACCTCCCCCGCCGCCGAATTCGACCTCATCATCCGCGGCGGACATGTGGCCGACGGCCTCGGAACTGGGCCAGTCCGCGCCGACGTCGCCATCCGCCAAGGCCGCGTCGCCGCCCTCGGCGCCCTCCCCCCGACCGCCCTCCGCGAACTCGATGCCACCGGCTGGGTCGTCTGCCCCGGCTTCATCGATGTCCACACCCACGCCGATGACGTCGCCGATCACCCCGACGCCGAGAACTTCATCCGCATGGGCGTCACCACCCTCGTCGTCGGCAACTGCGGAACCTCCGCACCCGACTTGGGCGCCCTGTTCCGACAACTCGAAAGCACCCCGGTCGCCCCCAACGTCGCCAGCCTCATTGGACACAACACCATCCGCAGTGCCGTCATGGGCGGCTCCTTCCGGCGCCCCCCCACGGACGCCGAACTCGCCGCCATGAGACAACGCGTCGCCCAGGCCATGAACGACGGCGCCCTCGGACTTTCAACCGGCCTCATCTACCTCCCCGGCACCTTCGCCAAAACCGACGAACTCGTGGAACTGGCCAAAGTCGCCGCCGCCCACGGCGGCCGCTACGTCAGCCACATGCGCAGCGAGGGCCTCGAAATCTTCGACGCCCTCGACGAGGTCTTCCGCATCGCGCGCGACGCCCGGATCAAAGCCCATATCTCCCACCTCAAACTCTCCTCGCCCCGCATGTGGGGACGCGCCGACGAGGTCCTCCGCGCCATCGACCGCGCCCGCGCCGCCAACCTCGACATCACCCAGGACCAATACCTCTACACCGCCTCCAGCACCGGCCTCAGCCAACTCGTCCCCGACGACACCCGCGAAGGCGGCCGGTTCCGCGAACGCCTCCAGAATCCGGACGAGAAGGCCCGCCTGGTCGCCCGCATGAAAGAACGCCTCGCCCAACACGGCCGCACCAACTACGCCTATGCCGTCATCGCCCAGTGCCGCAGCGACCCGCGCCTCAACGGGCTCTCCCTGCCCGCCGCCGCCCAACTCCGCCGCGGCCAGAACTCCCTCGACGACCAGATCGAAACCATCCTCGAAATCGAACGGGACGGCGGCGCCTCCGGCGTCTTCCACGGCATGAGCGACGCCGACCTCCGCCGCTTCCTCGAACACCCCAACACCATGATCGCTTCCGATAGCGGTATCCGCCGCCTGGGCGCCGGCGTGCCCCACCCCCGCGGCTACGGCAACAACGCCCGCCTCCTCGCCCACTTCGTCCGCGCACAACACCTCCTGCCCCTCGAAGAGGCCATCCGCCGCATGACCTCCCTCCCGGCCACCCACTTCGGCCTCCACCACCGCGGAATCCTCCAGGTCGGTGCCTGGGCCGACCTGGTCGTCTTCCACCCGGACACCGTCCAAGACCACGCCACCTACCCCGATCCCCATCACTGGGCCACCGGCTTCCGCCATGTCTTGGTCAATGGCATCCCCGTCCTCGAAGAGCACCGCCCCACCGGCGCGCGCCCGGGACGCCCCCTCCGCCACCAACCCGACAAATCATAAATCAGAATTCATAGATCATAAATCCCTCCTCCTTGCCCCTGACGATAAGCTCTATCTCGCATACTTCACACCCACTTGGAACCAGCCACGGTATGTCGATTGACCCGACCGTACCCCTCACCCCTTACCCTCTCCCCAACCCCCTGCCACGGGTCTTCTTAAGGGGTTGGGGAGAGGGCGAAAGGGAGAGGGGTTGTGCTAGCTGTGAAACATCCTGGCTAATCCTGCTGGCTATCCGCGTTATCCGCGTCATCCGCGGTTGCTTCAGGCCCGTTCACCCCGGATCCAGGCGTTGCGTGAGCGGTTGACCGTACGGCCCCGTTCCTGCAGTTTGCTGCGCGTATGGATGTCCTGACGCTGTCGCGCCTCCAGTTTGCCGCGACGATTTCGTTCCACTACATCTACCCGCCGCTGAGCATCGGGCTCGGCGTGATGTTGGTGATCTTCGAGGCGCTCTGGCTCAAGACCAAGAACCCGCTCTACCACCAGTTGGCGCGGTTTTGGACCCGCATCTTCGCGCTGACCTTCGCCATCGGCGTGGCAACGGGCATCGTGATGGAATTCGAGTTCGGCACCAACTGGGCCACCTACTCGAGATACGTCGGCGATGTGTTCGGCAGCGCCCTGGCGGCGGAAGGCATCTTTGCCTTCTTCCTCGAATCGGGCTTCCTCGCGATCCTCCTCTTCGGCTGGGACAAGGTCGGACGAAAACTGCATTTCTTCGCTACTTGCATGGTCTGCCTGGGCGCACACTTCAGCGCCGTCTGGATCGTGGTAGCCAACTCCTGGATGCAAACGCCCGCAGGCTATCACATCGTCGGCGATGGGTTGAAAGCCCGCGCCGAAATCACCGATTTCTGGGCGATGGTCTTTAATCCCTCCTCCATGGACCGGCTGTTCCACACGTTGTGCGGATGCTGGCAGGCCGGGGCGTTCCTCGTCGTGAGCGTGAGCGCGTATTACTTGCTGAAAAACCGGCATCCGCATTTCTCCCGGGCGTCCTTGCGTCTCGGGTTGACCGTGGGTTTGATCGCGTCACTGCTCCAGTTGGTCAGCGGGCACGCGAGCGCCAAGGGTGTGGCCAAGAACCAGCCCGCCAAACTGGCGGCTTTCGAGGGGCTCTACGACACAACCCCACATGCGCCCTTGATTCTGTTCGGCTGGGTCGACGAGCAGAGCGAGACCATCAAAGGCGGCCTGGCCATCCCCGGCATGCTGAGTTGGCTGACCCACGGCCATGCCAGCAAGCCGGTCCAGGGCTTGCGCGCAACGCCGCCGGAGGATCGTCCGCCGGTGAACCTGACCTTCCAGTTCTACCACGGCATGGTGGCCATCGGCTTCGGCCTGATCGCGGTGGCGGCGGTCGGCTTCCTCTACTTCTGGCGCGGCTCGCTGTTTGAAAAGCGATGGATGCTCTGGTTGCTCGTGCTCTCCGTCCTCGGACCACAACTGGCCAACCAACTCGGCTGGTTTGCGGCGGAAGTGGGGCGTCAGCCGTGGATTGTCCATGGCCTGATGCGCACATCCGAAGGCTTGTCCGCGGTGGTCAAAGCGGAAGCGGTGCTCGGGTCGCTGATTCTGTTCACAGCCGTCTACCTGCTCCTCTTCGCCGTCTTCGTCTATCTGCTCAACGACAAGATACAACACGGGCCGGACGACGCCGACCTGGCCCCGACCGGCAAGCTGGCGCTGCCCTTCCCGGCTGGCCCCCCTCAATGACTTCCGCGCCATGAACTTCGGCCACCTCGATCTTAACACCACCTGGTTCGTCCTGATCGGCGTGCTGTTCACGGGCTACGCCATGCTCGACGGCTTCGACCTGGGCGTCGGCGCCCTGCACCTGTTGACCAAAAAGGACGAGCACCGCCGCATGATGTTGAACGCCATCGGACCGGTCTGGGACGGCAATGAGGTCTGGCTCGTGACCGGCGGCGGCGCCCTGTTCGCCGCTTTCCCGAACGTCTACGCCACGGTCTTCTCAGGCTTTTACCTCGCGTTTGTGCTCCTGCTCGTCGCGCTCATCTTTCGCGCGGTCGCCATCGAGTTCCGCAGCAAGCAGCCGATGGCCTGGTGGCGGCAGGCCTGGGATGTGGGCTTCGCGGGCGGCAGCATCCTGTCGAGCCTGCTCATCGGCATTGCCATGGGCAACATCGCCTGGGGCGTGCCCATTGACGAACGCGGCGAATTCGGCGGCGCCTTCCTGGATCTCCTGCGCCCCTACCCGCTGTGCGTGGGCCTCACCACCCTGGCCCTCTTCATGATGCACGGCGCCATCTACGCCGCCATGAAAACCGAGGGCGAACTGCAAGCCCAACTGCACGGCTGGATCAAGAACTGCATGATCTTCTTCATCATTTGCTACGCCGTGACCACGATGGCCACCCTGCTCTACGTGCCGCACATGGCGGCGCGCGTGCGCGCCAACCCGTGGCTCTTTAGCGTCGCCATCGTCAACATGCTCGCCATTGCGAACATCCCGCGCGAAATCCACCTCCGCCGCGACGGGCGCGCCTTCCTTTCCTCCTGCCTGGCCATGATGGCGCTCATGGGGCTGTTCGGCCTCGAAATGTTCCCCAATCTCGTGCTGAGCAATCCCCAACCCGCTCACAGCCTGACCATCTACAACGCGGCCTCCTCCCCCAAGACCCTCGGCATCATGCTGACGATCGCCCTGATCGGGGTGCCGATCGTGCTCGCCTACACGGTGAGCATCTATTGGATCTTCCGGGGCAAGGTCAAGCTGGACCGAACCAGTTACTGAAGAACCTGGCAAGGCCATGGGCGAAACCTCCCCGAAACCGACCGGTGTCCATTGCCTCGACCCGACCCCTCTGCCTTCCCCCCTTGGAAAATTGTTACCCCCCCAGCAAGGCGTGACCTCAGACGCGGTCCGGCCCGCATCCTCAGTTACGGAAGCACTCGGGCTTCGGTGCGGATCGGAGCGTGCGCTTGGAGGCGGGCGACTCGGCGGGCGTGCAGCGCCTGGTCCAGTATTGCCTGCGCGGTCGCGGCACACCACTCCCGAGCTGCGACTTAAGTGCGACTCCGGTCCAGCCGATGAAGGAGTGGCCTGATCTAATCAGCCTGACGTGACCTTTTCATCTCCGGAGCGCCCATGAGCAACCCCTCGTCCTGCCTTCGTTCCCTCGTTCGGAACCTCTTCCCGGTCGGAATCTGCTGCCTGGCGGGCCCATCCGTCCTCCAGGCGCAAACCTACGTCAACCGGTTCTACCACCAGGACGGCACCTACAGCCTGCAACCGGTCACCATCACCGACCCGGTGACGTGGTCGGAAGCAGGGAGCCCCTACGTGCTGGAGGGCTGGGATTGGAACCTCGTGGTGGCCGAGGGAGGCGTGCTCACCATCGACCCGGGGGTGGTCGTGTCGGTGCCCGTCTCCCGGGATGGCGGCGCCTTCGAGATCAAGGGAACCCTGCACATCCTGGGCACGGAGGCCAAACCGGTGCGGATGGTCCGCAACGAGACCGAAGGCACCTGGAGCGGCGTCCGTTTCCTGCCCGGAAGCTCCGGCCACCTCCAGCACGCCATCCTGGAAGACGCCGGCCACGTCAGCGTCGGCTGGCAGTCTTGGCATCCCGGGGCCGCGCTCTACTTCGATGACGCTTCCCCGCTCATTCAAAACGTGACCGTCCTCCGCTCCGGAGGCCAGGGCATGCTGGTCTCCAAAGCGGCTTCCCCGACGATCGAGGATTGCCGGGTGGAACAAGCCGCCGCCCATGCCCTGCTTTGGAGCGGGTATGCCACCAATGCCGCGCCTGTGCTGCGGCGCAATAGCGGCACCGGCAACCATTGGAACGCCATCTTTGTGGCCAACGGCAGCTTGAGCGGGAATGTGACCTTCTGCCGCAACGAGTTCCCCTACTACCTCCAGGGTTGGGACGGCCACCTGACCATCGAGCAGCCGGGCACGGTCGCGGTCGAGGCAGGCGCACTGTTCAAATGCGCTTACGGCCGCGACGGCGGCGCTGTGGTCGTGCGCGGCCGGATGGATTGTCTGGGCGTGGCCGGAAACCCCGTCATCTTCACCAGCGAGTATGACGACACCCTCGGCGGCGACACCAACCAGGATGGCGCGAACACTACCCCGACCCCCGGTTCCTGGAGCGGCATCCGCTTCGAAGCGGGCGGAACGGGAAACTGGCAGGAGACGGTGGTCCGTTACGCGGGCCATATCAGTCAAGGTTGGCAAGGTTGGCATCCCCAGACCGCCTTCTACCTGGTCGACGCCTCCCCCACCCTCGACCACGTGACCATCGAGTACAGTCAGGACATCGGCGTGCGCTTCTTCAACAGCGCCGCCCAAGTGCGGGATTGCCTGATTCGTTACGGGGGCGGCGCGGCGGCGGCGGCCATCCCGGGCGGGCTGACCAACCTGCCTGATTTCACCGGCACGGTCGCCCAGAGCAACCGGTACAACGGCATCGCCTTGACCGGTGAGATGGGCTCCGTCCGCCTGACCAACTACCCCATGCCCTACGTCGTCTACGACTGGCTTACCGTCGCCACCAACGCCGTGGTTTCCGTCGACCCAGGCGCGGTGGTCATGTTCGCCTACCAGGACAATTCCTCCTACAAGTGCGGCATCCAGGTGCTGGGGAAACTTGACGCCATCGGCACTCCGGAGAAGCCGATCCGCTTCACTTCCGTTTATGACACCGCCCCCCGGGGAGGCATCGTGCCTGCCAGCGTTCAACGCGACCCGGCGCCCGGAGATTGGAACACCATTTACTACCAGCCGAACTCCCAAGGCGAGGTGGCCTTCTGCCAAATCGTCTACGCGGGTTACTTGAACGAGTACTGGAATGGCCTTGGGGGTGGCGCCATCACCGTGCGCCAGGCCTCGCCACGCCTGGCCTACAACCATATCCTCCACACCGGCGGCAACTACTCCGGGGATGGCAACCACGGCATCCGGTTGGACAACTCGGCCAGCCTGGTGCAGAGCAATGTCATCGAGAAGGCCGCCGGTTTCGCCGTGTGCATCATCGGCGATGCGACCAGCGCTTTCCCCACCATCATCGGCAACACGGCCCTCCAATGCGGCATCCAGGGGGTGCGGCTGCCCACCGCCTTCAAAACCAACGCCCGCCTCGATCCCGCCGGCATGCCCTATGTGGTCAACCCCTTCACCAGCGTGGAAACCAATGCCACCGTCACCATCACCGGCGACAACGTGATCAAGTTCCGCGACACCGGCAACATCGATAGCCGCAGTTGGACCGTCCGGGGCCGGTTGATCGTGACCGGCTCGACCACCCAACCCGTCGTGTTCACGACCATCCGAGACGATCGCGCGGGCGGCGATACCGCGAACGACGGCCAAGCCACCCAACCCCGCACCGACGGCTGGGGCGATTGGGCCGGCCTCGTCGTCCGACCTGGCGCGGAACTGAGCCTGGCGGGCACCACCTTACGCTATGGCGGCTACGTCAACTCGAACTGGGATAATTCCGGCGGCGCCCTCATTTCCATCTGGGGCGGCACGGTCACCCTGGTGGATTGTGCGCTGCAAGATCCCGGCCTGGGTTGGAGCCAACCCTCCCGCTGCCTCTATCAACGCGGCGGCACCCTCCAAGCCCTCCGCACTTCCTTCGTGGGCGGCAACTACGGAGTAATGGTCTCGGGCAGCGAGGCGTCCAAACTCGACGACTGCCAATTCAGCGGCCAAAACGCCTGGGGCGTGCAAAACACCAGCGGCCAGCCGCTGGACGCCCGCAACACCTTCTGGGGCGACGCCTCCGGACCGCTCGATGACGCCGATGACCGCGCCACCGGCGGCAGTTACAACCCTGCCGGCCAGGGCGTCCGCGTCTCCAACCTGGTGCTCTACGAACCCTGGCGATCAAGCCTGGGCGAGGAGTTCACCGTCGGCATCCACCCCGCCGTGGAACTAGTCTGGCCTTCCCGCCTCGGCAGCACTTACCTCATCCAAGTCGGCGACCTGGACGGCCCATGGACCGACCTCGGCGATCCGATCGCCGGCACAGGCGAAACCATCAACCGGCTCATCTCGACCCTGGGCCACGACAAGAAGTTCTACCGCGTTCGCTTGCTGAGTCCTTAACCGGTCTCGCTCGTCGCCGTTGCCGCGCCGCGGGCTGGGACGTTCCCCTCGTGGCCATCGCGGAGCGGAAGACAGCGTCGTCTTGTGGGACGTGTTCCCACTCACGGCCAGCTTGTCCAAGCACCGATGGTCCTCTCGCGGCCCTGCCGGCCGCGTCTGGAGTTTGCCGAATGAAAATGGGGTGCCTCCTAGTCCCGGTCTTCGGTTCCAACATCGGGTCTTTGCCGCCGACAGAAGCCCAGACTCAAGACAGGGCCAATGCATACATCCGACTGAAGTCCCAACGTCTGTACCCTTGGAGGCAGAAGTCCAGCGAGTGCTGAAGCTCGTGCACCAACGTCCTTCGCAGCTGGCCGAGATTGGCTATCCGGTTCGCACAAATGATGACCTGGCCCGTCTCAGGAACCGTGCACCCCAGGGCATTTCGGCCACAATCGTCACTTGTCAGAGGTAGAGGACCGTCGGGGCCGTCGAGGCGTAGGCGCTCGAGGACTGTTCCTGCACCTGCAGGAGCGGGGCCAGGTGGTTCATCCGATGCGGCAAGCCCTCGCTCACCACCGCGGCGCCCGCCTGCGGCCAGAGCCACGCTGATCCCGAGAAGCCCACCGCCACGCCGTTGGTCAGGGTCAGGGTCGTGTTGCTCACCACCAACCCGCTGGCGTAGTAGTCCAGTGGAACATAGTGAAAACCCAGATCGGGCATGTCCGAGTCCCGGGCGGCCTGGGGTCCGAGGACGGTGGCGGTCGTGATGGGGCCGGTCAGGGGCGTTGGGGCCACCGTGGTCATCGTCCGCTGGCGCTCACGGGAAGGGATCCGCCTCTGCTCACCAAAAGGGGCCGCTGCGAGAATGTTCGATGGACAGAATGGATACCCTGCTGGAGAAGGTGGATCAAACCGAAGCGATGCGGATGGGTGTTGTGTTCTCCGCCGATGTCCCCGCGAACATTGGCGGGAATCACGGTGCGGGATACTGGACGACTTTGGACTCGGGATTCGCGGTGCGTAGGTCAGCAGCGTCCTCCAGCGGCCGGAGAGGTTAATGCTGGGGTTCTCGGGACTGAGGCAGCGGTTCCCGCGAGGTTGATTTCGAGCGCCGGAACGTGAACCACACTAATGCGCCGCCAAGCGAGAGGAGCGCGACCGGACCGCGTTCCGGAATGACCGGACGCAGGCTGAAGGGTTGCAGTCCTAGCAACGGCGCCGGGATCGGATCGAAGCCGCTTCGGCCTTGGGCGTGGAACAATGGGGACTCTCCGTACCCGCCCAGGCCGCGCTCCAGTGCCTCCTCATACGAGGCACCCACCGTTGTGTCCCAGGCACGTAGTTGAAGCCACGCCCATCCGAAAGCAGGTACATCGAGGATGCTCAACGAACTGACAGGGGAGACGACATACCCCTGCGCAGTAAACGGTGCCATCTCCCTCCGATTCCCGTCCAGAACGAGGACCGCCGGAGCCAGCGAATCTTGTGACGATCCTCCCCACAATTCCGCACGGTATCTAGCTCCCGCAAGCGGGATTCCCTCGCCGTCCGTCACCGGAGCATCGACCCCGGCCGTCGTATGCAGGTTCCGCAATTCGAAACTCGCCTGGCATTGCCCTGTGGGTTCCCAGGCCAGAACAAACACCCCGACCCATGCCGACAAACTGGACGATTTCATGGCAAAGGGAGGCCTCTTCATTGTGGCCATGCGAGTCGTGTGAGCCGGATGTCCGTCTGACTCCTAGCAAATCTCGTTCCGACGGCGTTCAGCCTGCCATCGGTCCAACTGCAGTAAACGAAATCAGATTCGGCCCATGCGCCGTTGTACTCGCCTACGTGAGCCTTCCAATAGTCGAAGGTAACGTGTTCATCTGGAGGCTCAGGCGGCGGAGCAGGCCATTGCACGCCATAGTGCCAGTGCAGGTTGACGTCGCCTGGGGGATAGGCAGGATCGAAACGTCCGGGCTCCGTGTATTCCACCTGTGTTCCCGCCAGTGTGCCTGCAAACACCGGCGGGAAATCCGCCGACGTGATGCGAAACTCGGCGCCTGCAACTGGGGCCGTCCCGGTCGGCAGCGTCCACCATCGACCGAAGAGGTTGATCCTGGAGTTGTCGGGACTTTGGCGACGGTCGTACCAGGCGGCGAACATCTGATTGCCATCCGGCTTGATCGCGAGCACTGGCATCCATTGGTCGTTTTGGCTCACCGTGCTGATCCGTTGCGGTGCAGCCCAATTCACTCCCCCGTCCATCGACCACGTGAAAAAGACATCCGCACGGTCCCCCGCCGCCTCTCCTTCATCGGCGTAAGCGACATAAACGTGGTTGGCCTTCGCCGGATTCACGGCGAGAACCGGCATGGGGTAAGCCCGAAAGTAATCGGACTCGGCCGCGCTGTTGCTGCGTTTCAGATAGAGAAGCGGTAGTGCCGAGCGGAACGTGCACACGGTCCGGATCTCGCCCATGTCCTGCCCGTGATTGGCCACCTGACAGATCTTGAGGCCAGGATGGCTGCTCCCTGTTTCGCGCTCGATCCACACGACATAGGCCACGTGGTTTGGGCCAACTTCCAGGTCCGAAGCGCCCAAATCGCTGACACCTGGATCGTTGAGAGAACGCAGGTTGACACTGTTCCACGTGCTGAGGTTCCCGCCTGGCGACGTCCTCAGCCAAATGTCCTTGGTGGAGGAGTGGATTCTGCTCCCCACGATGTAAACATCATGAAAGACCTGTTGTTGGGCGTCCACCAGATCATCCACCGCAATCCATGGTTTGTCGGAGTCCGCGACCTCATCACCCACGGTAACGGGCGCTTGAAAGGTGGCGCCGTAATCGACGGATTTCCAGAGTGGAAAGCCGTGGTTTCCGGCGTTCCGTGGGGAGGTCCCGACCAGGTAAAGAACGTTCCACTCGCGGTCCACGGCCAGAACCGGGTCGCCAGCGTCACCATCATCAGTCGTGGGGCCCTCTGCCCTGCTCAGTGGTGGAGCCCCATGATCTACGAAGGACTTGCCGCCGTCCTCTGAAACGGACCACGCCGCCATCCGCGGCGCGTTGGTTGGATAGAGCGGTGAAAGAACCTGGTAGTACCCAAGCCCGTAAACCCCTTCGTTGGAATCTACAAAGGCTACGACCACCTTCCCATTTACAACCGCGCACGACGATTCGAACTGCGTGTTCTGCTCCCTCCCGAAATCCTGCTGCGGATCGTTGACCAGGACATTATCGTCGAAAGGATCAATTAGTCCGTCTCCATCCGCATCCTGGTTGTCGGGATCCGTTTTGCTCACCAATTGCTCGTATGCATCCGTGAGGCCATCGCCATCGCCATCCTGTCGGCAGGCGGCAAGAACATAGAGTTCGGAGGAAGCGTCTGCGTGGAAAACGAATTGGTCGCCGCTTCCTCCCCTACAAGCGATCTGCCATTGCGAGTCAGCCAGCGACACACCCTGAACCGCAAAGCAGACAAATACGTCGTCGATCTCGTTCGGGACGGCAACGATTGTAATCCTCACGGATGACCCTTCGCGCGTGAGAGTTAGCTGTGGCTCGCAAGCCGCTGGTTGCGGACCGTCCAATTGCGGTCCCGTTGGGGCCGGAACCGGCGGTTGTGCCACGGCAGCAGCGGCCCGGATGATGGCGTCTTCCTCCACGGTTACGGGGCCCAACGTGGTCTGGAGTGCGGTGCGTTTGAACTCCGCCTGAATCTCCTCCGTGGTGCATGTGCGGGTGAAGAGGAACAGCTCGTCGAACTGAGCCTGGGCCAGGCTCTTACCGTTCGGATCGCTGCCCAGACACAAGCCGGGGGTGCCTTCCGCTTTGGTCAGTGGAGCCAACGGGACCGCCACTCCGGTGGCGGCTTGGCCGTCGTCGAGCCAAAGGGCCGTGCCCGCTTTCGCCGACCACGTCATGGTGACCAGATGCCACTCATCCTTCCTCTAGTCAATCGGAGCTTTGAGCACCGCCTCGGCTCCCGTCTCCGCCAGAGCGAGTAAGGCCACGGTCTTGCCGTCGGCACTGACCACCAGGGACCACCAACCCTGGCTGACTCGATCCGACCATGCCCCAATGGTCAGCAGACACACATCAGTGCCCGGCCCCTGCTCGCTATCCCATTCTGGCGCAACCCAGAAGCGAATCGTTCCTTCCTCCGGTGACAGCATAGCATCGCCCGAGGGCTTGCTCTGCGGCAGGGCGAGCAAGGAGGGTCTGGACCCCGCCATCCTGAGGGCGTAGCCGCTGAAGCTCTCAACCCACTGGAGATTGACGGCACCCAGGGGTAGCGGCTGAAGGCCCGCAACCTCTGGACGGTCAAACCGGTATTCCGCCGACTGCCCCTCGGGCATCCTCGGTCTCGGAGTCCGGGGCTTGGCGGCCAAGTCCACGGCGAAGACGACCAGCAGGAGCAAGCTCACCAGGGCTTTGGCGTTCGGTCCGAACATGGCTTTCATACTTCAGGAGGTGGAGGGTTATCAGTGTCGGAGCATGTGAGGCGACCTTCGCGCGGGAGGGCTCGGAACCATGGGCCGAACCATACGATATCTCGGGTCTGTCCTCCCTTTGAATGTCCCCACGCATTCATCTTCTTCCAGATGCCATACGCGCCTAACCCACCCTGGAGGTCAAGCGCGGAACTCGGACGGCTGCGGTTTTAAGCAGTGGTTGTGTTGTCATTATAGAGTCTTCTGCATCACCCGCGCGCGGCGACGAACAACGAAGCGGCCTGGGTGGTCCCGTCGGCCGCGTGGCAGGTCGGGATGATCTGGGAGGGAAGAGAAAACCCCTTGCCCTACCTCGACAGCCTGGGGCCGGTTCGGTAAAGCAAGGGCGCTTAAACAAGATCGGAGTCCATAGCCGGAGCTTGGGGTTTTGGCAATCCACCCAACGCAGCATCGCCTACGACCGGGAGGAGGCGGGTAAGGACAAGAAGCGGACCCTCAACGCCAAACGGCGGTCCCGACGTGTGGCTGACGTCCCTGCGCCCTCTCCGGCGCCCGACCCGCTACCAGCGGAGCCGCCCCCGATCCTCATTCACGTCCGCATGGTGACGAGCCTTCTGGAGCGTCGCCCGGTCGGCTGGACCGAGATTGACCAGATGCTTGCCCGGGCCCTGAGACAACACCGCATGGTCCGAACGCGGCGGATCGATCAGATTATCGCCTGGTTGCATGCCGCACCTCCCTGACAACGCGTCGACCGGGGTCTTCGACCTCGAATTGATCCATTTGGACCTCCGTTACGAGGGCTATCGGCTGCCGCATTCAGGCCTGGAGGCGACGCTTCTTGCCTCGATCGCTCGGGAAGGCATCCGGGAACCACTCCGGGGCGTGATCTGTGCGCAAGTTCCCATCGTTCTGGATGGGTTCAAACGCTGCCGCTGTGCCCGGCAGCTCCACCTCCATGTCGTCCCGTTCGCTTCCTGGGGCAGCGACGAGGTGGTCGGCATCTTCGAGTTGTTGCGTGCGGCCCGTCCTCACAGCCTGTCCATGCTCGAAGAGGCCCGTTTCGTCAACCGACTCCACGCCGAGCGGGGTTTGACGGTCAGCGAGATCGCCGAGCAACTGGGCCGCAGCCAGGCCTGGGTGAGCCTGCGGTTGGGTTTGCTCAAGGAACTGAGCCCGGTCGTGAGCGAGGCGCTCTTTACCGGGGCCTTCCCGGTCTATTCCTACCTCTACACCCTCCGCCCGCTTAGGCGCATGAAGGGGGTTTCGGGGGCCGATCTGGACCAGTTCGTCCGTGCCCTCGGTGGACAAAAACTCAGCGTGCGTCAGATCCAGGGACTGGCTCACGGCTTCTTTCGCGGACCGGAGGCGTTTCGAGAGCAAACGGTCGCAACAACAGTCTTCGCATCATGCCATGATCGCTTTCCGGATGGCCCGGGTGCGGACACTGAGCCTCCCATCGCGAGACCCGAACCGGTGGCGGTGAATCGCGCAACGGCTCCCGCGTGAAAGAACGGGTCCTCGCGATCATGCGCGCTGGTATTGATATCAAGGGTGCCGCTGAAGTCGACGGTGATTGCGTAGGTGCCCTTCGGCGCGTCCGTCATATATACGATGATCGAACCAGCGTTATCATTGTCGGCGCTTTTCGTGTTGGGCGTATTACAGCAATAGCCCCGCGTTGGTCCGTCGCCAATTAGGGTCGTTGTTGCTGATGTGGTGCCCTTGCTGCCAGAGCTCCTCTTGAAATTGGCTCTTGGGTCTCCCCACGCGCCGTCCTTGCCACGAACGATTTCAAATTCGAATTCCTGGGGTCCGATGGGATCAAGTGAACCAATCGGGTCGTTGTCAACCATTCCGTGTAGGTTCATGCAGCCAGCCAGCTCTTCGAGCAAATCACGGCTGGTCCAATTTCCTGAGGCGACTCGATAGGCGCGGTATTCATAAAGCACGAGATCCGTCGTGTCATTGGCCCGTTTGGAGGAGAACCGGAAGGGGTTCTCTTTGGCGGCGGAACCGCTCAGGCGGAGGACCTCACCGAAGGGCCCGTATTCGTAGCTCGCGGCAACGGTGCCGTCGGTGGCCTTGGCCAGGGCGGTGACGTTGCCGTTGCCGTCGTAGGCGGCGAAGTGGGTGCCGTCGGTGGCGCCGCTCATCCAGAGGAGACCGCCGACGCCCCCGGCCCCGTCCATCGAACCGCTCAAGTCCAGGCCCCAGGCGTAGGCTCGCCGCACGACGTTCGAGCCGTAGGCCAAGTCCGCGATGTACCGCCACTCGTCGGCCAAAAACCGAAGATCCTCGGTCACCACGTAGCTCCCGCTGCTGCCGTC
>CAZVRY010000106.1:0-21047 GCA_964629545.1 uncultured Verrucomicrobiota bacterium | reverse complement strand
ATCTTCGCCCCGGCCTTCTTAGCCGTGTCGAGGACTTGTTTGGGAGTGCTCATGGGTAATGTAGGGTTGATTTTGCTGATCGGTGTTGGTGTGCTGTTCGCGCCGCGGGAGGCCTGAAAGGCCCTCTGACGGGTGGGCGGGCCGGGAGTTCGTTCGCAGCGTCCCCGGCCCGCCCATGGTTTGGATCAGGCTCCGTGGTAGCCTTCCTCGCCGTGTTCGGTGAGGTCGAGGCCGACGGTTTCGGTTTCGGGATCGGCGCGCAGGCCGACGATGGCTTTGACCACGAAGGCGAGGATGGTGGTAGCGACGACCGAGAGGACGAGGGTGAGGAGGATGGCTTTGATTTGGTGGCCGAGCAACCCTTGGGACAGCCCTTCGACGAGGGGGTTGGCCTCTTTGGAGGCGAGGAGGCCGGTCATGAGGGCCCCGAGCGTTCCGCCGACCCCGTGGACGCCGAAGGTATCGAGGGCGTCGTCGTAGCCGAGGGCGGACTTGAGTTTCCAGCAGGCGAGGAAGGGGATGATCCCGGCGACGATGCCGATGATCATGGCGCCGCTGGTGGTGACGAAGCCGCAGGCGGGGGTGATGACGACGAGGCCGGCGACGATCCCGGAGCAGAAGCCGAGGATGCTGGGTTTGCCTTTGATGATGTATTCGGCCATGCCCCAGACGAAGCCGGCGGTGGCGGCGGCGAGGGTAGTGGTGGTGAAGGCCTGGGCGGCGATGCCGTCGGCGGCGAGGGCGCTGCCGGCGTTGAAGCCGTACCAACCGACCCAGAGCATGCCGGTGCCGATCATACAGAGGACCATGCTATGTGGGGGCATGGGTTCCTTGCCGTAGCCGCGGCGTTTGCCGAGGATGAGGCAGAGGATAAGGGCGGACCACCCGGAGGACATATGGACGACGGTGCCGCCGGCGAAGTCGAGGGCTTTGATGGCGGCGTTGCTGTTGAGCGGGCCGCACATAAGGCCGTCCGCGGCCCAGACCATGTGGGCGAGGGGGAAGTAGACGGCGAACATCCAGAGGGTGACGAACAGGAGGACGGCGGAGAATTTCATGCGTTCGGCGATGGCGCCGACGATGAGGGCTGGGGTGATGATGGCGAAGGTGAGTTGGAAGATGGCCCACACGTTGTTGGAGATCCAGTTGCTGCCCTGGCCGACCTCGCCGCCGTTGACGCCTTTGAAGAAGGCCATATCGAGGTTGCCGAGGAAGGAGGACCCGGAGGAGAAGGAGAGGCTGTAGCCGCAGACCCACCAGAGGATGGTGACGAGTCCGGCGATGCCGAGGCATTGGGCCATGACGGAGAGGACGTTCTTGCGGCGGACGAGCCCGCCGTAGAACAGGGCAAGGCCGGGCAGGGTCATGAAGAGGACGAGGGCGGTGCTGGTCATTTGCCAGGCGTTGTGCCCGGGGCCCGGACCCGGGACCTTGGAGGCGACGTCGGGGGTGCGCCCGACGTTATTCATGTAGGCCTCGATGTCGGCCACCCGTTGTTCGAGCGTTGGTTCTTGCGGGGCGGCCGCCTCGGCGGCGGCGGCGTCCCAACCGGGACATGCGACGAGGAGGAGGGTTGTGAGGAGCAGGATAATGTTTTTCATGAGTGGATGAGCAGGGTGGAGTTCTGAGGTAAGTGCGAGTGGGGGGAGCGGGTTCAAACGGCTTGTTCGCCGCGTTCTTCGGTCCGGATCCGCACGGCCTCGTTCACATCGGAGACGAAGATCTTGCCGTCGCCGATTTTACCGGTCTTGGCCGACTTGAGGATCGCCCCCAGGGCGGCGTCGATCTGCGCGTCGGGCAGGACGATTTCGACTTTGATTTTGGGGAGGAAATCAACGGTGTACTCGCTCCCGCGGTAGATCTCGGTATGACCTTTCTGGCGTCCGAATCCCTTCACTTCGGTGACGGTCATTCCTTCGATGCCGACCTCGTGGAGGGCATCTTTGACTTCATCGAGCTTGAAGGGCTTGATGATGGCTTCTATTTTCTTCATGGGGTTACGCGTGGGTTTTTAGGGTCGGAGCAAAGCTTCATCATGGGCTCCAGGCTTGTTGGAGGGCCTGATCGGGCGTCGATCCCAAGCGGCGGCACCTTGAGGGTGACCCTGGGGAGCCTGGGCGAGTGATGAACCTCTGGCGATCACGGCGGCGGGCAAAGCAAACGGGGTGCCAGGAGTGGACGCGGCTCTTGATCGAACATGTATCGTCTTTGAAGATAGATGGTTATAAGACAGCAAGAGTTCGGGGCGGAGGCGGATGTCGGGGAGGTCTGGCGATTTTTAGGCAGCGCCGACAAAGTTCGCCAAGGGGGCTGGCGCAGCGCAAATCAGCGCGGAGCGAGGCGCGCCTCAGGCTGCGAGACCGGACCCCATTGTCTCCCTCTGTTCTCCGTTTCGCCCGATTCCCCGCGCGGTTTCGCGGCTGGCATGGAAGTTCGGGCGGTCGTGGTGATGCGCGGTCGAGCGTTGAGTTCCGGGTTGTGTCGAGGACCCCGTGAAGCGGCGAGTGGGCGGCGGCCGGGAGGTTTGCCGGCCGGTTGGGGCTGCGGGTTTGAGGGAGGACGAGAGGTGTGAGCAGGAATGGGGCCGCTGGGGGGGCCAACCGGTCTGGGATTGGGGGGTGGGAGGGGTGCAGCAGAGGGAGAAAACCGGCTTGGGATAGGGGTTTGAGGCTGCGGTGGGGGATGGTGGCAAAATGTTCAAAAAAATCTCACTTACTTGTTGCATCCGGGGAGACCACTGATAACATCTGCGCTCCGTTTCCCCGGATCTGGGGTGCGGAACAGTCAACGTCCGATTTTTTGAAACGCCGTCGCGAATGCCGACCATCAACCAACTTGTCCGGAAAGGGCGCGAGAAGCTGAATTTCAAGTCGAAGGCTCCGGCCCTGGAGGGGGCGCCCTTCCGCCGCGGCGTCTGCATTCAGGTGATGACGCGGACGCCCAAGAAGCCGAACTCTGCGATGCGGAAGGTGGCCAAGGTCCGCCTGACCAACGGGCACGAGGTCATCGCCTACATTCCGGACGAGGGTCACAATTTGCAGGAGCACTCGATCGTGCTGGTGCGGGGCGGTCGGGTGAAGGACCTGCCCGGGGTGCGCTACCACATTGTGCGGGGGACGCTGGACGCGGCGGGGGTGGAGAAGCGCCGGGTGAGTCGTTCCAAGTACGGCGTGAAGCGACCGAAGGCGGCCAAGCCGGCTGCGTAGGGTCCCGCGAGCGGGGAAATCAGATCAACTTTTTTCGAAGCCCATGTCACGAAGACGGCAAGCAACACGGCGGTCGGTGGATCAGGATCCCAAGTATCACAGCGTGCTGGTGTCGCGCCTGGTGAACGTGGTGATGGAGCGCGGGAAGAAGAGCCTGGCGCAGCGGATCGTGTATGGGGCCTTTGACCAGATCGTGGCGAAGAACCCCCAGGCCAATCCGGTGGAGGTGTTGCAGCGGTCGGTGGACAACGCGAAGCCGCGGATTGAGACGAAGGCACGACGGGTGGGTGGGGCTACGTATCAGGTGCCGATGGAGGTGACGACCGACCGGCAGATTTCGTTGGCGTTGCGATGGCTGGTGGGTTTTGCCGATTCCCGGAAGGGAACGACGATGGGGGAGGCGCTCGCCGCCGAGATTATGGAAGCCTACCAGGGGCAGGGGAACGCGATTCGGAAGCGGGACGAAGTGCACAAGATGGCGCAGGCCAACAAAGCATTCGCCCATTTCCGCTGGTAGGTTGCCCAGGCCCAAGCCGCCCCGAAGGCTCAGACCGAGTCGGGGCCTTTTTATTCCCCAGCATTTTGATGGAAAGCGTAATGGACAAGCCGAAGTCAGTGAACTCGCCGAACCGCCCCTACTCGCTGGAGCGGACGCGGAACATTGGCATTGCCGCGCACATCGACGCGGGCAAGACGACGACCACGGAGCGCATTTTGTTTTACACGGGGCTCATTCACAAGATGGGGGATGTGGATGACGGGAACACGGTGACGGACTGGATGGAGCAGGAGCGGGAGCGGGGGATCACGATCACCTCGGCGGCGACGACCTGTTACTGGACGCAGGCCAACGACGGCACCTACAAGGCCTTCCAGGGGGTGGCCCATCGGATCAACATCATCGACACGCCGGGGCACGTGGACTTCACGGCGGAGGTGGAGCGTTCGATGCGGGTATTGGACGGGGCGGTGGCGGTGTTTTGCGGGGTGGCGGGGGTTCAACCGCAATCCGAGACCGTGTGGAGGCAGGCGACCAAGTACCGGGTGCCTCGCATTGCCTTCGTCAACAAAATGGACCGGACGGGGGCGAACTTTGAGAACGCCCTCGGGGAGATGCGGAAGAAGCTGGGGGCCTACGCGTATGCGGTCGCCATCCCGATCGGGCGGGAGGACACGTTGAGCGGGGTGGTGGATGTGATCAACCAGCGGGCGATCATTTACGATGACGCGGATTCGACGGGGTTGAAGTATACGGTGGGGGAGGTGCCCGAGGAGATGCGGGACGAGGCCAAGGCTTACCTGGCGGAGCTGATCGATGCCGTGTCGAACAAGGACGACGTGATCGCGGAGTTGGTCATTGAGGACAAGGAGATCACGCCGGAGATCCTGAAGGCGGCGATTCGGCGGCTGACCTGTCGGTTGGAGATGGTGCCGGTGCTGTGCGGTTCAGCCTTCAAGAAGAAGGGGGTGCAACCGCTGGTGGACGCGGTGGTGGATTACCTGCCCTCGCCCATGGACATTCCCGCGGCCACCGGGCAGAACGTTGATGATGGCGAGGCGGTCGAGGTGGAGACGGACGACAGCGGGAAATTCTGCTCGCTGGCGTTCAAGCTGTGGACCGACCCCTATGTGGGCAAGCTGGTATTCTTCCGAGTCTATCGGGGTCAGCTCAAGAAGGGAGGCATGATTTACAACCCGCGCACGCGCAAGCGCGAGCGGGTGAGCCGGGTGATGATGATCCAGGCGGACAAGCGGATCGACGTGGAGACCGTTTACGCGGGTGACATCGCCGCGCTGGTGGGACTGCGGAACATCACGACCGGCGACACGCTGTGCGACGAGGGTTGCCAGGTCCTGTTGGAGCCGCCGACGTTTCCGGAGCCGGTCATTAGCATGGCGGTGGAGCCGAAGACCAAGATGGACCGCGACAAGATGTCGGAGGGGTTGCAGCGGTTGGCGGAGGAGGATCCGACCTTCCGGGTGTTCACCAACGAGGAGACGGGCCAACTGATCATCGCGGGGATGGGCGAGCTGCATCTGGAGATCATCCGCGATCGGCTGTTCCGGGAATTCAAGGTGGAGGCGAATGCGGGGGCGCCGCAGATTGCCTATCGGGAGACGATCACGCGGGCGGCGGAGGGCGAGGGCAAGTTCATTCGCCAGTCCGGGGGACGCGGGCAGTATGGCCACTGTTTGATCACCATTGAGCCCAACGAGAAGGGCAAGGGGATCGAGGTCTTCAACAAGATCGTCGGGGGCGCGATCCCCAAGGAGTATATCTCGCCGGTGATTGACGGGATTAACGAGGCCATCAAGGGCGGGGTCCTGGCGGGGTACATGATCATCGACGTGAAGGTGAACATCGTGGATGGGACCTACCACGAGGTGGACTCGAGCGAGTTGGCGTTCAAGATGGCCGGGATTTTCGCGCTGAAGGATGCGGTGAAGAAGGCGAGCCCGATTTTACTGGAGCCGATCATGAAGGTGGAGGTGACCACGCCGGACGAGTACCAGGGGGATTTGCTGGGGGATTTGAATCGTCGGCGGGGCAAGATTGTGGGGATCGACGCCAAGAACAACGCCATCAGTTTGAACGCTGAAGTGCCCTTGGCCGAAATGTTTGGCTATGCGACGGCGATCCGCTCGTTGTCGAAGGGGCGTGCGGCCTACTCGATGGAGCCGCACACCTTCGAGCAGGTTCCGAGCAGTATTCTCGCAACAATTCTGGACACCGCGGCGAAAACCCGGCAACCTGCCCGCTCTTAAACGTCAACGTCACCTGTTCTTTTCCTATGGCTGGACAACGAATCCGCATCAGGCTGAAGGCCTACGATCACCGCGTGATTGATCAATCCGCGCGCGAGATCGTCGAGACGGTCAAGCGCACGGGGGCCCGCGTGGCCGGGCCGATTCCGTTGCCGACCCGGGTGGAACGGTTTACGGTGGGGCGGTCGCCCCACGCGGACAAGAAATCACAGGAGACGTTCGAGCAGCGAACTCACAAGCGGCTGCTGGACATCATCGATCCCACGGCGAAGACGGTGGACGAGTTGAAGAAACTCAACCTGCCGGCGGGCGTGGACATCACCATCAAGATCTGAGGCTATGCTGGGTTTGCTGGGCAAGAAACTGGGCCATGCGCGGGTTTACAACGCGCAGGGCGTGCTCATTCCGGTCACCGTCGTCCTGGCCGGGCCGAATCGGGTGTTGCAGGTCAAGACGGTGGAGTCGGACGGCTACCGGGCGGTGCAGTTGGGGTTTGGGGAGCAGAAGACCCAACGGCTGAACAAGGCCAAGCTGGGGCATCTGCGCAAATTCGGGGTGGCGGTTGAGACCAAGCCGGGAGCGGTCCTCGCGGCGGTGCAGCGGGTGCGGGAGTTTAGGGATTTTTCCGTCGAGGTGAAACCCGGGGACATGGTGGGGCCGACCCTGTTTGCGGCGGGTGATTTCGTGGATGCGATTGGGGTGACCAAAGGGCGGGGTTTCGAGGGGGTGGTGAAGCGCCACCGGTTTCGCGGGGGGGACATCACGCACGGGGCCAAGGGGTGGCATCGGCGCTCGGGGGCGATTGGGTGCCGGCTTTTTCCAGGCACGGTCAACCGCGGGCTGCGCATGCCCGGTCACATGGGGCAGGTGCGGCGCACGGTGCAGAATCTGGAGGTGGTGCAGGTGCGGGAGGCCGATCATCTGCTCCTGATCAAGGGCTCGATCCCCGGGGCGGAGGGGGACTACCTGGTGATTCGGGAGTCGAAGAAACGTCCGAAGGGATGGAAGCGTCCAGTGCAGACGTCCGGGGGGAAGAAGGCTGACGCCAAGAAGAAGTGACCGCTGCCATGAAGCTAACCGTCAAAGATTTACAAGGGAAGGATCAGGGCGAACTGGACGTTCAGTTCCCCCTGATTGAGGACGGCCGGGGCACTCAGGCCGTGCATGATGTGGTGGTGGCCTACCAGGCGGCTCAGCGGATGGGCACGGCGTGCACCAAGACGATGGGCGAGGTGACCGGGTCGGGGAAGAAGCCCTGGCGCCAGAAGGGGACCGGGCGGGCCCGAGCCGGGTCTTATCGCTCGCCGCTCTGGCGGGGTGGCGGGGTGGTCTTCGGCCCGAAGCCGCGCGATTTTGGGAAGAAAGTGAACCGCAAGACACGTCATTTGGCGTTGCGGAAGGCGTTGAGCGAGCGTTTGCGGGCGGGAGAGGTCGTGGTGGTGGAGGATTTGAACTTGGCCTCGCCGAAGACGAAGGAATTTTTGGGGGTCTTGAAGGCGCTGCAGTTGGATGGGACGACGTTGTTGGTGGCGGAACCCAATGCGAATCTGCAGTTGGCCAGTCGGAACATCCCGTGGGTGGAGGTGACGACGGGGGAGAGTCTCAACACCTTTCAGGTGCTGCGCTACGACCGTTTGGTGTTCACGCGTCGGGGGTGGGCGGCGGTGGACCAGCGATTGCAAGCCGAGTAACGCCATGAATTCATTTGAAGTCGTCAAGAGCGTTCGACTGACCGAAAAGGGGACGACCCAGTCGGATCGGTTCAACCAGTACACCGTGGTGGCTGACAAGCGGGCCAACAAGGTCCAGATTCGCAAGGCGGTCGAGGAGTTGTTCAAGGTGAAGGTGACGGCGGTGAACACCCTCAACGTCTCGGGGAAGGCTCGTCGGCAGCGGACGAAGCAGGCCGGCTTCAGTCCGGCTTGGAAGAAGGCCATTGTGACCCTGAAGAAGGGCGACAAGATCGTGTTGACCTAAGCGGAGGATCTTCCCATGCCTGTAAAGACATTCAGACCCCTGACGCCCTCGACCCGCTACATCACGGTCGCGGACTACAGTGAGATTACGAAGTCCCGGCCGGAGAAGAGCCTGGTGGTGACCCGGAAGAAGACCGGCGGGCGCAATTGCTACGGGCGGGTAACGGCGCGGGGGATTGGGGGCGGGCACAAGCAGAAGATCCGCCGCGTGGATTTCCGTCGGAACAAGCACGGGGTGGAGGCGGAGGTGCTGGCGATCGAGTACGATCCGGTGCGGACGGCGCGGCTGGCCTTGTTGCAGTACCGGGACGGGGAGAAGCGCTACATTATCGCGCCGAACGGCCTCAAGGTAGGGGCGAAGCTGATGAGCGGTCCGACGGCGCCGCCGGAGATTGGGAATTGCATGCCGTTGCGGCTGATTCCGATTGGGATGGCGATTCACAACCTGGAGTTGTTTCCGGGGAAGGGCGGGCAGATGGTGCGGACGGCGGGGGCGGCGGCGACGCTGATGTCGCGTGATGGGGGATACGCCCAGGTGCGGCTGCCTTCCAACGAGATTCGTCGGATCAATGAGAACTGCGCGGCGACGATCGGGCAGGTGGGGAACCTGGAGAACGAGAATGTCGTTTTGGGCAAGGCCGGTCGTGCCCGGCACCGCGGTCAGCGTCCGGTGAACCGGGGGGTGGCTCGGAACCCGGTGGACCACCCCAACGGCGGGGGGGCGGGGAAGTCGAAGTCCGGCGGTGGGTGGCAGCAGTTGACGTCGCCGTGGGGGCTCCTGGCGAAGGGCTACAAGACGCGGGCGAAGTACAAACCCTCAAACCGGTTCATCGTCGTTCGTCGCGATGGTCGGCTGATGAAGCAGAAGTAACCTATGGGACGCTCAATCAAGAAGGGTCCGTTTGTGGACCAGCACCTGATGGACAAGATCCTGAAGGCGAAGGATACGAAGTCGAAGGCCCCGATTAAGACGTGGTCACGGCGCTCGATGATCACGCCGGACTTTGTCGGGCTGACCTTCAACGTGCACAACGGGAAGGTGTTCAACCCGGTGTTCGTGACGGAGAACATGGTGGGCCATCGGTTGGGGGAGTTCTCCCCGACGCGGATTTTCAAGAAGCACGGCGCTCACACCGCCAAGGCGGAAGCGAAGTAAGGCTATGGAAGTTCAATCGGTCACGCGCAACGTGCGGATGTCTCCCCAGAAGGTGAGGGAGGTGGTCCGACAGATTCAGGGGCTCAACGCGGTGCAAGCGGCGGCGGTGTTGGCGGTGATCCCGCGCAAGTCGGCGCGGTTGGTGGCCAAGACGCTGCAAAGCGCCATTGCGAACGCGGAGAACAACAAGAAGGCGCGGCCCGAGAACCTCCGGATCAAGGAGGCGGTGGCAGGTCGGGCAGCCATCCTCAAGCGATTTCAGCCCAAGGCGCGCGGCTCGGCCGGGCCCATTCTCAAGCGGAACTGCCATATCAAGATCGTCCTCACTGACAACTGACACTATGGGACAGAAAACAAACCCCGTCGGCCTGCGCGTCGCCGTCAACAAGGACTGGCGCTCGAAGTGGTTTTCCGGCAAGAAGGAATTCGGGAAGCTGTTGAGCGAGGACGCACGCATTCGGGGCATTCTCAAGAAGAAGCTGGAATCGGCGTCGGTGCCGCGAATTTTGATCGAGCGCGCGGCCAACCGGTGCCGGATTACGATTCACACGGCGCGGCCCGGGGTGGTGATTGGGCGCAAAGGGGCCGAGATCGACAAGTTGAAGGAAGAGCTCAGCCGGATGACGGGCAAGGAGATTTACGTCGACATTGTGGAGATCAAGCATCCGGAGGTGGATGCCCAGCTGGTGGCCGAAAACGTGGGCTTGCAGTTGGAGCGCCGGATTTCGTTTCGGCGGGCCATGAAGAAGGCGGTGCAGACCGCGCTGGATTTCGGGGCGGAGGGGATCAAGATCCGGTGTGCGGGTCGCTTGGGCGGGGCGGAACTGGCGCGGGTGGAGTCGTATCATGAGGGGCGGGTGCCGCTGCACACTTTGCGGGCGCACATTGACTACGGGTTTGCCGAGGCCCACACGGTGTATGGGAAGCTCGGCATCAAGTGCTGGATCTGCAAGGGGGAGAACAAAGGGGACAAGGCGGGCGGGAGCCCGGTGACGGGGACGAGTGTTCCTGCTGGGGCGACGCCGTCGGCGGCGCCGTTGCCGAATGTGAGCTGACCCCGAGGGACGAGGAGATTTTATGGCGTTGATGCCCGAACGAGTGAAGTACCGCAAGATGCAGCGTGGCAGCCGGACGGGGCTGGCCTCGCGCAACAATGCGGTGGCTTTCGGCGAGTATGGACTGCAATCGCTGGAGCGATGCTGGCTCGACACCAAGCAGATCGAGGCGGCGCGGGTGGCGATCAGTCGCTACATGAAGCGGCGGGGCAAGATGTGGATCCGGGTATTTCCCGACAAGTCGTTCACCAAGAAGCCGTTGGAGGTTCGGATGGGGACGGGCAAGGGCGGGGTGGAGAGCTGGGTGGCGGTGATTCGGCCGGCCAACATCTTGTTTGAGGTGGACGGGGTGACGGAGCCGGTGGCGAGGGAGGCCATGCGGTTGGCGGCGAGCAAGCTCCCGATTGCGACCAAGTTCATTTCCCGCCATTAGCGCCTGGAGACGTCCATGAAAATTGCCGAATTAAAGGATCTGACCGTGGTGGAGCTGCAGGCCAAAGGCCGAGACCTGCGCCAGGAATTGTTCAATTTGCACTTACAGAAGGCGAGCGCGCAACTCGAGAAGCCGGCTCGTCTGCGCACGCTCCGGCGCGACATCGCCCGGATTGAAACTCGCCTCTCGCAACTCCGCCGGACCCCGGCGGTCGCCCGATGACCTCACCTGCTATGTCCGACACTTCTCCCGCACCCTCGGCTCCGGTCGCCAGCCCCGCTTCGAACCCGGAGGCGACCTCCGCGTCCCCGCGTGGCCACCGCAAGGAACGCATTGGCGAAGTGGTCTCCGACAAGATGGCCAAGACGATTGTGGTGCGGGTGGAGCGCCGCTTTCGGCATCCGCGCTTCAAGAAGGTGGTGACGGCCTACGCGAAGTTCTACGCGCACGACGAGAAGCGGGAGGCGCGGGTGGGGGACCGGGTGCGTATCCAGGAGACGCGGCCGATTTCGAAAACCAAGTGCTGGCGGCTGGTGGAAGTCCTTGAGCGGGCTGACCAGACGGCGCCGGTGGCTGCCTGATTTCACGCCTATGCTCCAAGTACGATCCTCTCTCGATGTGGCTGACAACACCGGCGCCAAGATTGCCTGGGCGATTGGGGTGCTGGGCCGGAACCAGGCTTACGCCCACATTGGCGATATCATCAAGGTCCATATCAAGGACGCCTCGCCGGACGGGCAAGTCAAGAAGGGCGAGGTGTGTGACGCGGTGATTGTGCGCACGCGCCATCCGATTCGCCGCAGTGACGGCTCCTATCTGCGGTTTGACTCCAACGCGGTGGTGATCATCGACAAGGAGCAGAACCCTCGCGGGACGCGGATTTTCGGGCCGGTCGCCCGCGAGTTGCGGGAGAAGCGCTTCATGAAGATCATCTCCCTGGCCCCCGAGGTCATCTGAGTTTATGCGTCGATTTCATGTGAAGAAAGGGGACGAGGTCGTGGTGATTACCGGCACCGAGAAGGGCCGGCGCGGCCGTGTCATCTCCATCCTGCCCAAGAAGGAGCGGGTGATTATTGAGGGCATCAAGATGATCAAGAAGCACCAGCGCAAGAACGCGCAGCATCCCAACGGGGCGATTGTGGAGCGGGAAGGGTCGCTCCACATTTCGAACGTGATGTTGGCGGCCACCTATGACGCCCGCGTGGCCCGCCGCGGGGCTGCGCCAGCCGCCTGATTGCCATGAACTCACGTTTGTATCGCAAGTACGTCGACGAGGTCCGTCCCGCGCTGCAGGAGAAGCGGCAGTACGAGAACGTGCACCAGGTGCCGCGCATCGAGAAAATTGTGATCAACATGGGCGTTCCGGCGACGCTGGAGCGGGGGGCGGTGGACGACGCGGCCAAGGATCTCGGCTTGATTACGGGTCGGAAGGCCGTCCTGAACAAGGCGCGCAAGAGCGTGGCCAACTTCAAGCTGCGCAAGGGGCAAATCATCGGGTGCCGGGTGACCCTCCGCCGTGACGCCATGTACGAGTTTTTCGATCGCCTGGTGGCGGCGGCCTTGCCGCGCATCCGCGACTTCCGCGGGGTCTCGCGCCGTCACTTCGACGGGCGGGGCAATTACTCCTTGGGGCTGCATGACCAGACGATCTTTCCGGAGATTGACCTGGACAAGATCAAGCGGCAGCAGGGGATGGATGTGACGATTGTGACGACTGCGCCCAACGATGACGAGGCGTTGGACTTGCTTAAGATGATGGGAATGCCGTTTGCCGAGAAATAGTTATGGCCAAGAAAGCGTGGATTGAGCGCAACAAGCGCAAGCTGAACACGGTGAAGAAGTATGCCGCGTTGCGGGCAGAACTGAAGGCGCGTCGCGACTACGCGGGGCTTTCCAAGCTGCCCAAGGACGCGAGCCCGGTCCGGGTGGTGAACCGCTGCCAGATCACCGGCCGGCGGCATGCCTTCATCCGCAAGTTCGCCTGTTCCCGCCTGACGTTTCGGGAGGCCGCGTTGAACGGCCTGATTCCGGGAGTGACCAAAGCCAGTTGGTAAGCCTATGACCGATCCGATTTCCGACATGCTCGCGCGGATACGCAATGCGCAGCGGGCCCTCCTGCCCGAGGTGGCCCTGCGCCACTCGAAGTTGAAGGAGGGGATTGCGCGCATTCTCCAGCGGGAAGGGTACATCACCGATTGTGCGGTGGAGACCAAGACACCGGCCCAATTGCGGTTGAAGCTCAAGTACGCGGGGCGCAAGGGCGTGATCGCGGGCTTGCGGAGGGTGAGTCGGCCCGGCTTGCGCCACTATGTGGGCGCGACCGAGGTGCCGCGGGTGTTAGGAGGGCTGGGCACGGCCATTCTGTCGACGCCGCGCGGGGTCCTGACGGGTCAGGAGGCTCGGAAACAGAATGTGGGAGGCGAGGTCCTCTGCTTTGTTTGGTAGGAGTTGCCTATGTCACGCATTGGACGAATTCCGGTAGTGGTTCCGCCGCAAGTGAAGGTGGCGGTGAAAGATCGGCGGTTGTCGGTGGAGGGCCCCAAGGGCAAGCTGGCCTTCGATCTTCCTCCGCGCACGGGGGCGAGCCTGGAGGGTGGGGCGATCAACGTGGTTCGGGAGAACGACGAACCTCGGTCCAAGGCGCTGCACGGGTTGAGCCGAGCGCTGATTCAGAACATGGTGAAGGGGGTGTCCGAGGGGTTCAGCAAGAAGCTGGAGATTCACGGGGTGGGGTTCAAGGCGGCGGTGGCGGAGAAGAAGCTGACGATGAACCTGGGCTATTCGCACCAGATTGTCTATCCGATTCCGGAGCAGATTAAGATCACGGTGGAGGATAACACCAAGATCACGGTGGAGGGGCCGGATCGCCAACTGGTGGGGCAAGTGGCGGCGGAGATTCGCGGCTTTTATCCGCCGGAGCCGTACAAGGGCAAGGGGGTGCGCTATGCGGACGAGAAGGTGGTGCGGAAGGAAGGCAAGACGGTCCAGTAACCGGAGGAATTTTCTGCTGCTCGCTACGGCCGATACCGTGGCCATCAACCCATGAGAACCGACAAAAAGTTAGCATTAGCAACCCTCCGTCACTGGCGGGTGCGCAAGAAGGTGGCGGGGACGGCGGCGCGTCCCCGGATGAGCGTCTGCTTCAGCGGCCACAACATCCACGTGCAATTCGTCGACGATCAGGCGGGGCGGACGCTGGCCGCGGCGTCGACGGTAAGCAAGGCGATGCGGGCGGAGGGGGGGCGACTGGGGGCGAACGTGGCCACGGCGGCCCGGTTGGGCCAGGTGGCGGCGGAAGCGGCTCGGGCCGTCGGGATTGCGACAGTAGTATTTGACCGCGGCGCCAAGCGTTACCACGGCAAGGTCAAAGCCTTGGCCGATGCCGCCCGGGAGGCGGGTCTCAAATTTTAACCTCGACCCTGGAGATATTGCCTGTGTCTGAACCGATTAAGTCCCCATCGCCCTCGAACGATAGCCGCCCGCCCGGTCGCGGGCCTGGTCGTGGACCTCGCCGCCCCCGCGGGGGCGACTCCTCGGACGGTGGCGGCGAAGGGAAGCCAGAGAACGAGGTGTTGGAGAAGGTCATTTACATCAACCGCTCGGCCAAGGTGGTGAAGGGAGGACGACGTTTCAGTTTCAGCGCTCTGGTGGTGGCTGGGGATCGTCGGGGGCGGGTGGGTTTAGGCTTGGGCAAGGCGCGGGAGGTAGCGGAGGCGATTCGGAAGGGGGGGGAGGATGCCAAGACCCGGCTGGTGACGGTGGCGGTGAAAGGGGCCACGATACCGCACGAGGTGCTCTCGACCTACTGTGGCGCCAAGGTCCTGCTGCGCCCGGCGTCGCCGGGAACCGGCATCATCGCGGGCAAGACGGTGCGTGCGGTCATTGAGTCGGTGGGCCTGCGTGATGTGTTGAGCAAGTCGCTGGGCTCGAAGAACGCGGCCAACGTGGCCAAAGCGACCTTGGAGGCGTTGTTCTCCCTGCGTCAGCGTGAGGAGATTTACCGTCATCGGGGCTTGGCCTTGCCGAAAGCGAGCTCGGCGCCCCCGGCGAGCGGATCAACCCCGATTTCCTGATTTATGCGTCTGCACGATCTTAAACCGCGTCCGGGAGCGAAGCATCGTCGAAAACGGCTGGGCAGTGGCGAGGCCAGCGGCCATGGCAAGACCAGCGGTCGCGGAGGCAAGGGGCAGAGTGCCCGGTCCGGCAGTTCGATCCGGATTGGCTTCGAAGGTGGCCAGATGCCGCTGATCCGGCGCGTGCCCAAGCGCGGCTTTAACAACACGCGCTTTGCCACCCGTTACATCCCGGTGAACCTGGAGAGTCTGAACCGGTTCGAGGATGGCACGCGGGTGGACGAGGCGCTGCTGAGATCCACGCGGCTGGCTAACGGGCGGGCCGACGGCATCAAGGTCTTGGGCCAAGGCGAGCTGACGCGAAAGCTGACGGTGGTGGCGCACGCCTTCAGCGCCGCCGCCCGGACGAAGATCGAGGCGGCCGGGGGCACCTGCGAGCTGGTGGTCGCCGCTCCGGCTGCCGTTGACCAGGCCTAGTCCACAGCCGCCCCCCTCCGCGCATGTTCCAGAACATTGCCAACACCTTCGCCAACTGCTTCAAGATCCCGGAGCTGAAGTCGCGCATTCTCTACACGCTCCTGCTCCTGGGGGTGTGTCGGCTGGTGGCCATGGTGCCGTTGCCCGGGTTGGATGGGGCGGCGCTGGCCAAGTTTGTGCAGGACAACGCGGCCCGGTCGGCGAGCGATTCCCTGCTGGGGATGTACAGCCTGTTCACAGGCGGCGCGTTGGAGAAGTGCGCGTTGGGCGCGTTGGGGATCATGCCCTACATTAGCGCGACCATCATTATCCAGCTGTTGACGGCGGTGATTCCGACGCTCTCGAAGTTGGCGCGGGAGGAGGGGGGGAGGACCAAGATCATCCAGTATGGTCGCTATCTGACGGTGCTCCTGTGCTTGGGGCAGGGGTTTGTGATGGCGCTGGGTTGGGAGCATCCGGAGAAGACCTTTGGCTTCCAGGGGACCTTGGTGTTAAGCGACCATCTGTGGTGGTATCGGATCGAGACGGTGGTCTTGATTACCGCGGGAACGCTGTTGCTGATGTGGTTGGGGGAACAGATCACGGAGAGGGGAATTGGGAATGGGGTTTCGCTGGTGATCACGATTGGCATTTTGGCGCGGCTGCCGCGGGCGGGGCAGGACGCGTGGTTCATGTTTTTCCCGCCGGAGGGTGTGGATCAACGGTTTCATTTTCTGCACGGGGTGGCGTTGGTCTTGTTGCTGTTGGGCGTGACGGCAGGGGTGATCGCGGTGACCCAGGCGCAGCGGAAGGTGCCCGTTCAGTATGCGCAGCGGGCGGTGGGTCGCAAGGTCTATGCCGGGGGCACCTCCTTCCTGCCGCTGCGGGTGAACTATGCGGGCGTGATGCCGATCATTTTCGCGCAAGCGATCCTGATGTTTCCGGAGATGATATTGCAGAAGCTGGGGCAGATTATGAACCAGCCTTTTCTGGAGGAGCTGGCGATGGCGATCGGGCGCGGGCATTTCATTTACTACCTGTTGTATAGCGGGATGATTCTCTTCTTCTCCTATTTCTGGGTGGCGACGCAGTTCAACGAGATCCAGATCGCCGACGATTTGAAGAAGTATGGCGGTTACATCCCCGGGGTGCGCCCGGGCCAGGCGACCAGCGATTTCCTCCATCGGGCGATGAGCCGGATCACGCTGGCGGGGGCGATCTTTTTGACAGTGATCGCGGTGATTCCCAACCTGTTGACCCAGTGGCTGCGCATACCGGTGGAAGTGGCGCAGTTCTTTGGCGGGACGAGCATTCTGATCACGGTCGGGGTGCTGTTGGACACGATGCGGCAGATGGAAAGCCACCTGCTCATGCGCCATTACGATGGCTTCCTGAAGAAGGGCCGCATCCGGGGTCGTTTTTAGGCGGACGGCGGGCGCGGATCCGTCGGGCAGGCGATGATCATTCTCAAGAGCGAACGGGACTTGGACGCGATGCGGCCGGCGGGGGCGGTGGCGGCTTCCGTGTTGGACGAGGTGGGGTCGTGGATTCGGCCGGGGGTGACCACGCGGGAGATCGACGCGTTTGCGGCGTCGCGGATCAAGCATTACGGGGCGCGGAGCGCCTTTTTGGGGTATCGGCGGTATCCTTGTCACGTGTGCATCTCGGTGAACGACGAGGTGGTGCACGGGTTGGCGAGCGAGCGTCGGGTGCAGTATGGCGACATTGTGAGTTTGGATGTGGGCGTGGTGGTGCGGGGATTCATTGGGGACACGGCCAAGACGGTGGTGGTGGGCGGGTGCGAGCCGCACATTCAAAAACTGGTTGATGTCACCGAGCAGGCCCTGTATGAAGGGATTGCCCGCGCCGTCCCTGGCAATCGGGTGTCGCACATATCGGGCGCCATTCAGACGTTTGTGGAAGGCCACGGCTACAGCGTGGTGCGCGAATTCGTGGGTCATGGGGTGGGGCGGTCGATGCACGAAGAGCCGCAGGTCCCGAATTACGTGGACGGCAAGCCGTCGGCGAAGCTGCGGCCGGGGATGACGATTGCGATTGAGCCCATGGTGAACATGGGAGGTCCGGCGGTGCAGGTATTGTCGGACGGGTGGACGGTAGTGACCCGGGATCGCCAGCCGTCGGCTCATTTTGAGCACACCGTGTTGATCACGGAATCCGAGCCGGAGATTTTGACGTGCCTGGGCAAGCCGAGCTTGTTGCCGAAGGCGTCGTGACCGAGGTGTTGTCGGCGAGGGCCTTTTGGGTGAGGCTGCCGAACGGGCATCGGTTGGTTGGGCATGGGTCGCGGCGGCTGGGGTTAGCGATGGTTGGGTTGGTGCCTGGCGATCGGGTCACCCTGGCCCTGTCGCCCTACGACTTGTCGTCGGGCCGAATTGTGCAAGTAACGAAGAATGTCACATGAAAGTACGCGCGTCCGTTAAAAGGCTCTGCGAGCACTGCAAAATTGTGCGGCGCAAGGGCGTTATCCGCGTCATCTGCTCGAACGTGCGCCACAAGCAACGTCAGGGCTAGACGCCATCCAGCAACCCGGCAACTTACTCTTTACCTATGGCACGCATTCTCGGCGTCGACATCCCCGCGAACAAGCGCATCGACATTGCGCTGCGCTACATCTACGGCCTTGGGCCGGTGAACTCGAAGGCGATCTTGGAACATGCGATGATCGATCCTTCGATTCGGGCGAAGGACCTGACGGAACAGCAGTTGTCCCAGATCGTGCATGCGATTCAGGATGGGAAGTATGTGACCGAGGGCGATCTCAAGCGTGAGATCGGGCTGAACCTGAAACGGTTGCAGAGCATCAAGTGTTATCGTGGCATGCGTCACCTGCGTGGTTTGCCGGTGCGCGGGCAGCGAACCCAAACCAACGCCCGGACTCGCAAGGGGCCGCGCAAGACCATTGGCGTGCAGCGCAATCCGAACGCCAAGACCGGCATTCACTGATGATAATGTATGGCTGACGAAACCAAGACCCCAAAGCCCGCTCCCAAGAAGGAGTCGGCGGAAGTCGCGGCCGAGGGCGCCGCGCCCAAGACTCCGAAGGCGCCGAAGGCCCCGAAGGCGCCGAAGAAAGCGGAGGAGAGCGCCGAAGGCGGCAAAGCGGCGGCGGCCAAGCCGGCCGAGGCCAAGGGCGAATCCAAGGGGGAGGCCAAGCCGGTCGAAGCAGGCGCGGCGGCGGCGGAGGCGGGGGCTGCTCCCGGGGTGCCGGCGGCGGCGACGGCGCCGACGGCGGCGGAGTTGTTGGCCGACGAGATGGCGGGCAAGAAGATCATCAAGGCCAAGCACTCGAAGAACATCGTGGCCGGGGTGGCGAACATTTTGGCGACGTTCAACAACACGACCGTGAGCATTACGGACATGCACGGGAATGTGATTGGGTGGTCGAGCGCGGGCCGGGTTGGGTTCAAGGGGTCGCGCAAGAGCACGGCGTTTGCGGCCCAGCAGGTGGCGCAGGACGCGGCCCGTCAGGCCATGGCCCACGGCATGAAGGAAGTGGAAGTGAAGGTGCGAGGTCCGGGGTCTGGGCGAGAGTCGGCGGTGAGGGCGTTGCAGGCGATTGGCCTGGAGATCACGACGATCAAGGATGTGACGCCGGTGCCGCACAATGGTTGTCGCCCGCGCAAGAAGCGTCGCGTGTAACCCTGGTGGTTGTTGCCCCCTGAGAACCCTGATTTTTCTATGGCTCGTTATACTGGCCCCCGCGTTCGGATAAGTCGTCGTTTCAATCAGCCGATTTTCGGCGCGTCCAAATACCTGGAACGGCGGAGCTACGCCCCTGGCGTGCACGGTCCCAAGGCCCGGCGGAAGGTGACCGACTATGCGCTGGGGCTGATGGAGAAGCAGAAGCTGCGTTACTACTATGGGCTGCAGGAGCGTCAGTTCCGCAACATTTATGAGCGGGCCCTGCGCAAGCGTGGGGTGACGGGCGAGACGATGCTGCAGTTGTTGGAGACGCGGTTGGACAATGTCGTGTTCCAGTTGGGGTTTGGGACCACGCGGCCGGCCGCCCGGCAGATGGTGTCGCACGGGCACGTTCTGGTCAACGGCCGCAAGGTGTCGATCCCATCGTACAGTCTGCGGGTGAACGATGTGGTGGAGGTGCGCCATCACAACGTGTCGCGGCAGATGGCGACCAAGGCGCTGGAGTTGTCGACCAGTCGGCCGGTGCCGGACTGGCTGACCTTGGCCAAGGACGCGTTCAAGGGGACGGTGGTGCGAGTGCCCTCTCGTGAGGACATTCAGCCGATTGCCAACGAGCAAGCGGTGGTCGAGTTTTATTCCCGTTAACACTGAACCGGCTCCCGGGTGGGGGCCAGTGCAATTATATGGGCCTGATGTCCGTCGGGAATCGGGGATTGGGCCAGGTTACAATTGCCAACTAACACGTATGCCAGTCCGTCTCGGTCGTTTCGAATTGCCTAAGCGCTTGGTCAAGGATGACACCAGCGCCACACCTATCTATGCCAAGTTCATCGCCGAACCCTTTGAAACGGGTTACGGTCATACCATTGGCAACTCCCTGCGTCGCGTCCTCCTGAGCTCGTTGGAGGGCGCGTCCATCACCTCCGTCAAGATCGACGGGGCCCCGCATGAGTTCTGCACGATTGAGGGGGTGGTGGAGGATGTGACGGAGATCGTGCTCAACCTCAAGAAGGTGCGTTTCCGGGCCCACAGCCGCGATCCGCAGACCCTGATTTTATCGGTGCACAAGGAGGGGCCGGTGACGGCCGGGGACATCGAGTTAAACCAGAACGTGGAGTTGGTGAACAAGGATCAGCTCATTTGCACCCTCGACAAGAAGCGCAAGTTTCTGATGGAGCTGGAGGTGCGGGTGGGTCGTGGTTTCTGTCCTGGGGACGAGAACAAGAAGGTGGACCAGCCGATCGGGGTGATCGCGATCGACTCGATTTTCTCGCCCGTGAGCCGGGTGCGCTATGCTGTTGAAGCGGCGCGCGTGGGCCAGCGGACGGACTACGATCGCCTGGTGCTGGAGGTGTGGACGGATGGGCGGATGTCGCCGGACGACGCGTTGACGCAGGCCTCGGCGATCTTGCAGCATCATTTGGATGTGTTTGTCGGCTACGACAAGAACGCGGTGATGTTCGAGGAGGACTCGCGTCCGGTGGATGACGAGAAGATGAAGCTGAAGAAGTTGTTGGCGATGTCCGTGAACGAGATCGAGTTGAGTGTGCGGGCCGCGAACTGTTTGAACAATGCCAACATCACGACGGTGGGCCAGTTGGCCCTCAAGACGGAGCAGGAGATGCTCAAATACCGGAATTTCGGCAAGAAGTCGTTGAACGAGATCAAGGACAAGCTGGCGAACCTGGGGTTGTCCCTGGGCATGAGCCTGGATCCCATGTTGTTGGAAGTGCCGAAGGAAGAACCGAAGACCCTTTAAGGAATTGCCATGCGCCACCTGAAACGCACTGCCAAGCTGGGCCGGACCAGTGAACATCGCAACCGGATGCTGGCCAACCTGATTTGCAGCCTGATCAAACACAAGCGGGTGACGACCACGCTCTCCAAGGCCCGAGCCGCCCGGTCGGTGGCGGAGAAGGTGGTGACGCTGGGCAAGGCGGGCACGCTCCATTCGCGGCGGTTGGCTTCGGCGCGCCTGCATCAGGACGAGGCGGCCTGTCGCATTCTTTTCAAGGAGATCGCGCCGCTTTTCAAAGAGCGACGGGGCGGGTATACACGGATCGTCAAGTTGGCTCCGCGCCGGGGCGATGCCGCGCAGGAGGCGATTCTCGAATGGGTGGAGGCCTCGGTGGGCGCAGCCGGCGTCCCCGATCAGGCTGCGTCGGCGCCCGCGCCCGCGCCCGCGCCAGCCGAAGGCGAGTCCAAGTCCTAGCGAGGCGTGACCTCAGACCCGCTCCGGCCCCCATTTTCGTGCAACGCGCCT